>NZ_CP016033.1:2163254-2472290 GCF_001663175.1 Erythrobacter neustonensis | reverse complement strand
GCATTTCCTCGCCTTGCGCGCGGGTCTGGGCGGTGATGTCGAATTCGGGCTCGATAATCGGCATGAGCCCGGCGGCGCTGATCTTTTCGCCCACTTGGAACTGCTGCGCGACGACGGCGGCGATGCCGGCGGGGTTCGCGGTCTTGATGACCGAACGCATCTTGGTGCCGAACATTCCTGCCGCGACCGACTTTTCGAGCAGTGCGTCAAGCTTCGTCATCGGCTTCATCAGCTGAACGCCGTCCGCTTCCTCGGCCAGACCCTCGTCGACCTTGATGAAGGGGACGATCCCGCGCGCCTTCAGCGCATCGCCCGTGGTCTTGCCGTCGACCTCGCCATCCATCGTCCGCTCGAACAGGATCGCGCCGATCACCTTGCCGTTGGCAAAGCACGGGCTGGTGATCACCCGCGCGCGCATCGCGTGGATAGCGGCGAACATTTCCTCCTCGCCCGACCATGCGCTGTCATCGACGCCGTAGCCCTGCAGCGCCTTGGGGGTCGAACCGCCCGACTGGTCGAGCGCGGCGATGAAACCCTGTCCGGTGGCGATGCGGTGCGTCATTTCAGCGGTGTTCATGGCGGGCTCTCTTTCAGGCGTGGATGATGTTCCGGTGCGGCGCCGCCCTCTTATGCATAGGTATGCAGAACCGCTCGCAAGCGCCCTTAGCGAGGCCGCAAGCGTGCCGCAACCGCGAAAGAATTACCGCTTGGAGAGGCGGCGGATGATGCCGGAAAAACTGAGCGCGGGCTTGCCGTCGCCGGTCACCGTGCCGCGCACGAAGATCGTCTTGCCCCCGCCGCGCGTCACTTCGCCGCGCGCTTCGACCAGCGCGCTGGATGCAATCGGCCCGAGAAAATCGCCCGACAGGTTGAGCGTGACCGCATGATCGCCTGCCAGTGCATCGGTGGCGATCGCGAACAGCGCGAAATCCGCAAAGGTCATCATGCAGCCGCCGTGCATCGACCCGCCGCCGTTCATATGACGGTCCTCCGCACGAAAGGCGCTGACATAGCTGCCGTCATCCTCGCGGCGATAGAAGAACGGGCCCGAGCGCGTTTCGAACGGATCGCCTTCCCAAAACCGCCAACCGGCAAATTCGCCCTCTTCCATGACCTTCAGGGCGCCGTAGCTGGTTTCGACTGCTTCGCTCATGCTCACTTCCACAATTGCAGGCGGCTGATCGCCGGGGCGAGGGTTTCATCGCCGTCCATCCGCGCAAGACTGCGTTCGGCGAGCTTCCACCCGCCGATCGCGCCCTTGCGCCACAGATCGGTGAGCAGAAATCCGCCGCGCCAGATTTTTGCGCCCAAGGCAAGATCCAGTTCCGCCCCTGCAGACAGCCACGCGGTCTTGCCGTGGCTGCGCACGATGACTTCGCGCATGGTGAACCGCGTGCAGGCGAACCCTTGCCCGGCTGCGGCCAGAAAACTTGGCCGGTCAAGCAGTTGCGGGGGCGTGCTGCCAACCAGCATCATGAAATCGCGGGCCAGCAGCTTCTTCATCGCCTTGGCATCACCCGCGACCCAGGCACGCATCATGCCAAGCGTCAGCGCCTCGATTTCCGCTGCGGGATCGGCCATAGCTCAAACTTCGAGCGCGGCGACACCGGGCAGCACGCGGCCTTCCATCCATTCGAGGAATGCGCCGCCAGCGGTTGAAATATAGGTGAAATCTTGCGACGCTCCCGCGTGGGCCAGCGCTGCGACAGTATCGCCGCCGCCCGCCACGCTGATCAGCGATCCTTCGAGCGTCAACGCCGCAGCGGTGCGCGCGAGCGCCACGGTAGCGGCATCGAACGGCTCGGTCTCGAACGCGCCCAGCGGACCGTTCCAGACCAGCGTGCGGCAGGTCTTGAGCACATCGGCCAAGGCCTCGACCGCCTGCGGACCGAGGTCGAGGATCATCTCGTCCTCGGCAACCTCGTGAACGTTGCATGTGCGCAAGGATGCCGGGTTGGCCGCAAATTCCTTGGCCACTACCACGTCATAGGGAAGGTGCACGGTGCAGCCCTTGGCGTCGGCCTCGTCCATGATGCGGGCGACGGTGGGGGCCAGATCGTGTTCGCACAGGCTCTTGCCGACATTGACCCCGCGTGCGGCGAGGAAGGTGTTGGCCATGCCGCCGCCGATGATGAGGTGCTGCACCTTGCCCACCAGATGTTCGAGCACGGCAAGCTTGGTCGAAACCTTCGCCCCGCCGACCACCGCCGCGACCGGCTGTTCGGGCGTGCCGAGCGCTGCATCCAATGCCTTCAGCTCGGCTTCCATCGAGCGGCCGGCATAGGCGGGGAGAAAATGTGCGAGGCCTTCGGTCGTGGCATGCGCGCGGTGCGCGGCGCTGAAGGCGTCGTTGACATAGAGCGTGCCGTGCGCGGCGATTGCCTGCGCCAGATTGGGGTCGTTCTTTTCCTCGCCCGGCCAGAAGCGCGTGTTGTCGAGCAGGCCGATATCGCCATCGCGCAGGATCGAGGACACCGCCTGCGCCACCACGGGCCCGGCGATCTCGGGGATGAACATGATTTCCTTGCCGATCACCCGCTCGACATCGCCGATCACCATGCTGGTCGACAGCATCGAGGACCGCTGCCCGCCCGGCCGCCCGAAATGCGCGAGCAGCAGCACCT
This sequence comes from Erythrobacter neustonensis, assembly GCF_001663175.1. Taxonomy (NCBI): domain Bacteria; kingdom Pseudomonadati; phylum Pseudomonadota; class Alphaproteobacteria; order Sphingomonadales; family Erythrobacteraceae; genus Erythrobacter; species Erythrobacter neustonensis. The sequence continues at coordinate 2,469,666 of NZ_CP016033.1, read as the reverse complement.
TGGCGCCGCGGCTTGCGAGTTCGAAGATGGTAGGCTTCACCGCTTCGACCCGCGTCACATCGGTCGCGGAACCATCCTTCATCGGCAGGTTCAGATCAACCCGCACCAGTGCGACTTCGCCGGTCAGATCGGCAGGGAGATCATCGAGGGTCTTGAAGCTCATGGTGCGGCAGGTCCGTTCGGTAGGAGCGTTGCAGGCAATGGCCGTGCCGATGCCCCGAGGGACGCGCGGCACGGCCGGGATCAGATCACAGGAACTTTGCCACCACGCCGGCGGTGTCGATCATGCGATTGGAGAAGCCCCACTCGTTGTCATACCAGCTGACCACGCGCGCAAGCTTGCCTTCCATCACGCTGGTTTCCAGCGAATCGACGGTAGAAGACGCCGGGTAGTGATTGAAATCGCTCGAAACCAGCGGCTGGTCGGTGTAATCGAGCACGCCCTTCATCGCGCCATCGGCAGCCGCCTTCAGGGCGGCGTTGATTTCTTCGGCGGTGGTGTCGCGGCTGGGCACGAAGACCAGATCGACCATCGAGACATTCGGCGTCGGCACACGGACGGACGAGCCATCAAGCTTGCCCTTCAGCTCCGGCAACACCAGCCCGACCGCGCGCGCCGCGCCGGTGGTGGTCGGGATCATGTTCTGCGCGCCCGCACGCGCACGGCGCAGATCCGAGTGGATCTGGTCGAGCATGCGCTGGTCGTTGGTGTAGGAGTGGATCGTGGTCATGAATCCGCGCTCGATCCCGATCGCGTCGTTCAGCACCTTGGCCACCGGCGCAAGGCAGTTGGTGGTGCACGACGCATTGGAGATGATCACGTCATCGGCGGTGAGCGTTTCATGGTTCACGCCGAACACGATGGTCTTCGACACACCGGTCGCGGGCGCGGAAATGATCACGCGCTTGGCCCCTGCGGCGATATGCGGGCGGCTGGCTTCGTCGCTCTGGAAGAAGCCAGTGCATTCGAGCACGATATCGATGCCCATTTCGCCGTGCGGCAGGTTGGCCGGATCGCGCTCCTTGGTCACCGCGATGCGCTTGCCATTGACGATGATCGCATCGCCGTCGGCGGTCACATCGCCGTCGAAGCGGCCGTGGACGGTGTCATGCTTGAAGAGCAGTGCATTGGCCTTGGCATCTGCCAGATCGTTGATCGCGACCAGATCGAGATCGTGGTCGGTGCGTTCGAGAATGGCGCGTGCGACAAGACGGCCGATACGGCCGAAGCCATTGATCGCAACTTTGGTAGCCATGCGAGGTTCTCCTGCTTAAGCGTTCAATTTCTGAAGGATTTGCGGGACAATTGCCGCCGCGGTGAAGCCGAAATGGGCAAACAGATCTTCCGCCGGGGCCGAAGCGCCGAAGGTGTCGAGCCCGATATTGATGCCACTGCGCCCGGTGTAACGCTGCCACCCGAGGGTCGAGCCCGCCTCGATCGAGACGATCAACGCGTCGGCAGGGAGCAGATCGGCGCGGTAGGCTTCGTCTTGGGCGTCGAACAGTTCCATGCAGGGCATCGAGACGACATCGGCGCCGATGCCCTTCTCCTCGAGCGCCGCGGCGCAATCGACCGCGAGTTCGACTTCCGATCCCGTGGCGACCAGCACCACCTTGCGCGGGCCATCGGCGGCATGGAGGCGGTAGGCCCCCTTGGCGCTGCGGTTGGTTTCCTGCGTCCAGTTACCCTCACCCTCACCGCGCAGCTGCGGCAGATTCTGGCGGGTCAGCGCGAGCACTGAAGGCGTCTCGGGCGTCGAGAGCGCGAGTGCCCAGCATTCCGCGGTCTCGACCACATCGGCAGGGCGATAGACGTTGAGGTTGGGGATCAGACGCAGGCTCATCACCTGTTCGACCGGCTGGTGCGTCGGCCCGTCTTCGCCCAGCCCGATGCTGTCATGCGTCAGCACATAGACCACGCCGGTCTGCTGCAACGCCGAGAGGCGGATCGCGTTGCGGCAATAGTCGGAGAAGATCAGGAAGGTGCCGCCGTAAGGCACGATCCCGCCGTGCAGCGACATCCCGTTCATCGCCGCGGCCATCCCGAACTCGCGGATGCCGTAATAGACATAGCGACCCGCATAATCATCGGCGCTCATCGGCAGGGTCGAGGGCGTCTTGGTGTTGTTCGATCCGGTGAGGTCGGCCGAACCGCCGACCAGCTGCGGCAGCGCGGCGGTAAGCGGGCCAAGCGCCATTTCGGACGCCTTGCGAGTGGCGACCTTTTGCGGATTGGCGATCAGACCGCGGACATACTCCTCGATCGCAGGCGCCACGCGTTCGGCGATCGGCGCGAGCTGTGCAAGGAAGGCGTCCTTGTGCGTCGATGCTTCGAGCCGCTCTGCCCAGGCACCGTGCGCAGCCCGGCCTGCCTCGCCGGTCTGCTGCCAGTCGGCAAGGATTTCGGACGGCACCACGAAGGGTTCGTGCGACCAGCCCAGCGCCTCGCGCGCGGCGGCAACTTCCGCAGCCCCTAGCGCTGCGCCGTGGACGCCGCTGGTGCCCTGCTTGTTGGGCGCGCCCTTGCCGATCATGGTCCGGCAGGCGACGAGCGAGGGGCGCGGATCGGCCTTGGCTTCGGCCAATGCGCGGTCGATATCGGCAAAATCGTGGCCGTCGCACTCGGTGACGTGCCAGCCCGTCGCGATGTACCGCGCCTTGATATCCTCGGACGAGGACAGATCGGTCGCGCCGTCGATGGTGATGCGGTTGTCGTCCCACAGCACGTTCAGACGGCCTAGCTTCAGATGCCCTGCCAGCCCGATCGCTTCGTGGTTGATGCCTTCCATCAGGCACCCATCGCCCGCGATTACCCAGGTGTGGTGATCGACCAGATCATCGCCGTAGACCGCATTGAGATGCCGCTCGGCCATCGCCATGCCGACCGCCATCGCGAGGCCCTGCCCCAGCGGGCCGGTGGTGCATTCCACACCGTCGATCAGGAAGTTCTCGGGGTGGCCGGCACACGGGCTTCCGAGCTTGCGGAAATTGCGGATGTCGTCGATCGTGGGCGCGGCATAGCCGGTGAGATAGAGCAGGCTGTAGATCAGCATCGAGCCGTGGCCCGCCGACAGCACGAAACGGTCGCGATCGGCCCAGTCGGGCGCGGTCGGATCGAACTTCAGGTGGCCGCCGAACAACACCGCGGCGACATCGGCCATGCCCATCGGCATCCCCGGATGGCCCGAATTGGCGGCTTCGACCGCATCCATCGAGAGGGCGCGGATGGCGTTGGCCATCGGCTGAAGACGGGCGGCATCGAGGGTCATCGGCACGCTATTCTCCTGGCTGGGGAAACACGCGCACAGTTGCGCGATTCGACCCCTGTTCCGGTCGCGCGTGCCATTGCCGAGGGGACGGAGCAGGTCAACCATGCGTGCACAGGATTCCCGGAGCACTTCGGCGCGTTTCTTTATCAACAGCCGTGCGCAAGGCTTTGCGCGCGCAGCCGTGTATTGGTATCTGTCGCCGCCATGAGCGTTGACAGAATTGCCGCAGCCCTTGCCCGCACCGAGGCTGCCCTTGCCCGTATCGAAGCGGCCACCGCTGCCGTGCCGCGCGGCGGCGCGGGCGGCGCGCGTGTGGTCGGGCTGGTCAATGTGCACGAGAAGTTGCGCGAGCAGGTGTCTGAATCGCTTCGCGAACTTGACGATCTGCTCGAACAGCTCGACGAACAGGCCGCATCATGAGCACGGTCACGCTGAGCATCGGCCCCAAGTCCTACACCATCGCCTGCGGTGATGGCGAGGAAGCCCACGTCCGCGCGCTGGGCGCGATGATTGCGGAAAAATACGCCAAGCTCGGCACCGCGCGCGCGCCGCTCGAAGCGCAGAATCTGGTGTTTGCCGCCCTGTTCATGGCCGACGAGCTCGATCAGGCGCGCAAGCGGCTCGCCGAAATCGACGCGGCCCCGCCCGCTCCGGTCGCCGAAGCGGTCGATCCCGAAGCCATCACCGCCTTGCAGAACGCGATCGCCGCGCTCGAAGCCGATCTGGCCGCCGCCCGCGATGCGGCTGCCGCAGCGGCAGAGACTGCTGCCCCGAGCGACCTGTTCGGCGGCGCGGACGATCAGGAAATCGACGGCGAGGCGCTGGCCGCGCGGCTCGAAGCGATCGCCGCCGAGGCCGAGGCCCATGCCGCAGCGCTTGAAGCGATCGCCGCAAGCGCCTAGATAGCAAGGCGGCGGGACTGCCCGGCACGAGCCGATTGAATATCCCTGAGGCTATAAGTAATCCAAATGGGAGTTGTCCCTGCCCTTGCGTGCCGGTTCGTCCGGAACTCTTGGGCATACGGCGCCCACCTGACGTACCACGCGTCAGAGGATTTCTAGCGCAAACGACCCATGGTGGTTCCGTCACTTTTTTGTTTTCCGCAGCCCATCCGGGCTGCGGTCCTCGCTGGACGCGCAGCATAGCTGCGCACGCTGCGGGCGGCCGTTCGGCCTTGCGGCCTTTGCGGCCGATCTTGTTCTTGATTGACGCGCCTTGGCCGTAACCTGCGCCGGGATGCGCAGTGAAGCTGCGGACGACTGCTTGCACTGCGTTCGGGCGGTCGCCCTTGCGGGCCTGCGGGCCGTGGCCTACCTTTAACCGTGAAATGACCATTCCCACAAAATCGGACCTGCGTCGCACCCTGCGCGCCGTGCGCAAGGCGCATGTCCAGGCTTTGCCGCAGAACATTCGCGGCCTGCTGTTTCACCGCCCCCCTGCCCCCTTGCTCGCCCGGATCGGCGACGAGGCGGTGATCGGGCTTTATCACGCAGGACCCTTCGAAGCGCCGGCTGGCGGTTACGCGCGGTTCTTTCACGATGCCGGGCACCGGCTCGCGCTGCCCCGTTTTGCCGCAATGGGCGCGCCGATGACGTTTGCGCAGCACACCGATCCCTACGCGGAAAGCGATCTCGAAGTCGGCCCATACGGCATGCTGCAACCCGGGGCCGATGCCGAAAGGCTGATCCCCGACGTGTTGTTCGTGCCGCTGGTGGGCTTTACCGCCGATCTTGACCGGCTGGGACAGGGCGGCGGGCATTACGACCGCTGGGTCGCGGAACATCCCCTGCGCCTTGCCGTTGGCCTGGCATGGGACGCGCAAGCCTGCGACACCTTGCCGACGGAACCGCATGACAAGGCGCTCGACGCTGTCGTCACCACCACCCGAATCTACGGAAAGTTGTAAATGCGCGAGACCCCTACTTGGCGAATCCCGTTCGGCATCGTCAGCCTGTTCGTTCTGCTGATCGTCTACGGGGTGATCGTGGCGCGCTATGCCCCCGATATCATCGGCAACTGGGGCGGCGCGGCGCAGACGGTCGTCTATGTGGTGCTGGGCCTGATCTGGCTGCTGCCCTTGCGGCGGTTTCTGATCTGGATGGAAACCGGCAGCTGGCACCCGCCCGAGTAAGCCGCGCGTCGCGACCCGGCCCCGCCGGGCGCGATCCGGACAAAAGAAAAGGCGGGCCGAAGCCCGCCTTATCCGTGCCCTTCTGGGCGTTTCCATGAAAAACAAGTGGCGCGAGTGACGGGGCTCGAACCCGCGACCTCCGGCGTGACAGGCCGGCACTCTAACCAACTGAGCTACACCCGCACATCTTGTTTTTCGGAGCGTTCCGGCTGGGCCGTTCCGCTCTGGAGCGCCGCCAATAGGGGGGTCATCAAAAGCTGTAAAGCCCTCTTTTGCCCCTTTGGCGGTTTATTTTTTTCCTAATCCACAAGCAGCAGCGCAGGGGTTTCGATCAGGCGCTTGATCGCCTGCACGAAGCTTGCCGCATCGTGGCCGTCGACCACGCGGTGATCGCAGGAAATCGAGATGTTCATCAGCTTGCGCTTGGCAATCCGTTCGCCGCCCATGCCGTCGGACACGAACATCGGCCGCTCGATGATGCGGTTGGGGCCGATGATCGCGACTTCGGGGCGATTGATGACGGGCGTGGTCGCGACCCCGCCAAGGGGCCCGAGCGAAGTGACCGTCAGTGTCGAGCCCGAGAGCTCTTCCGAAGTCGCCTTGCCGCTGCGCGCCGCTTCGGCCAGGCGGGCGATCTCGCGTGCGAGCTGCCACAGGTTGCGACTTTGCGCGTCGCGAATCACCGGCACCATCAGCCCGGCATCGGTCTGCGCCGCGATTCCCAGATGCACCGCGCCGTAACGGGTCACGACGTTCGCTTCGTCGTCGAAGCGCGCGTTGATCATCGGGAAATCGGGGATCGTCTTGCAGATCGCGCTGATCAGCAGCGGCAGCATGGTGAGCTTGGGCTTTTCGCCCCGCGCGGCGTTCAATTGCGCGCGCAGGGTTTCCAGATCGGTGACGTCGCACTCCTCGACATAGGTGAAGTGCGGGATGTGCCGCTTGGCCGCGGCCATGTTCTGCGCGATCCGCTTGCGCAGACCGATCACCTTGATCGCCTCGTCGGCGCGCGCCTTGCCGCTGCCGAAACCGCTTCCTGCATTGTAAGCAAGGAAGGCATCGAGATCGGCGTGACGCACGCGGCCATCGGCGGCCGGCTTCACCTCAGCCAGATCGATGCCAAGATCGCGCGCACGCTGGCGCACCGCAGGGCTGGCCAGTACCTTGGCATGGGCCGCGGGCGCTGCTGCGGTCGCGGCCGGCGTCGAGGTCGTGGCGGGCGCAGGTGCAGGCGCTAACGCGGCGGCAATCGCGTCGTCAGCGTCGGAGGCATCGGGGTTCTCGACCTCGATTCGTTCGGCAACGCGGTCGGCGCCGTCCGCATCGTCCGCATCGGACATTTCGTCCTCGATCTGCTCGGCTGCGGCTTCGGCCTCGGCTTCCTCTGCGGTGGCTTCGCCTTCGGTTTCGATCACCAGCAGCATCGCGCCGATCGCGACCACATCGCCCGCCTCACCTGCGAGCGTGGTGACGATCCCCGATACCGGGCTTTCGATGTCGATCGTCGCCTTGTCGGTCATCACATCGACGATGTGCTGGTCTTCCTCGACCCGGTCGCCGACCTTCACGTGCCATTCGACGACTTCCGCCTCGGCCACGCCTTCGCCCACATCGGGCATCTTGAAAATGAACTTCGCCATTTGCGGTTACTCGCTCAAAAGCTTGTCGATGGCCTCGCCGATACGGACGGGACCGGGGAAATAGGCCCATTCGAGGCTGTGCGGATAGGGCGTGTCGAACCCGGTGACGCGTTCGACCGGGGCTTCGAGATGGTAGAAGCAGCGTTCGGTGACGAGCGCGGAAAGCTCTGCGCCAAAGCCGCTGGTGCGGGTCGCCTCGTGAACGATCAGGCAGCGCCCGGTCTTCTCGACCGAGGCTTCGATCGCCTTGATGTCGAGCGGAACCAGCGTGCGCAGGTCGAGGATTTCCGCGTCCACGCCCTTCTCGCGGCACACGGCCTCGGCGACGTGGACCATCGTGCCATAGGTCAGCACGGTCAGCGCCTCGCCTTCGCGCACGGTCCGCGCCTTGCCCAGCGGCACCTTGTAATAGCCTTCGGGCACCACGCTGTCGGGATGCTTCTTCCATGGTTCGACCGGCTGATCGTAGAAGCCGGTGAACGGGCCGTTGTAGATCCGCTTCGGTTCGAAAAAGATCACCGGATCATTGTCTTCGATCGCGGCGATCAGCAGGCCTTTGGCATCATAGGGCGTCGCCGGGATCACGGTCTTGAGGCCGGCCACATGCGTGAACAAGGCCTCGGGGCTCTGGCTGTGCGTCTGCCCGCCGAAGATCCCGCCGCCGAAAGGCGAGCGCACCGTCATCGGCGCGATGTAATCGCCCGCCGAACGATAACGCAGCCGTGCCGCTTCCGAGATCAGCTGGTCGAGGCCCGGATAGATGTAATCGGCAAACTGGATTTCGGGCACGGGGCGAAGGCCATAGGCCCCCATCCCCACCGCCGCGCCGATGATCCCGCATTCGCTGATCGGCGTGTCGAACACGCGGTTCTTGCCGTGCTTGGCCTGAAGCCCCGCAGTCGCGCGGAACACCCCGCCGAAATAGCCCACGTCCTCGCCCATGATGATCACATCGGGATCGCGGGTGAGCATGATGTCGAGCGCTTCGTTGATCGCTTCGATCATGTTGATGCGGCGTTCGGGCAACACGTTGTCGCCGAGGCTTGCCGGTTCTTGTGCAGTATCGCCGCTCATCCGAAGGGCCTTTCGGTGCCGAACTTGGTGATGCGTTCGCGGATCGCCTGCTCGGCCTGTTCTTCGAGGTGCCAGGGCAATTCCTCGTAAACGTCCTCGAACATGGTGTGGAACGGGTGGTGCAGGCCGTGGCCCAGGATGCCGTTCTTTTCGGCCTCCTTGGTGTGGCCTTGACCGCTTCGGCGCATTGGAGGTCCATCGCCGCGTGGCGCTCCTCGTCCCATTCGCCGATCGCGATGAGGTGCTTTTTCAGGCGCGTCACCGGATCGCCCAGCGGCCATTCCTCGCGCTCCTGCGCAGAGCGATAGCCCGAGGGATCGTCCGAGGTGGAGTGCCCTTCGGCGCGGTAGGTGAAGTATTCGATCATGGTCGGACCGTGATTGCCGCGTGCGCGGTTGGCGGCCCATTCCGCCGCCGCATAGCAGGCCAGCGCGTCATTCCCGTCGACCCGTAGCGCCGCGATGCCATAGCCAAGGCCGCGCGCGGCAAAGGTCGTGCGCTCGGCCCCGGCAAAACCGCTGAAGCTCGAAATCGCCCACTGGTTGTTGACGACGTTGAGGATCACCGGCGCATTGTAGACTGCGGCGAAGGTGCAGGCGGCGTGGAAATCGCCCTCTGCGGTCGAGCCTTCGCCGACCCAGGTCGCGGCGATCCGGCTGTCGCCCTTGGCCGCGCTCGCCATCGCCCAGCCCACGGCCTGCGGGCATTGCGTGGCAAGGTTGCCCGAAATGCTGAAGAAGCTGTGCTCGCGGCTCGAATACATGATCGGCAGCTGACGGCCCTTCAGCTTGTCCGCCTTGTTCGAGTAGATCTGGTTGATCATCTCGATCAGCGGATAGCCACGCGCGATCAGGATGCCCTGCTGGCGATAGCTGGGGAACACCATGTCGTCGCTCGCCAGCGCCATCGCGGGCGCGATCGAGGTCGCCTCCTCGCCGGTGCACTTCATGTAGAAGCTGGTCTTGCCCTGCCGCTGGCCGCGGAACATGCGCTCATCGAAGGCGCGCACCATCGCCATGTGGCCGAGCATCGCACGCAGTGTGTCGGGGCTAAGACGCGGGTTCCAGGGGCCATGCGCCTGATGATCATCGCCCAGCACGCGCACCAGACCATAGGCCAGGCCCGGCATCGCCGATGGGTGGACGCTTTCATCGGGGCGCGGCTGATCGCCGGGCTGGCCGATATCGATATGCGAGAAATCCGCTTTGTCGCCGGGCCGGTACTTGGGCTCCGGGACGTGCAGTGCGAGCGGCGCGCGATTGCCGCCGTCGGCGTTGGCCCCTCTTTCGGCTGGATCGGCCATCGGACACGCTCTCCCGTTGATGATGCGCGGCGTGATGCCGGTGCAATCATTGCTTGTATACGTATTTTTATTTCAAGCCCGGGGAGCGGTCAAGCACGCCGCGTGGACAGCCTCAAACCGCAACAGGTGCGCTGATCGGGGCCTGCGGCGTGTAATCATGCACCGTGAAATCCTCGATTCGGTAATCGAATATTGTTTCGGGCCGTCGCGCAATAACAAGCCGCGGGTGGCCGCCGGGCGTGCGCGAAAGCTGTTCCTCGATCAGGTGCGCATGGTTGCGATAGAGGTGCACGTCCCCGCCCATCCACACCAGCTCGCCCGGCTGCATCTCGGTCTGCTGCGCGATCATCGCAGTCAGCAATGCTGCCGACCACAGGTTGAACGGCAGGCCCAGCGCAACGTCGCAGCTGCGTTGATAGAGCACGCAGTTGAGCCGCGCGCCCTCCTCCTCGCCCGACACGTGAAACTGGTAGGTCTTGTGGCACGGCGGCAGCGCCATCCGGTCAAGCTCGGCGACGTTCCAGCCTTCGATGATGTGGCGGCGGCTGCCCGGCGATGTGCGCAAGCTGTCGATCACCGCGGCGATCTGGTTGATGCCCTCGCCCTTTTCGTAAAGCCCGTCCGCGCGGTAGCGATAGGTCGGCCAGTCGACCCATTGCTTGCCGTAGACAGGACCCAGATCGCCCCAGCGGTTGGCGAAAGTCTCGTCCTCGGCGATGCGCGCGACGAAATCGTCGAGGCCGATCGGATCGCCGGTTTCGCGCACGTAATTGGCGTGCGGCCACTCGTTCCAGATCTTGACGCCTTGCAGCACCAGCGGGCGGATGTTGGTGGAGCCGGTCAAGAACCACAGCAATTCACGCGTCGCGGTTTTCCAGTAGACCCGCTTGGTGGTGAGCAGCGGCATCGCGCCATCGGCAAGATCGAATCGCAGCATCGCGCCGCAGATCGACCGCGTGCCGATTCCCGTCCGGTCGATCCGCTCGCTTCCTGTCTCCCAGATCTGTCGCATCAGATCGAGATATTGCTGTTCGGGATGGATATTGCCCGAGGGAGAAAGGGGATTCGCGACTGTGACCATGCCAATGACCATAGGCCGAAATTGCCCGCTTGCCACCCTGCACATCCCCCCCTATAGGGCGCGCCTTGCCTCGATCCGCAGGTCCTTTCGGGGGACTTTCGGAACGACACGGTCGGGGAGTAGCTCAGCCTGGTAGAGCACTGTCTTCGGGAGGCAGGGGCCGGAGGTTCGAATCCTCTCTCCCCGACCAATTATCGCGCATGATCTTGCGTGTTTTTATCATCATGACGAATACCTTGCGGAACCGATGCCGCGCTTTGGCGTTTTTCGGCGACCGAACGCTCGATCCTGCAATTTGCACAATCGATTGCAGCACAATCCCGGCCAAGTTTGAGACCAAGTGACTGTTCCGGCGATGTGATCGATTCCACGCGAGCAAGTCTTGCGGCCAGACAAGGAAGGCTGCAATCGCAATATTCGTGCGCGCCGCCGACGGATAGTTGCCAATTTGCGCGGCTACCTATTTAGTATTAGTCCGCCTGGCCTAAGGCTTCACACGGAGCTGCGGAATCTTCGCAGGGCACGATACCCCGCTCAAATCCCGAAAGATTTTTCAAAGACGACCATAGGCCTCCCTCAAGGTTTTGATGGTTGTCTTGACCCCAACAAACCTGGTCGACTGCTCTGGTGATGAGTGGTAAATCATATTCCGGCGGGGGGATTGATGATGCAGGTCATCTGCAACACCCCGAATCATAAGAAACCGGGTCTGCTTACCTCTTCAACCTACGTGCGGGGTTCGGGAAGATGACTAGCTATGACATTGACGTTTCTATTGTTTGCCCAAATTCTTTAGTAAAGGAAGGCCTCAGTCGCATTCTTTCGGAAGACTGCTTCAAGGTCCGCAATTCGTTTCAGGACGCCGGTCCGTTTCTTAGTGAAGCGCCGGGACACGTATTTGTCCGGGACGGGGAAATCATCGTCTTCGAGGGGTCGGTCGCGGATGTTGAACGCCATATATCCGCTCTGCGGGAACGGCTGCCCAACTGCCGGCTGGTTCTGCTTGCCGACAGCTTCAACTTCGACACGATGACAAGCGTCTTTCGTGCCGGGGCGGACGGCTATCTGGTCAAGGATATCGAATGCCGGTCGCTGGTGGAATCGCTCAAGCTGATTGCCTGCGGCGAAAAGGTGCTGCCCAGCCAGCTGGTCAAACACCTGCCCCCCAGCAACGGAATGGCGAGCACCGATCTCAACGATGGAGCCGACCTGCTCGCTACCCTGTCCGAACGCGAACTGGGAACGCTGCGGTGCCTGATCATGGGATACCCCAACAAGGTCATCGCCTACCGGCTCGACATCAGTGAAGCGACCGTCAAGGTTCACGTGAAGGCGATCCTTCGCAAGCTGGGAGTGCAGAATCGCACCCAGGCCGCGATCCGGGCGGTGAACAGCGGCCTCGGTGCGACGGCAACCTTGTCATCGATCTACAGCGCCAACGATATCGTGCTGGATGAAGACGAGGACTATCTGCCTGACCAGCGCCAAATTCCGGCCTGACGCGGCGGAGCCCGGATCAGGCGGATCAATCAATACAAGTCATGGGATCACGCAGTCGGGGCTGGATTACTCAGCCTCGACTGGTGAGAACGCGCTCTTGCGTTCGAATTTGCAACAGGCGGGCCTGTTTGACCATCGCCCCGGGATGGTCGTTATCAAACCCGCATCCGGGGACTGCGATGACCCACAAGGCGAGAACCGAACTGTTCACGATCTTGCGCTTTGTCGCCGTGGGGATATTCAACACCGCGATCGGGTATGCAATCATATTGCTGGGTCTGTCGTTTGGCCTTGGCGACTTTGCCGCCAATGCTCTCGGCTTTGCGCTTGGCATACCTCTCGCGCATCGTCTGCACCGCCATTTCACCTTCCGGGCAGCGCGGGTTGCCGGAGTATCCGAACTGGTCCGGTTTGCACTGGTGCTCGCCGCTGCTTACGGCGTGAACGTGGCGGTGCTTGCGGCCGGGCGGCAGCTTGCATGGCTTGATGGGGTGATTGTCCAGCTCATCGCGATCTGCACCTACGCGGCGGTTTTCTACGTTCTCAATCGACTGATTGTATTCCGCGCAGGCGATACGGCTTCGGTTCCTCGAAGTTCAGCTTCGCCTCGATGATCGGATCGACATTGGTGCGCGACTGCACGAACAACCGGCCGATATATTCGCCGATCACACCCAGAAACATCGCGTTGAGCGAGATCGACATCAACAAAAGGATCGTCGTGGTGGCAAAGCCGGCGGGCCAGTCCTGTCCGAACAATACCCGCCCCACGATATAGCTGCAGGTCAGCACGAGACAGATCAGTCCCACCCCAAGCCCGGCGAACGACGCGAGGCGCAGCGGCAGAAGCGAATGGTTGAGCATGCCGTCGACCGCGAGCGAAATCATCGACTTCAAGGGAAACTTGCTCGTCCCGGCGATGCGATCGGCACGGTCGTATTCGAACCCGACCTGGGAGAACCCCATCGCGCTGATCAGGCCGCGCATATAGGGTGTTGTGTCGTTGACCTTGCGCAGTTCGTCGAGAATGACCCGGTCGCAGAGCCGGTATTCGCCGGCGTTGATCGGCAGGTTGTCGTCGCTGATGCTTGCGATCAGCCAGTAGAACGCCCGCCGCAGCGAGGCCACGACGAAGCCGTCGGCCAGCGTGCGGCGGATACCAAACACGACCTGGTGCCCCATCCGCCACAGTTCGAGCATCTTGGGAATGAGTTCGGGCGGATCCTGCAAGTCGCAGTCGATCTGGATGGAGCACGCGCCCGACGCGCTCTTGTAGCCATAGAGCAGAGAGCGCTGGTATCCAAAATTCCGCGAAAACCGGGTCACCTTGACCCTCTGATCCTCTTTCGCGATCCGCTGCAGGATCTCGAAGGTCCGATCGGTGGAATGATTGTCGGTGAAGATGATTTCGCATTGATAATCGGGCAACCGCTCGAACGTCCGCACGATCGTCTCGTAAGCGCGTTCGACATTCTCCTCTTCGTTGAATGCCGGGACAAGAATCGAAACAAGCGTGGCGCTGCTGCTCTTACCCATAGGTGTCCGCCCTATCCGGTAAATAATGGGAATGGCCCGGGGTGCGCCGGCCTGCGACGAGCTGCCTGATCCCCTGCCGCAGGCTGCATTGCGGGGACCAGCCGTACAGCGCGCGGGCAAGCGACGGATCGCTGCGCAGTTCGGCGAATTTCTCGCCAGCCGATTGCGCACGGTGAACGATAAGCGCGGGACTGCAGCCGCTCGCCGAGACAATCTCGGCGGCGACCTCGCGCATGCTCGGTGCAGCGCCTGTGCCGATGTTGATGATCCTGCTGCGCGGATCGCGCGCGCAAGCAAGCGCAAGCATTGCCGAAACCACGTCGTCGACGTGGATCAGATCGCGCCGGTCACCGGGACGGCGGACTTCGACGCTGCGCCCGCAAATGGCCGCGTCGACAAGCCGCGGGATCAGGAACGCGTCTGACTGGCCGGGGCCATAGGTGAGCGCGAGCCGCGCAGTCGTGACGGGAAAGGCGAGCCCGGGCGCCAGCATCTCGATGGTGCGGGTCGCGGCCAGCATCGCCGCGCCATAGGCGTTGACCGGTTTTTCGCGGTCGCTTTCGCGATAGGGCAAGGACGAGAGGCCGTATTCGGCAATCGTCCCCGCGCGCACGACCGCCCGCGGCGCGGCTGGCAATTGTGCTAAGGCGTCGATCAGGTTGATCGCTGGCGGAAGGATCGCGGCCAGCGCCTTGCGCGCAGCGTTCGGACTGGCCGTATCGAGCCCGCGGTTCTGGCCTGCAAAATGAAACACGAGATCGGGCCTCGCTGCCGCAACCGCCGATCTGACCGCGCAGGCATCGTGCAGATCGACCGGAGCCATCCGGATCTTGTTGCAGAGGGCCTCAAGCCTGACGGGTGCGCTGCCCGGCCGGACCAGCGCATGAACCTGTGCGCCCTCGGCGACCAGGCGCCGCACCATGTGCGACCCGATGAAGCCGGCCGCACCTGTCACAAGACAGATGCGCCCTTGCAAGATCCGCCCTTCCCCCACGTTTCAATCAGGAAACGAGATGCGGTCTGGGGAAGGGAACCAGGAACTGCCCTCCCCGCTCACGGAACGCGCTTTGCTGCGCGTAGATCTCGTCGAAGAAATTCCACGCCAGCATGAACAGCACGTCGGGGCGTTCTTCCTCGATCGCTTCGACCGGTTTGATCGGAATGCGCGTGTTGGGCGAAAACAACCCCTGCTTCAGTGGATTCTTGTCGACGAGGAAATCGAGATGCTCCGGGCCAATCCCGTAATAGGTGATCGTGGTGTTGCCGCGGGCGGAGGCACCGTAGCCTGCGATCTTCTTGCCTTGCGCTTTCAGGTCTTCGATGATGCTCACCAGCACTTCGCCGGTTTCGTCGAATTCCCTTTTGCGCGCATCATAGGTCGCCTTGTCGAACATGCCGACCGCACGTTCTTCGGCGAGCAGCTTGGCGACATTGTCCGAGATGGGAAAACCGGCGGTCTGGCGCGTCATGAAGACCCGGATCGATCCGCCGTGAATGCCCTTCAAGAAGGTCACGTCGCTGACTTCGAGATCGAACTGCTCGGCCAGTTTGACCATCGAGAGCATGCTGAATTCCGACACGTGTTCATGGTACATGTTGTCGAATTCGGCACGCTCGAGCATTTCCTTGGCCCAGGGCACCTCGATGATGAAGGTTCCGTCGGCGGACAGCAAGATGCACACCGCCTCCATGAACTGATGGAGGTTGCCGATGTGATTGAAGGTGTTGGTGGTGGTGATGACCGTTGCCGGCCCGTATTTTGCCAGCAACTCGCGCGCCGAGGCCGGATGGAAATAATCGACATGCGTCTCGACCCCGCGTTTTGCGGCGAGCGCGGCGATGTTCTTTGCAGGGTCCACGCCAAGCGTTGCGCAGCCGCGCGCGTTGCACGCCGCGAGCAGCAGCCCGTCGTTGCTGCCGATATCGACGATCAACCCCCGCGCGCCGACGCGATCGGCGATCACTTCGGCAAATTCCTCGAAATGGCTGTGCATCGTGGCCGCGCCCGAAGGCACGTAGAGGTAATGGGCAAAGAAATTTTCGGGGATCTGGTCGGCCACCGCAATCAGTCCGCAGTTGAGACAGGCCTGCGCGTTCAGCGGGAAGGTGGGCTGCGGTTCGTCGACGCTTTCCGGCCGGATCAGCATTTGGGCCGGCGAATGTTCGCCGTAGGCCAGAAAGAGATAGGGATCGGGCGCACCGCAGGCGCGGCACTTGTCCATCGTCGAAGCGGGAAGCGTCTGGGTCATAAGCGGATCAAGCATGGACGGCCTCGCTGGTCTGGATGCCCGTCCGGGTGCGGGCAAATTCACTGAAACATTCGTGGAGATAGTCGAGCTGCTGGTCGGTCAGCCCGTGATGGCAGGCAAGCAGGATGCCGCCGCGCATGACGGCATCGGACGCCGGGTATCCGCCGTCATGCGTCTTGCACGCGACATTGCGCATCGCCGGCTGGCGCAGGATGTTGCCGGTGAAAACGACCCGCGTCTGGATGTCGTGTTTTTCGAGAAATATCTGCATCTCCCGGCGGCTGAAGGGCGCACCGGGCCGCAGCGTGAGCGGAAAGGCGAGCCAGCCCGTCCGCGAATGCTCTATTTGGCGGGGCAGAACGAACCAGTCCTCATACTGGCTGAAAAAGGCCAGTTGCCGGGCAAAATTGTGTTCGCGAAGCGCGATATTCCGGTCGAGCTTGTCGAGCTGGACGAGGCCGAAGGCGGCCCCCATTTCCGACGGCTCGACATTGAAGCCGAGTTCGGAGAACACGAATTTGGCATCATATTCGATGCCATCGAGCTCGATGTTGAAGCGGTTTTCGATGCTTTCGGAATCGCCCGCATCGGTAAACAGCGACGATGACCGCCCCCACGATCGGAGCAGCAGCGCCTGCCGCGCCAGATCCGGATCGGATACGCACAGCATCCCGCCATTGCCGCCGGCGTTGATCACGTGGCTACCGTAAAAGCTCGTCGTGCTGATATGCGAGCGGGTGCCGGTGCTGGTGCCGCGCAGCGTCGCGCCCAGGGTATCGGCGCTGTCCTCGATCACCATCAGGCCGTGCCGATCAGCAATTTCGCGGATGCGGTCCCAATCGGGAAGGTTGCCGATCAGCGAGGGGATCATCATCGCCCTGGTCTTCGGCCCGATCATCTCCTCGATCCGGTCGGCATCGATGTTGTAGGTGCCTTCGCGGCAATCGACGAAAGCGGGAACCAGCCGCCCGCGCACGATGGGCGCAACGGTTGTCGCAAAGGTGAGCGCCGGGGTAATGACCTCGCTGCCTTCGGGAAGGTTGAGCAACTCCATCGCAAGATAGTTCGCCGAGGACCCCGAGTTGACCATGATCCCGTGGTTCTTCGCAAACAGCTTTGCAACGCGTTGCTGCATCAGGCGCACCTTGGGCCCCATCTGCGTCGAGGTGCGCAGCACATCGACGACCGCAGCGATTTCTTCTTCCCCGTGAACGGTCTGTCCGTAATTCACACGCATAATGGCATCTTCTCTGCTGGCTGAGGGATGGACGTTTCGCCGCCGACATATTCCCCGATCTGGGCACGGGTGAATGCCTGCATGTCGGCATCGCCCCCGGCAAAGGCGCGGTACCAGTCGGCGGTCATCGCAATGGCCGCGTCGGTCGACAGACGCGGGCGCCAGCCGAGCCGCTGACGCGCCTTGCTGCTGTCGAGCGTGAGCATGCCCGCCTCGTGCGGATCGCAAGCGCTGGCGCCCAATTCGATTTGCGGCCGGCCATCGCCCCACTGCGCAAGCAGTCCCCGCGCGATATCGTCGACCCGCAGGAAGGCGTCGGCGGGCGGCCCGAAATTCCACGCTCCGGCAAATTCGCCGCCGCGTGCCGACATCAGCAGGCTGCCGAGCAGGAGATAGCCCGACAGCGGTTCGAGCACATGCTGCCACGGGCGGACACTGGCAGGATTGCGGATCCGCACGCTCCTGCCGGCCATCGCCGCTCGGATGATATCGGGGATCAGGCGGTCGGTCGCCCAGTCCCCTCCCCCGAACACATTGCCCGCGCGAACGGTCGCCACATGAGCCGACCCGGGTTCGGAGAAATAGGAGCGGCGAAAAGCGCCCGCGACGATTTCAGCGCAACCTTTCGAGGCGCTATAGGGATCAGCCCCGCCGATCTGGTCGTTCTCGCGGTAGGGCCAGGCCCATTCGTGATTTTCGTAACATTTGTCGCTGGTGACAACGACAATCCCCTTGAGCATCGGCAAGCGCCGCGCCCAGTCGAGCACGACTGCGGTGCCCGTCACGTTGGTGGCGAAGGTGCCCGCCGGGTCATCGTATGACGGCCGCACCAGTGACTGCGCAGCCATGTGGATCAGCAGATCCGGCTGGCACCCTTGCGTTGCCTCGGCGAATTCCTCGGGCTTGCGGATATCGGCGATCCGGTGGTCGACGAATTGCGCGATACGCGCGCTTTCGAACAGCGAGGGTTCTGCTGCTGGCGGCAAGGAAACGCCCGTCACATGCGCGCCCATTTGCGATAGCCAGAGGCTCAGCCAGCCACCTTTGAAGCCGGTGTGGCCGGTGACGAGCACCCGCCGGCCGCGGAATGCCTCCGCGATCGCGGTGAAATCTGTAGCCGCCCGGTCACGCACTGATCAGCTCGGCGGGGATATCGGTGCTGGTGATCGCTTTGCCGTTTTCGAAATCCATCCAGGGTGGCAGCACGCGCGCGCCCAGATTTTCGAGCAGGTCGCGGTCGCGGATCGTGTCCATCGGATGCCAGAAACCGTGATGCCTGAACGCCATCAGTTCGCCATCGCGCGCGATCTGCGTCAGCGGTTCCTTTTCCAGCGGTTCGTCGTCCCCGGTCAGGTAATCGAGCACCGCAGGCTCGAAGACGAAGAACCCGCCGTTGATCCAGGTTTCGTGACGCTGCACCTTTTCGGTAAAATCGGTGACCTTGTCGCCGGCCAGTTCGAGATTGCCGAACCGCGCAGGCGGCTGGACCGCCGTCACGGTCGCCAGTTTGCCGTGCGCCTTGTGGAACGCGACAAGCTTGCCGATGTCGACATTGCCGACCCCATCGGAATAGGTGACCATGAAAGGCTCATCGCCGATCCAGTCGCGCAGCCGCCTGATCCGCCCCCCGGTCATCGTCGACAGGCCCGTGTCGACCACCGATACCCGCCAGTTGAGCTTGCAGGTGGGCGAAAGGCACATTTCCCCGTCGCCGATCCCGACCGTGAAGTCGTTGTTCATCAGGTGTAGATCATGAAAGAACTTCTTGATCAGCATGCCCTTGTATCCGCATGCGACGATGAATTCGCTGAACCCGAAACTGTGATAGATATCCATAACGTGCAGGATGATCGGGCGCCCGGCGACTTCGACCATGGGCTTGGGAATACGGATGGTTTCTTCGGCAAGCCGTGAACCCATCCCGCCAGCCAGCAAGACAACCTTCATCGCCACACCCCTATACTTGGCAGAACTGCGGCTTTCGCGTGCCTGCCTGATCGGGAACAATTCTACGCGCTGCGCCGGCACCGCTGTAATGGGCATTCGGAGTAGGCAGCTTTATCCACCCGCACTATCTTCTGGCTGATGGCGGGCTTGCGGCATTCCCGCTCGAAGGAATGTAAAGGTCGAAGCTGCCGTACCTGTTGAGGTTGTCCAGGCGAACGAACCCACGCGCCCGCGCATATTCGGCAAGGCGTGTCTCGATCGGTTCGGCAGGATTGACGAGAATGCCGGCCGGAGGGTTGGCATCGAGAAACTCGAACAAACCGGCCGGCGAGGTCGTTCGGTAGAAGCGCCGGTCGGCTGGCGCGATATAAGGCGCGACGCGGTAGACGAACTGCCCCGCAGCAAATTCAGGGTAGATCGCGTATCCCCCTTCGAGGGCCGGCACCGGGGTAAGCGCAGCAATCCGCGCCCCTTTGGCAAGGCCGGCAGCGCGCCCCATCTCGCGGATTTCGCGGTGAATTTCGAGCGATTGCCAGCTTCCGGGATCGCGAAACGCGAGCAGTCCCGGCAAAACCCGCGATGCGCCTGTAACAAGACCAAGCAGCGCAAACACGATCATCAGCACTTGCACGAAGGCCCGGCTGCCGCCCTCGACCATGCTGGCCAGAACGATCATCAGCAGGATCAGAAATGGCACCGGCGGGACGAAATATTGCGGGAACGAGGGGGTGGGCACGAAAGCCACCAGCACGCTGCATGCAAGCAGGCCCGACAATATCAGCACACGCCAATCGAGAAGCCCCCGCGCGCCCGATCGCAGAATCACGATCCCGCACAGAACCGCGCTGGTAGCCGCAGCCATCAGGACGACGCCGCTCATCCAAACCTCTTCGGCGAGCAGGATCTTGTCCGCGATGCTGACGGTTTTGGGGCCATCGACGCTGCGCCAGAATGCCGGCTGCAATTCGGTGAAGTAGCGCAGCGTATGGGCGATAAAGCCTTGGGGATCGAGCGCCATATGGATCAGAACAGGCAGCCCGCCGACCAGACCGCCGATCGCCAGCGGTAGGCTTCCCCTGAGAAGGCGCTGACCGATCGATAGAGCCCTTGGTGCGATCACGGTCGCCAGTGCGAAGAATGGCGCAAGGATGATGTAATTCGCCTTGAGGCCGATTGTCAGAGAAACCAGCACTCCGGCAACGAATGCGTCGATGCTGCGAGGGGGCCCGTGTTCGAGCGCGCGCCACAGGAGAAAGAACGCGAACAGGATGCAAGGGATCGGGATGAAGTTGTTACTGACCAGCATTCCCGAGGGGCCAAGCAAAAACACATTGCCCACCAGCAGGGCCGAGGACGCGAAGAAAAGCTCGATACCCTGCCGCGCTTTTCTGACCAGCAGCCAGATTGCGCAGAGCGCCGCAATCCACCCGACAAACATGAGGAGGCGGCCTGACAGCAGCAGATATTGCGCATTCGTGAGCCGGTAGAAGCCCCCTAGCAGATAGGCGAAGTTGGGAAGATGGTTATAACCGAGGTCGCGGTAGAGGTCCCCGCTGCCAAGCTGGCTCGCTGCGGCGATGAACAGGTTTTCGTCACGATTGAGGGGATAGGAAAGGATCCGCCCCGCGATACCTGTCAGGATGAGCGAAAGGGCGGCAAAGCCGGCGAATGCCGCCGGGCGCCGCATCGGATGCTCACCTCTGCCTGTCGCCACGCCCCGGGTCTCCCGCGTTTTTAGTATTCCTGCTTTGCCGCGATGATCCTTGTTGCCGTCTCAAGCGAGCGCAAAACCGGCGTAATCATTCTTGGCGAAGCGCGCGCCATCCAGGTTTGGCGCAATCGGCGCCTTTCCAAAACGGGGTAGCCCGCAAGATTACTTCAGCGTGCGGGCCACGCTGCTACTACCTTGCATGCAACAGCGTTCGGGGTGGACGATCAGTGTCGGCGCAAAAGCACATCGCGATCCTCATCACCGCGCTTGGCGCAGGGGGCGCCGAACGGGTGATCGCGATGCTTGCGCACCATTGGGTCGATCGCGGGCACCGCGTGTCGATCATCACTTTCGACCGGGCCGACGATCCTGTCTATCACCCATTGCCCGCGCAGGTGACGCTATGGAGGCTCGGCGCGCAGGTCTCGGTGGGGTATCGCGGGAATGCCAGACGCCTGCTTCGCCTGCGCGAAACGCTTGGCCAAATCCGGCCCGACGCGCTGGTTTCCTTCCTCACCAAGAACAATCTGCTCGCCGCGCTGGCCTGTCTCGGCACGCCCACGCCTTTGATCTGTTCGGAGCGCAACAATCCCGAACGCCAGGATGCCAACCGGCTCTGGAACCTGCTGCTCAAGGTCGGTTATCGCCGCGCGGATTTCATCGTCTGCCAGACCAATGCGATCAGGCGCTGTTTTCCGCGTTCGGTGCGCGACCGCCTGGTCGTGATCTACAATCCGATTGCGGGCTTCGATCGCGATCCGGACGCAGACGATGCCAGGACGCTGTGTGCGGTGGGACGGTTGACGCCGCAGAAAGGCTTTCCGCACCTGATCGATGCCTTCGCGAAAGTCGCCGATCATCACCCTGAATGGAACCTCACGATCTGGGGCAACGGGGAGATCAGGGCGGCGCTGGAACAACAGGTCGAACAAATGGGACTAGGCAGCCGCATCAGCCTTCCCGGGACGACCGAACAACCAGGTGACTGGGCGCGCCATGCGACCATATTCGTCCAGTCATCGCTCTATGAAGGCTTCGGCAATGCCCTGGGCGAGGCACTGGCATCGGGTTTGCCGGTGATTGCGACCGATTGCGATTTTGGCCCTGCAGAAATGATCGCCAACGGTGAGAACGGGGTGCTCGTCCCGGTGCAAGATGCCGATGCGATGGCAGATGCAATCTCCGGCCTGATAACCGATCACACGCTTCGCAGCAGCTATGGAGCGATGGCCAAAGTTTCGATGCGGAAGTTCGAGCCCGCAGCCATTCTGTCACGCTGGGACGATCTGATCGAAGCGACCACCCGCTCGCGGCGAAAAGCAGCGCCTTGGCCGCAGCCCGAACTCGTTATCGAAAACACCGCCTCGTGAGTGGACAAGTGCTTCGCATCCTCATCACGTCGGCGGGGCGCCGGGTCGAATTGATCCGCTGTTTCCGCAAGGCGGCCATGAGCATCGGGATGGGCCTCGAAGTTCACGCCTGCGATTTCGATCCCGCGCTCAGTGCCGGGTGCCGGGAGGCCGACCACTCTTTTGGCGTCCCGCTATGCAGCGCACCGGATTATGCCGATGTCCTTTTCGATTATTGCCGGACTAATTCCATCGGTTTGCTGGTTCCCACGATCGATCCGGAGCTGATGCCGCTTGCGCAAGCGCGCGACCGCTTCGCTGCCGCCGGGACGCTGGTTCATGTCAGCGGGCCGGAAACGATTGCCATCGTGCGCGACAAGGAGAGAACCACCGATGTCTTGCGGGCGGCGGGGGTTCCGGTGCCGCGGACCGGCACGCCCGAAGAGGTGCTCGCAGCGCCTGATGACTGGATGTGGCCGCTGTTCATCAAGCCTGCGGGCGGAAGCGCGAGCCGCGGTATCGGCGTGATCCGTTCGGCCGATCAGCTTGCCCGCAATTATTCCGAGCCGATGATCCTTCAGGAACTCCTGCAAGGCAACGAATTTACGGTCAACATCTACGTCGATCAGGCCGGAGCGCTCATGGCCGCGATCCCGCACCGCAGATTGTCGATCCGCGCCGGCGAGGTCGAAAAGGGCGAGACGGTGCGCCGGCCCGAGTTCGAAGAAATAGCCCGAACGCTGGTTGCGGCCCTGCCCGATCCTGCCGGAGTGATGTGTTTCCAGCTAATCGATGATCGCACCCACGGGCCAAAAGTGTTCGAGATCAACGCCCGTTTCGGCGGCGGATACCCGCTGGCTGACAGGGCAGGCGGCCGCTTTGCCGAAAGCCTGCTCGCGCGCGCGATCGGGCAGCCAGAATGCGCCAGCAATGCCTGGCGCGAGAACGTGCTGATGCTGCGCTACGACGCAGCGGTCTACCATGAATGACCTCGTCCGGATCGCGGCGGAAGTTGTGGTCTTCGATCTGGACGACACGCTGTATCTCGAACGCGATTTTGCCCGTAGCGGGTTCATCGCGGCAAGCCGGCAGTTTGGCGGACAATTCAATCCGGAAAGATTTTCCGCCTGCTGCCTGCAACTGCTCGATGCCGGCCAGCGGGGCGATGTCTTCGACCGGGCATTGGAGATTATGGGCGTCACTCCGCCGGTCGGACTGATCGAAAATCTCGTCGAAGCTTACCGCAGCCATCGGCCCCAAATAACCTTGTGCCTTGATGCAGAGCGCTTTCTGGCGCGGACGGTGGTGAAAGCGACGGGTCTGATCAGCGATGGACCTGCCCCGACCCAGACGGCGAAGGTCGTGGCGCTGGGTCTTGCCGACCGGATCGGTCACATCGTTCTGACAGGCGCCTTCCCGGCAGGGTATGGCAAACCTCACCCGCGAGCGTTCGAACACATCGAAGAGGCGACCGGCTTTTCGGGTTCCGCCCTCGTCTATATTGCCGACAATGCCGCGAAGGACTTTATCGCGCCGAACAGGCGGGGATGGCAGACGGTCCAGATCCTTCGTCCGGGCCGGATCCACAGAGGTGCGCCCATCAGCCCCGACCGTGCAGCCGGGCATGTCGTGACGAGCCTCGACCAGATCATAGTCGGCACAAAGGCGCATAGTAATGATGCGGCGCGCGGCGTGATGGTGCATGCGGGCCGAAAAGAGCGCTGACCCCTCACGATTTTTCGCCCTGGTGAGCTGCACGCCGGACGGCCTCGGTGTCCTTTTCACCCAGGGTCATCACCGAAAAAGTGCGGGCGAGAATCCGCAGATCGAGCCAGCGGCTGCGATTGGCGATATACCAAAGATCAAGCTCGACCTTGCGATCCAGCGGAAGTTTGGTGTTGCCATTGACCTGGGACCAGCCGGTAAGCCCGGGCTTGACCGTGCCCCGGGCAACGCCCTTTGGCCCAAGATCGCGGATCGTTTCCGGAAGCAGCGGCCTCGGTCCCACAAAGGCAATGTCGCCGGTGACGATATTGGCAAGCCCCGGCAGCTCGTCGAGCCGCGAACGGCGCAGAAACCGCCCGAATGCCGTGACCCGCCGATCATCGGGCAGCAACACACCGTCCGCGCCTTTGGCATCATGCATGCTGCGAAACTTCAGCATCGCGAACGTCCGCCCCCCCTGCCCCGACCGCGTCTGGCGGAACAGGACGGGCGATCCCACGGACGCAAACACGCCCAGCGCGAGCAGCAGCATCAGCGGCGCCAGCACAGCCAGCAGTACAATCGCAAGAAGCCGGGCGCCCATCTTGTTCATCCCGTAGGGAGCAGTGCCGCGAAGTTCATGCCGCGCGCGGCACGCCCCCGACCATCGCGCCCCGCCGCCTGCCAAGGAACCCCGAACCCGGCTGAGCCGTGGGAGGCAGAGTGTAATAGTCCGACGACGCCATGTAGAACTGGATGGAATCGCCGTAGCGGCGACGGGCGTGCTCGGCGAAGTCGACATGGTCGAAGATCACCGCGCTCGTCTGATAGCTGACCAGTTGCAGCGCAGCACGCATCTGCTCGCTGGTGGTTCGTCCCCAGCGTGCGACCATGATCGTGTGATCGGCATAATCGCACATCGTCCGGGCATCGCGGACAGCGAGGACCGCCGGTGCATTGATGACCACCAAATCGAAACGCTCGCGCAGCGCGCCAACAAGCTTGATAAGGCGGCGCGAGGAGATCATCGAGTTAGGATGGTCGACCTTGCGGTTGGAGCTCAAGACAAGCACTTGCCCGATCTCGTCATCCCCGGCGTCCTTCGGGACATGCCGCGGAATGAGCGTGTCGAGTTCGATCTTGCCCGCAATCAGATCGATAAGATCGGCAGTGGGGATCGATTCCTGCAATTGCTGGAGCAGACCACGCTTGCGCAAGTCCAGATCGAGCACGATCGTGCGGTCGCCCAGCGCCGCGCCCGCAGCGGCAAGCGCCAGCGACACTGTCGATTTGCCATCTCCCGGAAGCGGCGATGTGATCAACACCACCTGGCAGCCGCTCCCCTGCTGCAACCCCCGGACATCGCTGTAAGCCGAGCGTGCCACTTCCGCGAACAGCGATTGCGGGTCCAAAATCACGGGGCTGTGGTTGGGATCTTCCAGCAGGGCTTCGCGCGGAATCAGCGGCAACATGCCGAAGGTGGGAAGGTTGAAATGGCGGCTTACCTGCGCGGCCGTGCGCAGACGGTCGTCGAGCAGTTCGCGGATATAGGCGAGCATGAAACCGAGCATCAGAGAGGCCAGGATCGCGAACAGCGTGGTCTTGACCGGAGAGGGAGAGATCGGGTCGAAGCTCGGCACGGCAGGCGATACCACCGATGACGACACGCCTTCGGGCTGCATTTGCGCCCGAACCTGTTCGAGGCGCTCCGCAATAGACTGATAGGCCTTGTCCGAAAGTTCGGAAGCACGCACCAGTTCGGCCAGTCTTACCGAGTTGGCGACATTCTCGAACGCCTTGCTCTCGATGCTGGCCGCAATCCCCGAGAGACGCCCGGCCGCAGCTGCATCGCGGGCCATTTCGCTTTGCGCCAGCCCGGTCATCCTTCCCGCCTCGGCAGCGTTCATCTCGGCCGCATTCGCCCGAGCCTGGCTGCGCTCGATCCGGATGTTCGCGTCAACCTCGGCAAGCTGCGATGTCACCTTGACCATTTCGGGATGGTTAGGGCCGAAGGTGGGCGCCATGCGCGACCGGTCGGCAATCAGCTGCGCGCGCTGGCGTTCGAGCTGATCGAGCACTGCCGACGTGGCGGTTGCCGTGCTGGAATAATTCGCAGCCGCAGCCACGCCGCTTGCGCGTGCGGCTGAACCTGCGCGGCCGGAACTGGCATTGGCTGCTGCAGCCGCGATCTGGTTCAGTTGCGACAAATCCTCGATCCCGCCTGCACCGACCAGCATCCGGTTGTCGCGCCGGAATTGCGCGACCCTTTCCGAGGATACGACCGCGGCCTTGCGGCGCAATTCGAGCTCCTGTTCGAGCGCGCCAAGCAGCTTTTTCCGGCGTTCGGTGATGATCGCATTGCGCACCGCGCCGACAGATTCCGGAAGCTGGTTTGCAATCCGCGCCGACAGTGTGGGCGAACGGCTCGACACCGAAACCTGCAGCAGATCCGATTTCGGCTCGGACGTGACCTCGATCATCGACAACAGCGTGTTCGTCGCGCGCTGGCGGACTTCATCGCGGGTCCCCGACAGATCGCGCACCTCCTTGCGGAAATCGGGATCGTTGATGAGATCAAGGTCGTCCAGCACCCGCGCGGCAGAGGTGCGCGATCGGTGGAGGCGGACGGCATTGGTCACTCGCTGACTGTTGAGCGACGCCACATCGGCCTGGTTGAGCCCCACCGCGTCGATCAGTTCGACCTGAACATGGGTCGTCGACTGGTAGATTTTCGGCGAAAGCAATTGCTGGGCAAGAACGGGGATCGTCACCAGCAGCACGGTGGCGATGATCATGACCCGGTACCGGCTGGCGATGCGGACCAGATCGCGCAGTGTCACAGGCGCATTGTCGGCGGGCAGCATGCCGCCGGAATTGAACGCTGCCGGCGCCTCTGCGGGCGGCGGGAACTGGGGATTTGCGGTCAGAGCCTGTTGCATGTCTTGATCCCCTGCATCTCGTCCATCCCGGTGCGCGCAAGAAAAGGACCGGTTTTCCGAGTCCCGAAAGCGCGCGCGCCCCTTGGCGGATACTATGCGGGTTCTGCGGCAGGCTTTCTAACGCGCATCGGGATGGAATACTGGCAC
This sequence comes from Erythrobacter neustonensis, assembly GCF_001663175.1. Lineage (NCBI taxonomy): Bacteria > Pseudomonadati > Pseudomonadota > Alphaproteobacteria > Sphingomonadales > Erythrobacteraceae > Erythrobacter > Erythrobacter neustonensis. The sequence continues at coordinate 2,442,849 of NZ_CP016033.1, read as the reverse complement.
TTTCATCCTAGCCCCATTGGCGCAGGCCCTATCCATTGGAGACCAGCGAGGCATAAAGGGCGCGGTGATCGGCGGCCGTCGCTTCGACGGTGAACTGCCGCCCCGTTGCACGCGCGCCATCCGACATGCTTGCGTAAAGCTGCGGATCATCCGCCAATCTTATGATCGCATCGGCAATCGCGCCGGGGTCGTCCAGCGGCGCGAGCAGACCATTGTGTCCGGGGACGACAAGATTGCGGTTCCCCGGCACATCGGTCGCCACGACGGGAAGCGCCATCGCCATTGCCTCCAGCATCGCGATCGACTGGCCTTCGTAGCGCGAAGTGTTGAGAAACAGATCGGCAGTGCCCAGCAGGATCGGCACATCGGACCGCTCTCCCACGAATTCAACGCTGCCCGCAAGCCCCGCCGCATCGACCTCGCAGCGGAGGCTGTCGAGGGATTGCCCGCCGCCGGCGATCCTGAATTTTACAACCGGATTGCCGGCAGCACGATTTCGGATTTCGCGGGCGGCGGCGATGAGCAGCCGGTAATTCTTCTGTTCGGATATGGCGCCGACGCTCATAACCGTGAACGGGGGTCGGCGTGGCGCGGACCTGCGTTCCGAAAGGAACGATTCGGGCACGCCGTTCGCTATTCTTCGCACAGGCTTGCGGCACACCGCGCGGTATAGCGCTTCGGTCTCGGCACTGATCGCGACATAGGTGTCGACCACGAGATCGAGATAGCGGAACGCACCGCGGGGAAATGACAGGCGGCTGTTGTGATGGGTCATCACCAGCGCGCCGCGATGCCGCGAATGCGCGGCGATGGGCACCGCCCTTGCGGTATGCGCGTGGATGACGTGCGGCCTGCCAGTTTGCAGCAGCCTGTTCAGTGCGGCGATTCCGGCAAGGGGATTGCGGTTCCGGCTCAGCCCCAAACTTACGAATGTACCGCCATCGTCCTCGATCCGGTTCGCAATGCGCCTTTCGGTCTTGCACGAATTGCCCAGCGTTGCGGCATCGCACAGCGCAACGACCTTATGGGTCATTCCCGCTTGCCGGAAGCTGCGGTCGAGATTGACCACCAGACTTTCCGCGCCGCCCGTCGTCAGACTTGTCAGGATCGACCAGACCTCGAGTCCGCCGTGCGGTTGCGGGGCCAGCGAGCAGGCGGGCGCTATGGTCTGCGGCGCGTTCAACCCACCAACTCGCGCGGCTGCCGTCCGATGCCGCGCCACAGAGCGGCGTCGAGCGCGATCGCTGTGACGATTCCGAATGCGATATGCGCGAAATTGGCACCGATTGCTCCGTAGTGCGGAATGGCAAACAGCGCCGTCGCAAAGAAGACAACGGTCGATACCGCTGCTGTCGCGAGTACGAATGCGGGGCGGTTCATCGCCAGCAGCGCGGACCGGGAAGGCGCGGCGTGCAGGATCAGGGCGACCGCCACCAGCTGGGCCAGCAGCATCGGGTAGGCATCGACGAAATCCGGACCGAAGGCCGCAGCGAGAACCGGTTTCCCGAACAACCAGACACCAAAAATCGCCGTCAGACCAAAGCCGGCAAGGACGATCTGGACGAAACGTACCAGCCGACCGAAGGCCGCCCGTTTCGCCGCATGCCAGCTGCGGGCAAGGTCGGGATAGGTCACCATCTGGACAAGGTCGCCGATCTGTTGCGCGACTTTGGCGATGCGCCGGGCAAGGAAATACAGACCGGCGGCTGCCGGCCCCATGAAGAACCCGACCAGCAAGGTATCCGCCTCATGCGAAAACGTGCGCAAGGTGGAGGACAGGTTGGTCGACATCGCGAACCGCAGAAACCCCGGAAAGGCTTGCCGCAGGCCCCGCCAGCTCACCGAAAAGAGCGAAGGCACGCCCTGATCGCGCAGGCTCTTCAGGCCGAGCAGAAAAAAGATCGCCGCATCAAGGATCTGAATGGCAGTCCACAGCACCACGAAAGCGGCAAGCCCCGCCCCCTGGAACAGCAGGACGAAAGCCAGTGCCAATCGCATGATTGCCGACACGGCCTGAATATAGGCAAGCGTCCTGAACCGCCCCGCCATCCGCAGTGCGGCACTCGGCACGCCGCGGATATTGCAGGCAATCGCCAGGGCATAGATCGCGACCAGTCCGGCGTGTTCCGGTCGAAGCCCGATATAGGGGCCAAGCACTAGACCCGCACCAACCGCGACCAGTGCCGCGGCAAAGGCGGCCGTGATGTCGAGCAGCAGCCCGTAAAGATAGAGGCGGGCGATATTGGCGTTGTTACCGGCTGCTTCCTCGAGCGCGACATAGCGGATCAACGGCTGCCATGATTCGAACCGCAGCAACCGCTCGCACACCCGGCCGATCGCAAGGATGAGCACGAGCGTGCCGAATGCCGCCGGACCGAGCGCCCGTGCCGCGATCGAGATGCTGGCAAACATCAGCAATGCCGTGCCGATGCTCCCCCCGATCAGATGAAGCAGGCTTTCCGATCGGCGCCGGAAAAGCGATTTTTCGGTGTTGAATCTACCTTCGGGGTTTTCGGAATGATCGGAGGTGCCGGCGATCGCGCTCCGCAAATGGCTTGACCGACCGAGGTTCATGAACCGGCCCCGGAGAAAGAGGTTGCAGCCGAAGGTGATGCCGAACGCGCAAAACCCCTGATCGCCGCGACCCGCGGGACAAGATAATACGTGTAAATCAGCAAGACAGGCCCGAACCAGTGGCGGGCATACATGTGCGGCAACGACATGATGTAGATCATCAGCACCGTAAGTGCGGCAAAGCAGATGGCGCCGCCAACCGTATCGGTGCCCCCGGCCATGGCCGATGAAAAAAACAGGCAGATCACAAGAATCGCAAGTCCGGCGAAGGACAGCAGACCGCCCTCGTTCAGCAGCAGCAGCGGCAGATTATGGACAGGCGCGCCGTAGATGCTCGCATCGCGGAACTGATCGACCCCCAGCCCGACAAGGAGGTTCCCATTGGCAAGGTGCCAGGCATCGAGGATCAGCGACGTGCGGCCTTCGAAGGTTCCCGCCTTGCTCAGGTCCCATTCGATGATGGCGCTGCCGACCCGTTCCATGAAAATGTCGGGGATCGGGCCGCCCAAGCCGATATAGACCGTCGCCAGCATGATGCCCGCCACCGCGACGCGATTGAAGCCGCGCGACCAGGTGAGCGGCGCGATGATCGCGGTTAACGCAACAAGCGCAAGCAGCGAAGTAAAGCTGGCGCTGAACACAAGGCCCGCGACCACCGTTGCCACCGTCGCCGCACAGAGGAGCGGCCGGATCCGGCGTTCGAGCAGCGCCGATGCCAGGATCACCAGGGCAAACACACAGACCGCCCCATTGGCATTGGGCTCGGCAGTCAGCGCACCGATCCGGTCGTTACCCAGGACAATGGTTCGACCGACGATCGGCGTGAGCTGTTCGTAGCCCACGAGTTTCAGCGCCGCGATGCCCACCACCTGCGACACCGCGACGCCATAGGCGAAGGCAAGACCGGCTTTGCCCAGAAATTCCCGGTCGAAACTGGCCAGCACCAGCGGAAGCACGAACAGCGCGAGCAGATATTGCACCGCGACATTGAACCAGCGCTCGACTTCCTCATGGAAAAGCGAGCCGAGAAACAATCCGCCGAGCAACAGCAGGACGCCCACCATCCACATCACGGTAAGTCGTCCGAATGGGGAAGGCGTCAGCCTCCCCCCCAGCAGCACAGCTCCCAGCGCAACCAGAAATGCGGCATCGGAGATGGTGAAGTTGAATTCGGGGATGCGTACGAGTTGCCATGACAAAAGGAACGCGCCTGCAAGCGCGAACATCCGAGCGGTCTTGTCGACCGACGACATCGCAAGCACCGGCGCCGGACTGCGCGCCAGGAGCATCTGGCTTTCGTGGAGGCCTTCACCGCCATATCTCGCCGCTGTCGACATCGCGCGATTTTGCGCGAACATCAGCGCTTTGACAAAGGAGCCCTTGGGCTAGCTTGGGGGGCATTGGCAGTACGTCGTTTGGCAATATGCCAGACATCGTCATCTCCAATTGATAGCTTTCTCGGCGCACGATCCGCGGATTAGATGCACGGCTACGCAGATGGCTGCACGTGGCAGCCAAAGCACGGCGGTCCGATGCGATGGCTGATTTGGTCAGGTCCTGTCTTGATGCGCGCCGGTTGTGGCGCAGCGCATGCGCTTGTCTGCTGTGGCCCATGGTCTTGTCGGCGCAGGCCTGTGCCCAGACGCCGTCCAGACCAGACCAGTCACCGCCATTGCAGACTGGCGATATTGCCCCTGGCGGTCCGTCAATCGCCTTTCCCGCAGCGGTCGGCCACGGCAATCAGAGCCGCGGCGGACAGGGCGGGCAGATCATCGAAGTCACCAATCTGTCCGATGCAGGCGCAGGCTCCTACCGCGCCTGTGTGGAGGCATCGGGCCCGCGGGTATGCGTTTTCCGGGTCGATGGGGTGATCCGCTTTTCGACCCGGCCGCCTGTCATCCGCAATCCGTTCCTGACCATTGCCGGGCTCACCGCGCCGGGCAACGGCATCACGCTCAGCCATGCGGGGGGGCCAAGCGGGCGCACCCCGCTGGTCATCAAGAACACCCACGATGTGATCGTCAGGCATATCCGCATCCGCCTCGACCGGCCCGGCGCGGACCGGGCGGCCGAAGACGCGATCACGATTGAAAACAGCAGAAACGTGATCATCGATCACGTCAGCGCGTCGGGTGCCCGCGACGAACTGGTCGATGGTCATGGCGACAATGACGCCATTACGGTGAGCCACTCGGTGTTTTCCCATGGCGTGCCGGGCCATGACAAATGCGCCCTGCTCGCGAGCGACCCCACTGGCCCGGTGCGGTTCAGTTTTGTCGGCAATATCTGCGCCCATAACGGCGACCGGAACCCCGACGCCAATTTCCCGCCCGGCTCCTGTGTCGAGGTGGTCAACAACGTGCTTTACAACGCCCAGTCCGAATTTGCCGAAATCTGGGAAAGCGAGGGCGGAACGCCGATTGCGCTTGTGGGCAACAGCTTCATTGCCGGGCCCGATACGCACAAGGCTTCGGTGGGGATCGAAAATGACCGGACCGCATCGACCGGGCGGGCGCGGCTTTATGCGAACGACAACCAATTCGAAGGGTTGTTCGTGCCGATCAGCCCCAATGCGAAGGAAATCCTCGTCGCTTCCCCGCCGTGCAAGCTGACTTTGCGCCCGCTTGCCGCTTCGGCTGCGGTGGGCCGAGTGCTCGACACGGCCGGGGCTTTTCCGCGCGACCCGATCGATACCCAGGTGGTCGCGGAAATTCGCAGCCGCACGGGGAGGATCGGCTATCTGCCACGCGATCTTGCCGCATCGACCGGGGCCGATGCCTATAAGGATGCGGACAGTGACGGGATGGACGACTGGTGGGAACGCAACAACGGCGCCGATCCAAAGCGCGCCGACCCGTGGGCGATCGTCGGAACCACGGGCATCAGTAATTTCGAAGCCTTCCTCGCGTGGCGCGAGAATGAACTGATGCGCTGATGCGAATCTCTCCCGCGTCACCCCTGTCGGCCTCAGCATTGCCGGAAGGCGCGCTGGCGGCTGCGCCCCGGCAGTTGACCGTTTTCTACCCGATGGCGGGCGACACGATGGGCGGCAGCCATGTATCGCTGCTGGGGTTGCTGGAAGGGCTCGATCCGTCACAGGTGAGGATCCTGATCGGGCTGGAAGTGCCGCATGGGCGCCTTGCGGCACATTACGCGAAATTCGAGCAGGTGGCAGATCCTGCCCCGCCTGCCAGATCCTTCGACGCCGGCGCGCGTTTCGGACCGCTCAGCGTGCTGCGGACCTTGCGCGGACTGAAGCGACGGCGCGATTTTCTGATGCGGAACGATATCGACATCGTGCATACGAATGACGGCCGCACGCATGCCACATGGGCGCTTGCCGCGAAACTGGCCCGCAAGCGCCTTGTCTGGCATCATCGCGGCAGCCCCGATGCCCGGGGTGTGCGGCTTGCGGCACCATGGCTGGCAGACCGGATCATCACCGTGTCGTCCTTCGCCCTGCCAGCCCAGCCAGGTTCCCTGCGGCGTAAGGCCAGCGTGGTCTACAGCCCCTTCGATGTGTCGGTTACTGTCGACCGGGCGGCCATGCGCAAGCTGATCCTCGCCGAATTCGATCTGCCTGACGACGCTGTCATATGCGGCTTCTTCGGCACGTTCATCCCGCGCAAACGCCCGCAAGCCTTTGTCGAAGCAATCGATGCGTTGTCCGCAATCAGCTCCAGACCTGTAAAGGGCCTCTTGTTCGGCGAGGCCACAAATGCTGCCGAACATTATGCGATCCGCCGGAGCATCGACGGCAGCAAAGGCCGCGTCGAGGATGCCGGATACCGCACGCCGGGGCACGAGTGGATCGGCGGCTGCGACCTTCTGCTCGTCCCTGCGGTGGACGAGCCTCTGGGGCGCACTCTGGTCGAAGCGATGCTCGTGGGGACGCCCGTCATCGCGACGCGTTCGGGCGGCAATCCGGAAGCGCTTGCGAATGAGTGCGGCGTTCTTGTGCCTGATCTCGATCCGGCCACCATGGCACAGGCGGCCAGCGATCTGCTCGCGGACCGCCCCCGCGTCGAGGCGATGGTTGCACGGGCCATGACCGCCGCACGCACGCGATTTTCGCGCGAACGCCATGTCGGCGAGATAATGGAGACATACCGCGCGCTGACGGTGCGCCGGGAACTCGTCAGAACCTGAACCGGATGCCGATATTCGCGCGAAGGCGTTCGAATTCATCGCGCGCCAGGTCGCTTTCGCGCGTCCCGTAGGTGATGTTGCCGACCAGCGAGAGATTGCGGGTCATGAGATATTCCAGACCGCCCGACGCGATGAAAGTCTGTTCCTCGATACCCGATCCGATGAAATCGCTTTTGCGGTAGCCGGCAGAGACACTGGACAGGAGATTGTGGCGGATCTCGTGTTGCCAGACGAGCCTCAGCACCGTGTCCGTCCGCCCGCTTGTCCCGCCGCGGAATGTCGCGACATCGCCGTTGAAGGCATCGAGCACCAGCGCCATCCGCCTTGTCGGCCGATATGTGAGCAGCCCGTTTAGCGAAAATCCGGTCCGCGCAGTCAGCTGCGGGTCCGATGGCTCGTTGCGGAAGACCCCGGCAGAGATGCTGCCTTCGAAAAACCCACCGGGTATGAATTCGATGCCTGCACGCGCACCATAGATCGTGGCATCGCGATTGATCCCGCCAAAGTCGGTCGCCAGCCTGAAATCCCGGACCGACACGAAGGCTGTCGCGGTCGCATACATCCGCCCCCCCGTACGCACACCGAGCTTGGCGGTGCCCCCATAGACGGTGAAGTCACGATCACCATCGAGCTGATCGACGGCATCGAGCTCGGTCACCTCACCCGTCAGATCGAACAACAGCTTGCCCCGTGCCCGGTGATAACCCGCGACCACCGATGCGATGTCGATCAGGCGCGGCCCGCGGTCGAGTTCGAGCCGCGCTTCGGGGTCGCCGCGATCCTCGACCCCGCGCTGCAAGGTGCCCGAGACTTCGAAGGTTTCTTCCTGATGCGGCTCCCAGGCCAGCCCCGCCCGCACCCGCATGGCCTCCGAATCCTGCGAGGTTTCTTCGAAGAACCGGCGCGCGGTTACGGACGCATCCAGCTTAGCGGTAAACGCGCCGGCGCGGTGCTGCAGTCCGGCCTCGAGCGAGGCGACCGCGATCCCGTCGCTCGTCGGATTGTCCGGCAAGGCAAAGACATTGTCGTCATATTCGATCCGGACATTGCCATCGATGCTCAATCGCACCGGCCCGATATCGATCGGGGCCGGCTCGTATTCCGGATCGAAGCGGGCGATTGCGGGTGTGATATCGGGCAGGGTCTGGGCCGACAGCGCGGCCGGGATCGCGCCGGCAGAAACCGCAAGCACCGCGCCCGATAGCGCGCGCGACCGGTTCAGAACCATTTTTCGAGCACGCGAACGCGGTCGCCCGGCGTGATCGGGGTGAGGTTTGTCGCCGCGCCGACCACTTCGCGCCCGTTCACCGTGCGGGTGATCTCGACCACGTCGCTTTTCGCGCGATAGGTGTAACCGCCCGCAGCCGAGATCGCTGCCTGCACCGTCATGCCCTGCCGATACGCGAATTCGCCGGGCCGGTTCACTTCTCCCGCCACGTAATAGGGGCGCAGGACAGCGGGCTGGACGTTCACCTCGGGCGTCACGAAAATGCCGGCCGACCGGTAAGCTTGCACGATGTTCGCCTGAGCCTGCGCTATCGTCAGGCCGCGGACGGCAAGTTCACCGACGAACGGCAATGTAACCGTGCCCGCACCATTGACGACATATTGCCCGTCGCCGTCCTCGATATCGTTGACTTTGACGCGGATGCTGTCGCCGGTTTCCAGCGGCTGAGGCCCGGGCGGAGCGGCAGCAATCGGGGCGAGCCGGTCCAACCCGCTGCTGCATCCTGCAACCACGAACAATGCTGTCGCGGCGAGAAATGCCGTCTTTGCTGCATGCCTGAAAATCGTCACTTCGCCCTCCCCGTCAGATGATGATCGAAATCCTTATCTCTTGCGTGTCCGCCGCCAGCGTCATGTCATGGCCGCTGCGCGAACAACGGCGCCATCCCCGTTGCGCCAGCCTGACAAATCCAACTCCAGCAGGCTTTCGGCCAGCGCGATGTCTTCGCGGTAAAATTCTGCCAGATGACAGCGCAGATCGTCGGGCAAGGGGGGATAGGCGATCTCTTTTGCGAGCAGCGAACGTGCGCCCTCGAACCATGGTCTGCCGCGAAACGGCTTCGCGCTCTGTTTGAGCGGACCAAGCAGGTTGCGCACCGGAAGCGGAAGTATGCGGGCACGGCTATCGTTCTCGCGCTGGCTCGCGGCTGCGGGATCGAACACCGTTTCGGCACCGATGTGCCGGCTGACCCGCCCGACGATGCGCTCGGCGTCTGTTCCGACATCCTCGTATCGGAAGGCGAGGATTTGCCGCTTGTCGAAATGGGCCTGCCAGTTCCGGATGTGGCGGCCGTAAAGGCCATCGAGCAAAAACTGCGGAAACGCGTTGTCGGGACTGCGCAGATATTGCTCGGGCGAGGCGCTGACGAGGCCGCGCCGGAAGAACATCTTGTAATGCGAATAGGCCCGCTCGACAGGATCGCGCAATTGCACGACCAGCCGCGCATCGGGCAGCATCGCAGCGATCCGGCGAGGCACTTCGGGATCGGAAAGATAATCGGCCGATTTCTCCCCGACAAGGCTGGCGCCGCGCGGGGCGGGTTCGAACCAGCTTCGATAATGCTCCTTGCCCAGATGATATTCCCGCGAGAAGAAATGCGGTTCGGGATCGGGCATGAAGATCGCGGGATTGGCCTGCAACTGCACCTGAATCCAGGTCGTCGCCGCCTTGACCGCGCCGATCACGATGAAATCCGGTAATCTGCCCCTTGCCATCGCGCTATACCTCCAGTGCCTTGAGCAGTGCATCGGCCATGCGATGCATCGCTTCATCGCCCAGCGTATGATCGACCGGCAGCATCACGGTGCGGCGGCCAAGGCGGCGCGCTTGCGGAAGATCGCCGTCGCGGCGGATGTCCATGTTGGCGAATGCGCCCTCGCGGCTCATGTCGGGACACGAACCCGATCCTGCCGGAATCCCCGCAACCTGCAACCTGCCGATCACCTGCGAACGGTAGCCCGGCAAATCTTCCGCGCCCGGTAGTTGCAGGTAGAACTTGTACCAGGCGTGGGTGATGTCGGGCCCCGGCAAAGGCAGTCGGATGCGGTCGTCGCCCGCAAGCCGCATCATCAGCACCCGCGCATTGTGCCGGCGCGCGGCCAGCCACTGCGGGAGCTTGGACAGCTGACAGTTTCCGATTGCTGCCTGGAATTCGGTGAGCCGGAAATTCGAGCCAGCAAAATCGTGGATGAACCGGAACTCGCCGGGGCGGCCCTGCCCGTCGGCCATGCGTGCGAAGTTCTTGCCATGATCCTTGTAACTGAAACCGGCCTCGCAGTGGCCTGCGGTCCTGAACAGCACCAGTCCGCCCTCGCCCGCGGTCGACATGATCTTGTCGGTGCAGAACGAAAAGGCCGCAGCATCGCCGAAGGAGCCCACCTTATGCGATCCGATCGCGGCACCGTGAGCCTGCGCGCAGTCTTCGATCAGGAACAGCCCGTTGCTGTCGGCAATGCCTCTCAATGCTTTCATGTCGCATGGCCAGCCTGCCAGATGCACGGCCAGGATTGCCTTGGTCGCCGGACCGACAAGCCGAGCGACCGACTGCGGGTCGATGTTCTGGCTGTCGGGACAGACATCGGCAAAAGCGGGCTTTGCTCCCACTGCCAGCACCGCGCCTGCGGACGCGAAGAACGAGCGCGCGGGCACGATGATCTCGTCGCCCGGTCCGATCCCGAGCGCGCGCATCGCAACTTCGAGTGCGAGCGTGCCGTTGGCCACGCAAAACCCGTGTTCCATCCCGCAAAACGCGGCAAAGGCGCGCGCCAGTCTGGTCGTCTGCTCGCCGTGGAGAAGGGCGTTGACCCGGCCGCTTTCCAGCACCGAAAGAGCGGCATCGATCTCGTCCGGCTCATGGCGCGGCCATTGGCTGACGACGGGCACCGCGGCGGGCGCGGCAGGCGAAAGGGGCATAAGATCCGCGCGGCTCATGACACGGTATCGATCGAAAGGATCTTGCCGCGATTGGTGTGTGGCGGTGGCAGATTGAATTGGACACCGCTGTTGGGCAATCTGGCCAGATGATGCGTAACGCGCACCGCCTCGTCGTGGTCACCCGCGCGAACCGCTCTTTCCAGCTGCTCGATGCTTTTCTTGATGAAGGGGAGCGGGATCGGCTGTGAACGCGCTTCGAGAATTCCCTCGAGCCGCGACTCCAGTTTTTCCTCGCAGGTGTCGAACAGTTCCTCGAACAGCTTTTCGCCCGGCCGCAGGCCAACGATCTTGATCGGGACATCAACCTCGGGCTCGAGCCCGTAGGCGGCAATGAGGCGATAGGCCAGATCGATGATCCGCACCGGATTTCCCATGTCGAGCACGAAGATGGTTCCGCGTTCGGAATCGGTTTCCAGCGCGGACGAGCTGCTTTGAAGGATCAGTTGCACAGCCTCGCGAACGGTCATGAAATAGCGTTCGATCTCGGGATGCGTCACGGTCAGCGGCTTGCCCTGTTCAAGCTGCCTCTGGAACAGCGGAAGGATCGATCCGCTCGAGCCCAGAACATTGCCGAACCGCACGGTCATGAACCGCGGTGCGTTGGGATCATCGACCCCGCACATGTCGAGCGCCTGGCAGTATAGCTCGCCCACGCGCTTGGTCGCGCCCATCATTCCCACCGGGTTCACCGCCTTGTCGGTGGACACCTGAACCATCGCCCGCGTGCCGAATTCGCACATCGCATCGGCCACGATTTTTGTGCCGAGAATGTTGGTGTGAACGCCGCCGCACGGGTTTGTCTCGACAATCGGCACGTGTTTCAGCGCAGCGGCATGATAGACGATCGAGGGCCGGTGCGCGTCGAACACCCGGCGCACCTCGCCCGCGTCCCGGATGTTGCAAATCTCGGCGCAGATATCGAGCCCGGGGTATTGTTCGCGCAAGGCCAGCTCGATCTTGTAGAGATTGTATTCGCAGTGATCGACCAGCACGAGGCGCGAAGGCTTGAAGCTTGCCAGTTGCCAGCACAATTCGCTGCCGATCGTGCCGCCGGCTCCTGTCGTCAGGACGCAGTTGCCTTCGACTTGCCCCGCCACGATCGCGCCGTTGGTCTTGTATTCGGTCCGGCCGAGCAGCGACCTCAGATCGACGTCCTGTGTCCGGCTGCTGTTGCTGTTGAGCAGGATCTGGCTCCAGCATTCGCGGATTTTCGATACTTCCAGTCCCAGTTCCTTGGCGCGGTGCGACAGGCGCGCCATTTCGCGCTGGCTGAGATGGATGCCGTCCGCACTGGCGATCAGGATGGTGGGGCGGCGGCCCTGCAACGCCAACCCGTTCACCACGTCGACAAGCATGTCGTGGCTGCCAAGAACCCTGGCCTTGCCGACACGGTCGATCGGATCGCTGAGCGAGGGAAGCAGCAGACCGGCGACCTCGAAGCTCGGGCTGTCCTCGGCCTTGATGAGTTCGAGCACCGACATGGCCCATTGCGGCGACCCGACCAGCAGCGCGATGGCCTGCCCTTCGCTCGCAGGCCCGGCCATCAGCGCACCGACCGCCCTGCCCGGTCGCACCCATTGCCGAAGCGACCGGCGCAGCGAGCGCGCACTGAGCATGAAGGCGGTCGCCAACAGCAACTGCAGAAGCGCGGCCGCGATAAAACCGAGCCCCGGAGCCTTGCCGAGCAGCGACAGCGCGAACGCCCACGCGACGCCATGCGCGAAAAGACTGACCGCCACGACGTGGATCGCGTGGCCGAAGCTGAAGAACCGCCAGCTGAAATTGTAGAGACCCGACGCGTAGAACGTGAAAGCCGTTATTCCGGCAAAGGCAGCGATCAACGGGGCTGTCTGGAACTGTTGCGCCAGATCCGGCGAAAACACCAGCATGACCGTGACGAGATAACTGCCGACAACCGCGCCGCTGTCGAAGCCGAGCAAAATTACCCGTCGCAGCACGCGGCGCAGGCTCACCTTGCGTTTGCGGGTGTTTTGCGATCCGGTTGCCGCACCCTTGCCGGGCAATTCGGGCACGCGCCACAAGTCGGCATCATATGAGCGAGCAGGGATTGGCGAAGATTTCTCGTTCATCCTCTTTCTCCGCAACCCCGCACCGGCCCGTCCTGTCCCCTTGTCGGGGCGATGACATATCCACGAGCCGATGAAATATCCGATCCGATGGCGGTCGCTAGGCGGGCAGAGTGGCGATAGCCGAAATGGTCATGCCTCCATCGAAGGGATGGGGCCTGCGCGGTGCTGCGCCGCGATGTGGCTGGTGCGAGGCGGGGAGCCGGCGCTGCAAAGCTTCGCCATATCGGATGGATATGCCCGTAATGCCGATTGCCGCTACGCCCGCGCGATCCGTATCCCATTGGCGGACGCTGGCTTCCCAAATGCCGCCAGCGGGGGAAGGTTTGATAACGCCATGAAAGTCGTCGTGCTGTGCAGTCTGGCCTATTCGTTGACCAATTTCCGCGGCAATCTGTTGCGTGCCATGCGCGCCAACGGCCACCAGGTCATCGCGGTGGCCCCCGATTACGATCCCGCCGTCGCCAAGGAGCTGGCCGACAGCGGGATCGCGTTCAGGGTCATCCCGATGCAGCGAGCGGCCGTTAATCCATTCGCCGACATCCGCCTTCTTGTTGCCTATTTCTGGCTGATGCTGCGCGAGCGCCCGCAGCTCGTTCTGGCCTATACGCAAAAGCCGATCATCTACGGCGGGCTGGCCTCCCGCCTCGCTGCCGTGCCGCGGTTCTATGCGCTGATGACGGGACTGGGCCACGTTTTCAGCGCCGGAAGCAGCGTGAACCCGGCAGTCAGGCGCCTTGCGGCCGCGCTGTACCGGGCAGCTATCCGCCGGGCGCGCGCGATTTTCGTGTTCAACGCGGATGACCGCAAGGACATGATCGCACTTGGCATCATCGACCAGGCCCGGAAGGTGATCCGCGTTCCGGGCTCGGGGGTGGATCTGGCAAAATTCGAAGCACGACCCGTTCCGGCAGGGCCGCCCTTGTTTCTGATGATTGCGCGCCTGCTGCGCAACAAGGGTATCGCCGAATTCGCCGAGGCTTCGGCACTGGTCAGGCAAGCGCACCCGGACGCGCGTTTTGCGGTCCTCGGACATCTCGACGACCAAAACCCCGAAGGCTTCGGCCGGGCCGAAATTGCCGAAATTGCGCGCCGCTACCCGGTCGATTTCCTCGCGGGAACATCCGATGTCCGGCCCTGTCTGGCCGATGCGGCGGTTTTCGTTCTTCCCTCCTATTACCGCGAAGGGCTGCCGCGGACGATCCTCGAAGCGATGGCGACAGGCCGGGCAGTGATTACCACCGACCAGCCGGGTTGCCGTGATCCGATCGAGGAGGGGGGCAACGGCTTTCTTGTGCCCCCGCGCGATCCGCGCGCGCTGGCCGCTGCCATGATACGGTTTGCCGAAGACCCGATGCTTGCCGTGCGCATGGGTGCGCGATCCCGCGAGATCGCCGAGGCAAGCTACAGCGATGCGCTCGTCAACCGGATGCTGCTCGATGCGATGGATCTGGCACCCGCATCATATCGGTTCGCGCCCAGACAGGCGGACAGCACGCCGGCAGACGCGCGTCTTCCGGGGGCGGATGCCGCAGCTGATCCTGTCGTCTGATGCGGGCAGCGGTCATCGGGGCGGTCGGCAGCACCGCGGTACTTCTGGACGCATTGCGCGATGCCGTTGGCTGGGAGGTGCCGATCATCGTCACGTTGCCAACGGACCAGTATCACCGCCATTCCGATGTGGTCGAACTCGCCCCCTATGCCAAGACGCTGGGGGCCAGACTGTACCGCACGGCAAAGACGAACGATCCTGCAACGCTTGCGGCGATCGAAGCTGCCCGCCCCGATTATCTCTTCGTGGTTGGTTGGTCGCAGCTGTGTTCGGACGCGTTCCTCGCTTTGCGACCCGGGAAGGTCATCGGCTATCATCCGTCGGCCTTGCCCCGATTGCGTGGCCGCGGCGTGCTTGGCTGGACAATCCTGCTTGACGAAAGGATCACTGCCGGAAGCCTGTTCTGGATGGCAGGCGGGGTCGACGACGGCGATCTGCTAGCCCAGAAATTCTTTCATCTGGCCGGCGATACCACGGTTGCCGAGCTTTACGACCGACACATGGAATGCCTGCGCGAAATGCTCGCAGAGGTTTTGCCGATGCTGCAGATCGGCACGGAGCGGCGCGTCAAACAGGACGAACGCTTTGCGACATGGGCGACAAGGCGCACACCTGCCGACGGGCTTATATCTTGGCATAGAAGCGCGCGGGACATCGACCGGCTGGTTCGCGCGGCAGGTCGCCCCTATCCCGGGGCATTCTGCTATGCGCGCGGGCGCAAACTGGTGGTCTCGGCCAGCAGGATCGAGCCGGATGAAAAGCGATACCACGCGATCATCGGCCAGATTGTCGAACGCAGCGATCGTGGTCTTTGCGTCCAGACCGCGGACGGCATGCTGCTGCTGACTGATTGGGAAATCGAAGGCGGCGACGCCCCTCCCCTTCACACCGTGCTGCGGAGCGACCCTGGCCATGATTGAAACATTCGGGCGCGTGCTGGTCGTTGCCCCCCACCCCGACGATGAGGTGCTGGGGTGCGGCGGAACGATTGCGCGGCTGACGGCCACGGGCATTGAGGTTCATGTCCTGGTCGCAACCGTAGGCAAGCCTCCGCGCTATACCGCCGACAGCGTCGCGCAGGTTCAGGCCGAAATGCGCCGCGCGCATGCGGTTCTGGGCGTGCACGAGACGCATCTGCTCGATCTTCCGGCGGCCGAGCTCGACACGGTTCCTGCCAGCCGCATCAATGCAGCGGTCGGCGACGTCATCGCCGGCGTGCAACCCGACACGCTGTTCCTGCCATTTTTCGGCGATATCCACACCGATCATCAGCTCATCTTTACCGCGGCGATGGTCGCAGCCCGGCCGCGCAGCACGACAGCCGCGCGGCGTATCCTGTGTTACGAAACCCTCTCGGAAACCAACTGGTATGCGCCGCCGGTGACACCAGCTTTCGTGCCGGACATATTCATCGGTATCTCCGACACTCTCGAACGGAAGATCGAAGCTTTCCGGCACTTCGAGAGCCAGGTCCGACCGTTCCCGGACGAACGCTCGGTCGAAGCGATCGAGGCGCTTGCGCGGCTGCGGGGTGCCACAGCATTCCTGTTCGCAGCGGAAGCTTTTGTAAATATTCGCCAAATTATCCAGTAATCGTTCGTCGCGAAAATTTTTCTCCAAGTATTCAATACGATATTTAAGATGACGATTCGCGGTCTGACAGCAAAACCCGACCAATGCACTTGGCGGTTTGCCGGATCGCAACATATCTTTTGGCGAATTACTGGTCGATCCGCCGATTATTTGCCACGTCTTGGCCGACATCGGACACGTCTGCGCCATGGGACGGTTGCCCGAAAATCCTGATCGATTGTAGCGGCGTGCCCGATCCACTCGGATCAGTCGCGCTCCCCCCCTTCGGACAGGTCGATGCCCACCAAACCTTTCGTCTCAATGCCGTTGCTCGCGGCCACGCTGCTTTCGCTTAACGCCTGTGGAGGAGAGGACACCGCCGGGCCTCCATCCCCGACCGGAGGGGCGGCCACGCTGACACCCAGCGTCCCCCCGGTGGCAACGACCGCGCTGAGCGCGACGACGACACTGACCTCCGGAACAGGCACTGCGGATGCGTTCACAAACCCCGACAACGGCAACATCCCCGACCGGGCGAAACATCCGCTGGCGTTCCCCACCGCCATCGGCTTCGGAAGTGCCACATCGGTGCGTGCTTCCAATGCTGTCGTCTACAAGATCAACTCGCTCGAAGACAGCGCGGTTCAGGGCGATGGCAAGATCACCTATCGCGAATGTGCGCTGGCCCTGCCGGTTACCTCGCCCTACCAGATTCCCGGCGGCCGGCCGCGCTATTGCGTCTTCGAAGTGGCAGGCGCGATCGTCATCCAGTCGCCGATCCGCATTACGACCCCGCGCATCTACATTGCCGGACAGACTTCGCCTGGCGGTATCGAATTGCGGCTCGGGGCGAACTACAACCCGGTCGATGCGCTGATCGACACGCGGCGCGGCGGGGACCACATGATCCTGCGCCATATCCGCGCCAGACTGGGCGAACATCCCGGTCGCACATCGATCAACGGGGATCCGATCCGCATCAACGTGTCGAAATACCAGATCATCGATCACGTTTCGTCGATGTTCGGGACGGACGAAAGCCTCGAGCTCGCCGATTGCACGAACTGCACCGTGCAATGGTCGATCATCGGCCCGAACATCTGCCGCAATGCGGGCCACACGTCTGCGCTGCACTGCAAGACCTTCTTCATCAAGCCGGGCAACCGCGTCTCGATCGCCTACAATCTTACCCAGCATGGCGAACAGCGCGGGATGAACCTTGCTCCCGGCGTGAGCCCGGTGACCGCTGGCACGACAAGTCAGGCCGATATTTTCAACAACGTCATGTATCACTTCGTCGAAGAAAACGGTCTGCTGTCGAACCAGTTTGCAAGTCCTTACGCAAACTACATCGGCAATGTTTACCTGCGCGGACCGCGATATCAGGCGAGCCAGCCCAATTATCTTCTTGCGCTCTACAGCGGCGCGACATCCAATCCGCGCGGTTTCAGTGTCTACATGAAGGACAACGTCACCCCGCGCCGCAGGATGGCGGGCCAGTTCGGTCAAAGCGTTACCGATCCGTTCCTGCGCAGCGTCGGCCTTTTTCCGGGTGTTTCGGCAGGCCAGGTCTGCGGTCTCAACACCGATGGCAGCGTGAACTGTTCGATCACCGGCCTCAACGTGGTGAAAGACACAAGCCCCGTCAGAGCGCCCGGCGTAACCGCGCAAGCGTTCGAGCCGTGGATGATTTCGACGCCGGAACAGGCGATGCGCAACGTGCTCGCGTTTTCGGGCGCCGATTTATGCCGCCACGGCAGCTGCCGCGACAATGTCGATGCGCTTTATGTCGAAGATGTGCGAACCTGCGACCGCGCGCCCTATCTGTTCGAAACCGGCTGGACGTCACGCGTTGTGGATTCGGGCGGATTTGCGAAGCTTTCGACCAGCGGCGCAGTGCCTTCCGATCAGGACAAGGACGGCATGCCCGATGCCTGGGAGCGCCTGTATTCCGGCACCAATCCGGCGGTGTGGGATGCAAACGCCGATCCCGACGGCGACGGCTATCCCAATATCGAGGAATATCTCAATCTGCTCGCCAACGAGCATACGCGGTATCGGGGGATCTACACAGCCGGTACCGGAACGCTTCCGGCCTATAACTGCGGCCGGCCGATGGCCTGACATGCGGTGTGTGGGGGCGAAGGCACAGCGCCTTCCCCCCGCCGCCTTCAGCTGCCGACGAGGAATTTGGATCTGTTGCCCGCAGCGATCTTCACGACGTGAACGACCAGCCATGTCAGCACCAGCGCTGTAACGAATGACGCCATGACAGCGAGCACCAGCGCCCATGCCGGATTGCCTGCCGGAACCAGCGGGCCGATCACGCCTACAATCGGGCGAAGCAGCGGCGCGTGCAGGAAATAGATCCCGAACGAATAGGCGGCGATCCGGTCCAGCGCACGCCGCGCGGCCGGGCCGAGCGACCCCATTCCAGCCCGCAGCCCGATCAGCATCAGAACGGCAAGGCTCATCCGCAGCACATAGATCGCGCTTTCGCGGAACGAAACCGGCCCTGCAAACTCGATCCCCGAACGGTCCAGCAACCACACCGTGACAGCCGCGCCTGCGGCGACAAACGAAAGCGGGGCGATGCTGCGTGACAGGCGCGCGAGGATCCTCTCGGGATCGCGTCCGATGACAAGGCCCGCCGTGTAAACGCCGGAGAAATACACCAGCATCGCAATGGTGATATCTGTCGCGGTCCGCGAAAACACCAAGGGCAGGCAAACCATCGTCACCGCGAATACGCGGCCCGTGCGCGGATTTTCCACCGCCCGCAAAAGCAATGGGCTGATCAGGTAAAGGATCGCCACGACCGGAATGTACCACAGATGATTCCAGGCATCGCCGGTCAGGATATTGCCGATGATCCGAAGCAGCGCTTCATGGGCGCGGGGCCATTCGCCGCTGCGGCGGGCCGCCATCGCAAGCATGAGCGCGGTCAGCCCCGTCGACACCAGGACGTAGGGAATGATGACCGCCTCGAAGCGGGAACGCAGAAAGGCGGCGTGCGGCTTGTCGTGAAGGCGATAGGCGTAAAGTATGCCCGATATCAGCGCGAAGTAGACGGTCGCGTTGTGCGACAGGATGTGAAAAGCCGTCCAGACCGGTGAGAACGCGTCAGGGGTCAGCGCGACACCGCGTTGCAACATCGCATTGTTGGCGTGGATCAGCACGACGAATATGATCGCCACCCCGCGAAATCCGTCGAGGTATTCGAGACGAGCCGCCTTAGCCGGGGCCGAGGACTGCACCGCCGCCGGGATCGATCCCACTGAAAGCTCTATCCCGCCGCTCATCGCGCATTCCGTGAGAGGGTGCGTGGCAATACGATCGCTGCGGGGTGTTCGCGCGGGAGCATGCTCGCCGGGGGATCGGGACAGCAAACCGCCGGATCGAACGAGCGTTTATCGTGGAGCGGTGGCAGGTTGACCGCAAGGCTGGCGGCAGCCGCCGCTCCGGCCCAGGCAGCAACGCCGCGAAAATCGGGCGATGCGGCGAAAAACACGGCAAGCAGCCACTGCGGACTGTAAAGCAACGCTTCGTCCGGGTTGAACAACAGATAGAACAACAGGATCAGCGCCACTGCGGCAAGGATACCGCCGACTTCTGCTCCGCGCGCCTTGCGCGCCGAGCGCGCGATGCCTGCGATCAAAAGCGTGATCACCGATGTCCACGCGATCACAGCAATCGGACGGTCGAAAAGTGCGAACAGGTGTTCGACCACAAAGCGGCACTGGATGAAATCGAGCGGTGCGACAAACGAGAACACCAGCACTGCGGCGGCATAGTTTGCCAGAGTTTGCACGTCGGTCAGGTTGTCCGGACTGGCATAACGGCCGAGATAATCGCGGTGCCACGCGGTCCCGCCCACGCCTTCGGCGACAATTGCCGGGGCGATGACTGCAAGCAAGGTCATCAGCATCGGCAAAACGATACAAAGGCCGAGCTTGCGCCGGTCCGCCCGGCTGCCGGGCTTCAGCGGCAGGCAGGCATAATAGACCAGCATGAAGGCAATCGCCGGAGCGTTGGCGAGCGCGAGCCCCGCGCCGACAGCGCCAGCCATCATCGCGCTTTCGGCCGTATGTCCGGCTGCGATCGCGGCCGCTGCGGGAAGGATCAGGCAGGCGACTGCGATCATCAAGACGGTAACGCCGTAAGTCTCGACGATGCCGGAATGCGTTATCAAACCGAAACTCGACATCGCGAGGGCGGTGAAAGCTGCCGATGCAAGCCGCGCCATTTTCGCCTGGCGAAAATAGAGGAATGCGGCCCCTGCGCCGCCGCCCCAGATCGCGGCCATGGCCAGCCCCGCCGCGATCCGTTCGGGCACGCCTGCAAAAGCGAGCGGCTTTGACAGCGCCCCGACCAGCAGGACTGCGAGCGTATGCTTTTTCACCCCTAGGCCCAAGGGATTGCCGGCATCGAGCCACATCGCGTAGGTCGCGGAATCGGCACCGAAAATGCAGTTGTTGACGATGGTTGCCAGCTGGGTGTCCCTGATCCGCCACGCCGACACTGCCGTCATCATCAGCCCGGTGGCAATCGCGGCATACATGTCCCTGGAATCCAGCCCGGAAAAATACGCGCGCAGTTCCTGCAGCACCGCAATCGCGCGGTGCGCGGGCTGCGCTTCGGGGTCTGCCGGGATGCGCATGTCAGACCGCAGCAAAAGCGATCAGCGCCACAGCCAGCGTGCAAATCTGACTTTTGCGATCCTTGAAGGTGAAAACCACCGGGTCTTCCCTGATCTTGCCGCGGTTCGCCAACAGGATCATGCGCAGCAGCCAGAAAACAATCACCGGCACGACAAGCCACAGCGTATCGGGATTGCGGTAACTTTCCGTGACGGTCTTTGAATCAATATACCGCATCAGGATCGCGATCGAGGCCATCGCGGAAGCCGCCGAGAACGCCATCAGGACGGGGAAGTCCTCGGTCCTATAGGAGCGCCCGGCCATGCGCCCGTCGACTTCTGCGCGGATCGCAGAAAGGTCCGAGCACCGTTTGACGAGCGCGAGTGACAGGAAAAACAGGCAGCAAAAGCCGAGGATCCAGTTCGATGAATCGATCCCGTCGAATTGCGCGCCGATCGCCTCGTCGCCTGCGACAATCCGCAAGACGTAAAGACAGGCGATCGTCACGACATCGATCGCCAGCATCCGCTTCAGCACCAGCGAGTAGGCAAGAGAGCCAGCCACATAGAGCAGCAGGGCAACCCCGAACTGCCATGGCAGGCGGGTTGCAAGCAGAGCCGCCGCCATCCCGAGTGCGGCTATGAGCGCAAAGCCCGCAGGCGGCGACATCTGGCCAGATGCAAACACCCTGTACCGCTTGTGATGGTGATTGCGGTCGGCTTCGCGGTCGACAAGGTCGTTGACGACATAGGTTGCCGAAGCAGCGAGGCAGAAGGCGACGAAAGCCGTCGCCGCGTCGAAGACTGTCTGCGCGTCGAATGACCGGGTGACCGATACGGGGGCGAAGATCAGCAGGTTCTTCGACCATTGCGGGACACGTAGCGCCGAGACAATATTCCGCCACAACATGCTGTTGGACGATCTGCCGTGTATCGGCATGCCTTCCATCGCTCTTTGGTCTGCCTTGCTCACGGGTGTCAGCGCCTTTGCTTTGTCGTGCTCCTCTCGGGGGTCGCAATCACTATAGGGCGGTTCGTCTTGGCCGGTGTGACCATTCGGGATGATCATCATTG
This sequence comes from Erythrobacter neustonensis, assembly GCF_001663175.1. Lineage (NCBI taxonomy): Bacteria > Pseudomonadati > Pseudomonadota > Alphaproteobacteria > Sphingomonadales > Erythrobacteraceae > Erythrobacter > Erythrobacter neustonensis. The sequence continues at coordinate 2,421,262 of NZ_CP016033.1, read as the reverse complement.
TTGGCAGCGGACGCGGCCCAGTAATCACACCCCGTAATATTCGCGGTACCACGCAACGAACTGCGCGACGCCTTCGCGAAACGGCGTTTGCGGGGCGTAGCCGGTGAGCGCCCTGAGCAGCGAGGCATCAGCCCAGGTCGCGGGCACATCGCCTTTCTGCATCGGCAGGTAGTTGCGGATCGCGGCGCGCCCGCATTCGGCTTCGATCGCCTCGACGAAATCGAGCAACCGCACCTTGTCGCCATTGCCGATATTGACCACGCGGTAGGGCGCAGCCGGGGAAAGGCTGTCGCCGTCCGCGATGTCCTCCGGGCTCTCGGGCCGCACCGGGGCGGCATCGATCAGCAGCCGGATCCCGCGCACCAGATCGGTAACGTAAGTGAAATCGCGGTACATCGCGCCGTCGTTGTAGATGTCGATCGGCGTGCCTTCGAGGATCCCGCGCGTGAACTTGAACAGCGCCATGTCGGGCCGTCCCCAGGGCCCGTAGACCGTGAAGAACCGGAACATCGTGGTCGGCAGGTTCCAGAGGTGCGCGTAGGAATGCGCCATCGCCTCGTTCGCCTTCTTGGTCGCGGCGTAGAGCGTGAGCGGCGTGTCGACCTTCTGCGCTTCGCGGAACGGCATGTCGGTCTCGGCCCCGTAAACCGATGAGGTCGAGGCCATCAGCAGGTGTTGGACGCCAAGCTCGCGCGCGCATTCCATCACGTTGAACGCGCCGACCAGATTGGCATCGACATAGGCACGCGGGTTTTCGAGGCTGTAGCGCACCCCCGCCTGCGCGGCGAGATGAACGATCACATCGGGCTTTTCCGCCAGCGCCAGCGCGTGCAGTGTCTCGAAATCCTCCAGCAGCCCCTCGGTGCAGGAAAAGTTCGGATGCTGGAGCAGCATCTGGTGCCGCCGCTGTTTCAGCCGGACATCGTAATAGTCCGTCATCCCGTCATAACCGACGACGCGGAACCCCTCGGCCAGCAACAGCGCCGACAGGTGATACCCGATGAACCCGGCTGACCCCGTGACGAAAACAGTGCGCATTTCGGTCGCCCCCCTTCCGGCTCCTTGCCGCTTCGCCAATGCCCCCTCACACACCGGCGCGAGAAAAGCCGGGTTCCGGCATCGCATCCGGGCACCGGTCTTGTGCTGTTGCGCAAGGCGAGGAATACCCGACGAAATCAGCCGCAGAACGCCATAGCCCGCAGCGCCTGCCATTCAAACGCGCGACAGGGGTTGATATCTTTATTTCCGGCGATGCCAGTTGGACCCTAGGAACACGGTCAAATGGATTAGCCGAGAGGCCAAACTGGCGATACGCCAGCCCGTCCGGATCAGGCTGTCGGCTGCGATCAGGCCGGCGATATCCGCCAGCGGCGCTCCGCGAGCCATAATGCGCTACTTGCCGCGAGCCAGCCAAGCAGCCACGGCCATGCCGGACCGCGCCTTTCGGTGTCTTGCGCGCTCGTCGCGGTGCCCGATCGCTGCGTCGCAGCCCATCGCGCGGTCGCTTCGCCGGTTTGGGCCGCGCGCATGGCACCAAATCTTTGTGCAGGCACAACGGCAAAATCCCATGTCCGCTCGCCCTGCTCGCCCGGCTGGATGATCGTGTGGACCCCAGTGCGTTCAGGCCAATAGGCAGCGCAGCCGCGCGGGCCTGCGCGCGGGTCGATCGCCAGCGCGGTTTCTCGCCCGTCGGGTGCGCGCACGCGCGGCGCGCCCGTCAACCCGCACAAGGCGGTGCGTTCGCCGGTCATGACCAGCGGCGCGGTCTCGGCCCGGAATGCGCGGGTGGGCCGGGCCACGGCGCTCACCATCGTGCTCCACCACTGGTAATAGCGTTCCTGCTGCCCGCCCAGCACCAGCGCAAAACTGCCCGCCACCGCCCACAGTCCGGCGCGCCCCTGCCCGCGCTGCTGCCATCCGGCGAGCACCGCGCCTTCGGCATCGCGCAGCGCGGGCACGAAATCGCCCCCTCCCCGCACCGCGAAACGCGCCAGATCCGGCATGGGGTCTTCAAGCGTGTTGAGCGATGCCGGAACCTCTCCAGCTGCCGGTCCGCGGCGCACAGCGAGCGTTTCGGCATCCTCGGCGAGCGGTGCCAGCGCGAGCGGCACGGCATCGCCCCCGCCGCCGACATCGATGCCCAGCGCGCGCCAGTTCTGCCGCGCCGCGCCGGTCGCGGGCCCCGTCATCCGCACCACGACGCCGAGCCCGCCCGCCACCGCCCGCGCCAGCGCCGCCCGCGTTCCGCCGCCCAGCGCGCTATCGTCGATGATCACCACATCGGCCTTGGCCAGCGCGCCCGGATCGAGGCGCGCGCCGCCATCGCCCAGATCCACGCCCCCGCCCGCTGCCAGACTGATCGCAACGTCCAGCCCCGCGTCTTCGGCCCAGCGGCGCAGATACTTGTTCTCGGGCGATGGCGCACCGATCAACAGCAGGCGCACCGGTTCGGGCTCGGCCAGTGTGCGCAGCGGCACCGGCGTTTCGGATACCGTGCTGCCATCGTTGCTCCGCAGCCGCAGCGTGAACAGCGTCAGACCCGGCGCGCGCGCGGCAGCGCCGAGCGTGAAGCCGCCATCATCACCGATCACTCGGCGATCCACCCGCGCGCCCGAAGGATCGAGCAATTCGGCCCAGCCGCCTGCAAGCCCGTGTGCCGCGCCGCCGAGCACGAAGACCGCGCCCGCCGGCGTATCGGCGGGAGGGTCGAGCCGCACCAGACCGCGCGGCGCCGGCAGCGGGGTAAAGCGGGTGGGGAGGCCGGCGGCCTGTTCGCGGTCGCGCGATGTGAGCCCGCGCCCAAGGATCGTGAGCGCGGAGCCGCGCGGGTGGCGGCGCAGCGCGGTTGCCAGATCGGGGACACGCTCGGCCCCGGAAATCGGCGGGGCTTCGGGCAGTGCGATCAGCCGCTCGCCGACCCCTGCTTTGGTGGTCGCAGGCGTTTCGGCGGTGGCAATGATCAGCCGTTCGCCTCCCAAGGGAAGCATCGGCGGGAACAGCGTGAGGTATAGCAGCGCGCCGCTGGCCAATGTCAGCAAGGCAAGCGCGGCGGTGCGCAGGTCGCGGCGCATCACCAGCCAGCGAATTGCGGCAAGCGCCGCGCCAGCACCGATCAGCACCGCAGCAAGGGTTTCGGGCGCTGGCATCATCGCAGGCCCCCGGCATAGCGGCGGCCCATATCACCGCCATCCGGACGCCGCCGCACTGTCGCAGGGGGCCGCGTGAGCACGCTCCACAACTGCGCGCGCAGTTTTTCGCGCGCGGCCTTGGATGATGGCGCGCTGCGCAGGCCATCGACCGCGGCCAGCACGCTCAGCGGATCGCGCAGCCGCGCGCTGTTGACGCGCAGCCACTGGTCGAGCCCGGCCAGATCGATCGCGCCCGCCGCCGCCAGCGCGCGCCACGCGGTTGCCGGCACCGCATCGGCGATCGCAAACGGCTCCAGCACCGCGCCGCGCCCGACGATGCCTTCGCGCTTGCCCGTCATCCGCCGCGCCATATCGACCGGCGGCAACTGCGTGCCCACGCGCGGCAGATAGATCCGCGTCGCCTGCTGGATACGCTTGATGTAATCGAGCGCGGTGTTCTCGAACGGCAGCGCGGCCTCGGGCTTGCCGGTGCGCAGATTGACCTCTGCCTCCCACATCGCATCGAGCGCCAGCTTCAAGAGCGCGCGGGTATCGGGATCGAGCAGCGTCGCCGCTTCGCTTTCGTCATGCGTATGGCCGAATTCGGCGAGCACATTGCCGAGCCCGCCGAAGGTCGGGTTTTCGGGCGCTTCGCCGTGATCGTGGCCGTCGCCGTCGTAATGATCGGGCTCGGGCGGCGCGCCATCTTCCTTGTCGCTGACGGGCAGCGGCGGGCGCGGGGTTTCCTCCGCTTCCATGCCAACGAACTGTCCGTATCGCAGCCGCAGCAGCCGCTGATCGACCCCGATCGTGTCGGAGCGGACGAGGAATTCGTCGGCGGAAAGGCTGCGGCGCTGGCGGATCAGCGCCTCGGTATCGATGATGACTTGCCGCTGGCTGCGGAAATAGGCGGGCATCTGCTGCTTCGCCATGAGGTCGAGACCCGCCACCTCGGCGAGTCTGGGCGCCGGGTAGCGAAGGATCACGCCCGGCCCGCGCACCACTTGCGGCGCGCCTTCGCGGGTGTCGGCAACGGTCAGTTGCACCACCAGATCGCTCCCGGGCTGAAGGCCGAATCCGCCAAGCGGCAGGTTGATCGCAAAGCGGCGGCGGCGCGGATCGCCGGTTCCGGTGACGGTGATGCTGCGCTCGGCAAAACGCACGTTCTCGCCCTCGCCGATCGCGGTGGTGATCGCGGCGCGAGCCCCCGCCGCGACCGCGTAATCGTCCGATGCCTCGAACACCACGCGCCAGCGGCTCTGCCCCGGGCGCATCGTGGCAAGGCCCGAGGCAGGCTCGATCACGCGCACCTGCGGGGGATCATCCGCGATGGGTTCGAGCCGGTGCACGGGCTGCTGTGCGCCGAGGCCCTCGGCGGTCAGGCGATAGAGCGAAGGGATGTCGAGCCGCACTCCGCCCACCCATCCCTCACTCGCGCGTGTGAGCGGGATCGCCTGACCCCCGACCAGTTGCACGGCGGCGGCGGCGGGTTCGGGATCGAAGGCAAAAGTCCACTCGATCCGCGAACCCTGCGGCGCACGGATGTCGAGGCTGTCGGAATAGCGCGGCGGCAGGCGCGTGTAGGCAGGCGGGATGATCCGCACGCGCTGGCCGACAAGCCGCGGCGCGCCAGGCGCGGCGGGGGCCGTGGCCGGGTCCGCCGGGGAAAGCGGGGGCACCGCAGGCTCTTGCGAATACCATACTGCAATCGCTGCAAGCGCAGCAGCGGCTAGCATCCAGGCCAGCGCGATGCGGCGCTGCGCCAGATCATCGGCAAGGCCGGCGGGGTCGAGCGCGGCAATCCGCGCAGCGATGCGCCGCGCCTGAAGCTGTTCGATCCCGGCGAGCGGCTGCCCGCCGAAGACCAGCGCGGCGCTGTCCTCTAGCGCGGCTTCGCGCGCGTTAAGACGCAGGATCAGCCACTGCGCATCGAACCGCGCAGCCGCAGCGCGCGCCGCCCAAACAACGGCAAGCGCGCTGACCACCAGCATCGCCACGGTTGACCACGTACCGGCCAGCACGAACACCAGCGCGGCACAAACCAACGCCAGCGGGCTCCACACAAGCACAGCGCCGAGTGCCGCGCGGCGGCGGGCGGGCGCAAGCCAGTGCGCGGGATCGGGCATGTTGCTCACGGCGCGAACCGCGCGGCGCGGCTGGCGATCCAGCGTTCGGCGAGGAACAACGCGGCGATGAGTAGCGCAAACCATTCGCCAAGCTCGCGCGGCAGAAGCGGAAAGGGCGCTGCTCCTGCCATCGGCGCAAAGCCCGCCGCATCGACACGCGCGGGCGCTGGCGCAGGGGCGGCGATCATATCGCGCAAGGCTGCCGGAAAGCTCCCCGCGACCAGATCGGGCATGGCAGCAGGCGCAAGCGGCCGCGTGAAACGGATCAGCCTGCCTTCGCCCAGCGCCCCGCCTTCGGCCAGCACCGCCCCGCCCTCGTCCCGCCACAGCGGCGCGGTGGTGGCAGGCATGGCGATCTCGGCCTCGGCGGCGAGCAGCGCGGTGCCACCGGCGCTGACCCAGTCGCTGACAGCCGCAGGCACGCGGCCCGGCTTCAGCCATACCAGCACCGTGCCGCGCTCCGGCAGATCGCTTGCGGTCGAGGCATCGAAACCGGCCTTCCCGCCCCACGCTGATGAGGCCGCGCGGAAGAACCGCAAGGCGCCGCTTTTCCCTTCGGCGTAACGCAGCGCAAGCGCAGGCACGGGCGGCGCAGCGGGGGCGGCGGCGGCGGCGGGCGCGGCGATGATGCGCCAGTCGACATTGCGGGTCAGCCGCAGCTTTTCGGCATCGACGCTGCCAAGAACCGGCGGGACGAGGATCGTCAGCGCAGCACCTTCCGGCAGTTCGGCATCATACTGGCGGATCAGACTGGACACCGGGATCAAGGCAGAGGCGGGCGAAGTGCGCTCGCCCACCAGCGGAAAACCCGGTGCGATCCAGCGCAGGTCGGCTTCCTCCCCGGCAGCCGCGCGTGCAGCGGCAACATCCACCCCCGGCGCGGCGAGCACGCGGGGGCCATCATCCTCCCACCCCAGCACCGCGGGCCGCGCGAGCAGCAATGCGAGGGCGGCAACGATCAGCAAGCGCAGCGCCAGCAGCAGCCATTCGTCGAGCCGCAGCCGGCTGCGTGGACGCGGGCGCGGATCGAGCCAGCGCAGCGCCGCAAAATCGAGCGGAATCTCCTCGGTGCGGCGGTGAATATGGATTGCCAGCGGCACCGCGAGCGCGGCCAGCGCCAGCAGGCCCAGCGGCGCAAGCAGCAGCGGTGTCATGCGGCGCGGCCCTTGGCTGCGAAGAACGACTGCAACGGCGCATCGACCGGCTGGTCGAGCACATAGGCGGCGTGGCGGATTCCAGCGGCATCGAGCCGCGCAGCCAAGGCTTCGCGCGCAGCGGCAAAGCGCTCGAGGAAGGTTTCGCGCAGCATCGCGCCGTCGGTCACCAGTTCCTCGCCCGTTTCGGGGTCGCGAAACCGGAAGCCGCCATGGAAGGGAAAGTCACGCTCTTCGGCGGTGAGCATCTGCACGCTGAGAACCTCGCGCCCGGCGCGCGCGAGACGTTCGATCATCGCGATCCCGCCCTCGTCGAAACAGTCGGACAGGAAAATCACGAGATCGCGCGCGGCGATCCGGTTCCACAAGGGCGCGAGCGTTGCTGAGTCGGCAAAGGTGCCGCTTGCGCCAAGCCGCGCAAAATCGACCTGCATCCGCGCCATCTGTGCGCGCCCGCGGCGGGGATCGGCAAGCCCCAGCGCGCCTTGCTTCGGCGTGATCCAGCCAAAGCGATCGCCCTGCATCGTGGCGAGTTCGGCGATGCACAGCGCGATGAGCTTGGCTGCATCGAGCCGCGACCAACCGGGCCGGGCGCGGTCGGCCTGCGCCATCGAGGCGCTGGCATCGATCAGTACCCAGACCGAAACCGGGCTTTCCTGCTCGGCCTCGCGGACGAAGAACCGGTCCGAGCGCGCGAACAGTTTCCAATCGATCCGGCGGGGCTCGTCGCCGGGTTCGTAGCTGCGGTATTGCGAGAATTCGATACCCGAACCCTTGTTGCGGCTGGCGTGCATCCCGAACCCGGCATCGCCCCTGTCGCGCCGGGTGCGCAAGGCGAGCCGCCGCAGCCGGCTGCGCACCTCGGGCGGGATGGTGAGCGGCGCGCGGGTCATTGGGGTCAGGCCGCAGGCGGCGGCAGGTGAGCGAGCAGCGCGGCCACGATATCGTCGGCGCTGCGCCCCTCGGCTTCGGCAGCGAAGGAAAGCAGCATGCGGTGGCGCAGCACGGGGGCGGCCAGCATCGCGATATCCTCGCGCGTGGCGGCAAACCGCCCGTGGAGCAGCGCGCGCGCCTTGGCACACAACACCAGCGCCTGTCCGGCGCGCGGGCCGGCGCCCCAGCGCACGTAATCGGCGACAGCCTGCGGCGCATGCGCATCACCGGGGCGCGTCGCGCGCACCAGCGTGGTGATCCATTCGAGCAGATCGTCGCTCAGATAGACCCCGCGCACATCGGCCTGCAGCGCCAGCACATCGCCCGCTTCCATCACGCAAGGCACCGCCTCCGCCGCCGTGCCCGTCGTCATCGACAGGATCGCGCGCTCTTCAGCAGCGGTGGGATATTCGACGCGTACCAGCAGCAGGAAGCGATCGAGCTGGGCCTCGGGCAGCGGATAGGTGCCCGCCTGTTCGAGCGGGTTCTGCGTCGCCAGCACGAAGAACGGCCGCGGCAATTGATAGGTCTGCCCGCCGTAGCTGACGGTCTTTTCCTGCATCGCTTCCAGCAGCGCCGCCTGCGTCTTGGGGGGCGTGCGGTTGAGTTCGTCGGCGAGCAGCAGGTTGGTGAAAACCGGGCCCTGCTGGAACCGGAAGCTGCGGTGGCCGGTGCCGTGGTCTTCCTCGAGCAGCTCGGTGCCGAGAATATCGGATGGCATAAGATCGGGGGTGAACTGCACCCGCCGGAAATCGAGCCGCAGCGCCTCGCCCAGCGTGCGCACCAGCAGCGTCTTGCCGAGGCCCGGCACGCCTTCGAGCAGGCAATGCCCGCCCGCGAGCAACCCGATCAGCAATTGTTCGACCACATCGCCCTGCCCCACGATCGCGGTCGCAATCGCGCCGCGCAGATCGTCAAGCTTGGCGACGCGCTGTTCGATGGCGGCGGCGCTGTCGGGGGCCTGCTGTGTCACTGGTCAAAACCCTTCAATTGGTCAGCGCATACATCACGATGTTTACCGCAAAGCGCGTGTTGTCGACGGCAAGGAAACGCTTGTTGCGCCAGTCGTAATCCCATTCGCAGCCGTAATCCTTGTTGCTGTAGAGCAAGCCGAGCCGACCATTGATGGTGATGCCCTTCAGGTAGTCATGGACGAGATCGTCGCCCCAACCGTTCAACTCGAAGGACGTCGCCGGCGGCCCGTCGAACTTGAAGAAACTCGAGTAGAGCGGGTGGCTGTTAGGCAACTTCTTCAAGGCGTCGCCTCCGAAAATGCGGCCCATCTGCATCTCGAAGGATTTGGCGAAAAGCCCGTCGATATCGTGGTTGCAATCATCCACGAACACGAAGCCGCCATTCCTGACATAGCGTTCGAAATTGCGCGCCTCGACACCCGAAAACTCGACCGCCTTGTGCCCGGCCAGATAGCAGAACGGGGCGGACAGCATCGCCGGATCGGCAAGGTCGACGACATGCTCCTTGGGGTCGACCCGCAGGCTGGTGTAATCGACCAGCGAGGTGAGGATGTTGGCAGGCATGCGCTGGTCGACATCCCAATCGCCCGAATTGTAGCGCAGCCGCGTGAACCAGAAATCATAGCCGCCCGCCGCAGCCCCGCCCGCTCGCTGAGCAGCGGCCAGCGGCCCGCCCAGCAGCGCACCGCCAGCTATTGAGGCAGCAAGCCGGAGAAAGCCGGCGCGGGTCATGGCTGGATCGCGCATGTCTCCCGCGCCCGCGTTCGCCGCGCCTTCAGACCGCGTCGGAAAGCGAGGTGAAGGTGAAATCGCGCAGCTTCATCGGCGGCAGCATCATCGAGCTGCCCTCGTCCGCCTTGACGCGCACTGTGCGGCCCAGTTCGTCGATGTTGTTGAGCATGATCACCGGGCTTTCGTTGAAGCGGAAGTTCTTGATCGGATACTTCAACTGCCCGTTCTCGATGTAGAAGGTGCCATCGCGGGTGAGGCCGGTAAGCAGCACGGTCTGCGGATCGACCATACGGATATACCAGGTGCGGGTCAGCAGGATGCCGCGCTCGGTCCCGGCGATCAGATCGGCGGTCGACTTGGTGCCGCCTTCCATGATCACATTGCCCCAGCCGGCGGTTTCGGGCTTGCCCTGTTTCTGCGCCCAGAACCGCGAATATTCGAGATTGGCGACCTTGCCGTTCTCGATGATGTTCGTCCGTTTGCGCGGCAGACCCTCAGAGTCCCACGGCAGCACCGGCACCACCGGATTGGCGGGGTCGGTGTAGATATTGACGCGCGGGTCCATGATCTGCTCGCCGATCTTGTTGCCGCCGCCCTGCTTGGACAGGAAGCTGCGCCCTTCGTCGGCCGAGCGGGCATCGAAGAAACCCATCATGAAGCTGATGAGCCCGGCTGCGGCCGCCGGTTCGAGGATCACGGTGTATTTGCCCGGCTCCAGCGCCTGCGCATCGACCGATGCGGCCGCCTTGCGCATCGCAATCTGCACATCGCGGCCCGCATCGAAATCGGCGATGTCCTTGATGCTGCTGCCGACCCAGCCCGATCCGCGCCCGTCTTCGGTGCGCACCGTGCAGGTGTAGTCGGCGCTTGTCGATTGCTGGTATCCGAAATTGCCGTTCGAATTGGCATGCGCGAAGAAACCCGTGGCATCTTCGAGGAAGCCTGCGGCCACCAGCCCCTTTTCGCGGCACGGCGCAATAGAGGCTTCGGCGATCCTGGCGCGCGCTTCGGGTGTCAGCGCTGCGGTCGAGGCGCTGTAGGTATCGGTTGCGCTGTAGCTCTGCTTGCCCACCGCGGGCACAAATTCGGGATTTTCGGGCGCGAGTTTCGCCAGATCCTCCGCGCGGCGCACCACGCGTTCGAGGCTGGCGTCGTCGAACTGGTTGATCGTCGCGGTGCCGACGCGCTTGCCGAATGCGACCTGCACGCCAAGCTCGGTGCTGTCGACGATCCCGGCGGTCGAGATGTCGTTGCGGGCGAACCGGACGTTGCCCGAAATGCCCCCGCCCAGTTGCGCGCTGCATTCGTCGGCGGTGGAATAGGCGATGACCTTGTCGAGGATGGCTTTCGCCTGCGCTTCAGTAAGGATGCTCATGTCTGCTTCTCCTGCGCTGGCTTAACCGAGCGACCGGGCGGTGCTGATGACGTTGATGCCGTCGAAACGGGTGGTCGAGGAGCCGTGGCTCACGGCCGAGACCTGGCTGGGTTGGCCCTTGCCGTCGAAGAACGAGCCGAACAGGCGGTAATCGCTCTCGTCGCAGATGGCCGAACACGCGCCCCAGAATTCGGGGGTGCGCATCTGGTAGGCGACATCCTCGATCATCGGGCCCAGCTTGCCATTCTTGATTTCGTAAAACACCGTTCCGCCGAACTGGGCGTTGTAACGCTGCTGGTCGATCGAGAACGATCCGCGCCCGGCAATATAGATGCCGTTTTCGACACCCGAAATCATGTCCGCGGGGCTCATCTTGGTCTTGCCCGGTGCAAGGCTGACGTTCGCCATCCGCTGGAACTGCACCGAAGACCAGCTGTCGGCATAGCAGCAACCATCGGATTCGTTCTTGCCGACGATGTGTGCCTGATCGCGGATCGTCTGGTAATCGACCAGCACGCCGTCCTTGATGAGATCCCAGCGCTTGGTTTTGACGCCTTCATCGTCATAGCCGACCGCACCGAGCGATCCTGCCTGCGTCTTGTCGGCGAACAGGTTGACGATGTCGCTGCCATATTTGAACGCGGCATCGCGCTTGTCGAGCGTGGCGAAGCTGGTGCCGGCGTAATTCGCCTCGTAACCCAGCACGCGGTCGAGCTCGAGCGGGTGACCGACGCTTTCGTGGATCGTGAGGCCAAGGTGGTTCGGGTCGAGCACGAGGTCATACTTGCCCGGCTTGACCGAGGGCGCCTTCAGCTTTTCGCGCGCATCGCGGGCGGCCGCGACAGCATCTTCCTTCATGTCATAGGAATTGCCATACGTCGTCAGCCCGTTCGACAGCACGAACTTGTCTTCGCTGCGACCATCCATGTATTCCCAGCCCAGCCCCATGGGCGCCGATAGCCCTTCGCGCGAGCGGAACTTGCCCGTGGTCTTGTCGACCGCAGTGACCGTGATCGGCGCCCAGATGCGATGGACGTCCTGATCGATGTATGACCCGTCGGACGAGGCGAAATATTTCTGCTCGTTGACGAGGAACAGCAGCGAGTTGACGAAGCTCGCGCCGGCCCCGAACGCCGCCTCGTTCACGCCCATCAGCAGATCGACCTTGTCGGCGATCGGCACGTCCATCGCATTCTTCTTGATCGGGGTGCGCCAGCTCACCTCGCCCACACCGGGCGTGGGGGCGAGCTGGACGGGCTTGAGCTGCGTGCGCGCATTGGCCTTGGCCATCGCGGTCGCCTGACGCGCGGCATCGGCCACGGCATCTTCGGTCATCGCGTTGGTCGCGGCAAAGCCCCATGCGCCATCGGCAATCACGCGCACGCCGGTGCCGGTGGATTCGGTGTTGACGATATTTTCGACGTTGCGGTCGCGGGTAATCACGAACTGGCGGAGATACCGCCCGACGCGCACGTCGCAATAGGTCGCGCCGGCTGCCTTGGCAGAGGTCAGCGCGGCATCAGACAGACGCTTCTTTACGGCGATGTCGATGCCGTCCTGCAACTGGCTGGCGGCGATCGCCTTCCCGAAAATCGAGGGTGAAAGCGCAGCGCCTGTAAAAAAGGTGCTGAGCGCCAGAAAATCCCGTCTGTCCACTTGCGTAACTCCCCGATCCGGCCGGTCGCGGTGTCCCGGGGCATCCGGTCACTGCGCAAGGCGGTTGTCTTGTTGTGGGGAGAACAAGTGCATGGCGCCGGAAGCATGGTCAAACGCTTTGACCCTGACCCGCATCCGGTCTGCATGCACCCTTGGTGCCGCCCCTCGCCATCATCCATGCAGGCGCGAGGGGCGATTGCGGCACTCCAGACGACGAAAGGCGCCCGTCGCTCGACGAATGTTTGCGCCTGAGTTGTGAAAATGGGGGGGACATGACCGGAGAATAAGAGAGCCGCGGCTGGTCAGCGGCGATTCGCAAAGGTTAACAACAGCCTGCGAGGCAACGCGACAGATGGCTCGAAGGGCTTTGCCGCACAGCGCGGATAACCAACAAAAAAAGGTGCTAGAACGAAAAAAGCCCCGGTTTCCCGGGGCTTATCCTTGATTACGTCAAGCGCAAAATTAGCGCGAGCCGAACAGGTAACCGAAATAGGCCCACATAAGATTTCTCCATCCAGCGCCAAAAGCTGTAGGATGGGTTTAACACTTTATTAACCTTAATCAAGCGGTAAGTATGGCTTGCCGAACTCCCATCATCGCGAGCAGTTCAGGCATCGCGATGGCTTGCGAGAAAAGATAGCCCTGGGCCTGATCGCAGCCCATCGCGCGCAAGGCGGCGGCGACGGAAAATTCCTCGACCCCCTCGGCGACGACGATCTTGCCGAGCGAATGCGCGATCTCGATCGTGGCGCGCACCACGGCGCGGCTTTCCTCCGAGGTCGCCATGTGCTGCACGAAACGCTTGTCGATCTTCAGTTCGGAGCTTGGCAGCTTCTCGATATATTCGAGGTTCGATTGGCCGGTGCCGAAATCGTCGATCGACAGGCCGATCCCGCGGGCCTTCAACGCCGCGATCTGCGGCGCGATGCGGTGATCCTCGAGCTTGGCGGTTTCGGTCAGTTCGAGCGTCAGGTTCTCGGCCGGGAAATCGAAGCGGCCCAGCAAGGTCATGATGTCGAACAAGAGGTGCGTATCCGACAGGCTCTTGGCCGACATGTTGACGGCAAGCTTGAAGCGCGGGTCGAGCGTGATCGCCTGCTTTCCGTCGATCAGCGCCGCTTCCATCACCACCAATGTCAGTTCGTTGATGCGGTCGCCGGCCTCTGCGGCGAGCACCAGATCCTGCGGGTTGATCAATTCGCCGCCGTCGGGCCGCCAGCGGATCAGCGTTTCCGCGCCGACGATCCGGCCCGAGGACAGATCGATCTTGGGCTGGTAGGCGACGCCGATATCGCGGTCGCGCAACCCCTTCTCGAGCACGCGAATGAGGCCCAGCCGGTGATTGCGGGCCTCGAGATGTGCGGCATCGTTGATGATGAAGCGCACGCCGCGCGAGGCAGCCTCTTCGGCCGCCTGCATCGCCCGCTTGATCCGCAGCGCGACAGGTAGATCGTGGTTGGTGTCGATCCCCAGCGCCGGCGCGCCTTGCGAAGATTGCCAATCGTGGCTGATCGCGGTCTTGAGCATCATCGCCAGACCATCGGCATGGCGTTCGAGATCGGCAGTTTCCATCCGCGGGGCGAGCCATACGAGGATATCGCGGTCGAACGCGATGTCGCCGACTTCGCCAGGGCCGCGCACATAGGCGATCAGCGTGTTGACGAAGTCGCCGATCTCGCGCTCGCTCCAGTTTTCGGACAATTCGGCAAGATTGGCGATCTTGAGCGCATAGACATCGCGCTCGCTGCTGGGCCGCTCCGAACTGATCGCCGATGTCGTCATCGCATCGACCCCGACATTATAATATTTGCGGTTGATCCGGTGGAACCCGAAGGCGGCAAATCCGATCGCCAACAGCGCGGGCATGATATCGGCGTGGATTGCGAACTCGTCGAGCACGAACGGCACCAGAAGCAAGGCGAAAACCACGATCCACAAGTCCCGGGCACCCCTTGGCCGGCCACGCGTCTGCGCAAAGATGACCGCGGCGGCCAGCAGCATCGCGGGATACCAGAGCAGATCAATGGGCGTGTCGCGCCTGAGGGTGTGCGCCCCGAGTATGTGGAAGTAAGGGCCGGCAAGCCGACCGTAGATTGGATGATTATGAAAATCGGGCGATTCGATAAAGGTGCGGCCGACTACGACACTCTTGCCGGCAAGCTCCCCTGATTTAATTCGGCCATGCAAAACATCGACATAGCGAAATGTAGGAATGGTCTTCGGATCAAAAGCATAGTCTGGCCGATACTCTTGCGTCGGCCCGTTATAACCCGACAAGAGCGCCGAAATCGAGGGATAGGCTGTGCCAGCCATCTCTACTCTGGTTGGGAATTTGACGGAAAATCCGAAAGGACCAACGTAACCCGCCATCGATGCTTGGAGTGCCACATCGCTGAATTGTTTGAGTGGAACGATCGGGTCAGAAATTCTGAACCCGTTTGCGATCGGCGTAGCCATCCCCAGCCACACCTTCCCGCGGTGCCGGGCAAGCGTCTGCGCGAAAATCGCATCGGTTGCGGCTGTTTCGGGATCGGCATGGGCGCGGTCGAAAACGATCTTCTGCACCCCGGCGGCCACAAGCTGATCGACGACCTGGCTGTCATGCGCCCGCGTCGGCAGGGCGACCCGTAACTCATTAAGCGTCGCATCGTCGATCGCGATCATCGCGATGTCCTGCGGTGCCGGGCGCTGCCGAAGCTGCGCGCGCGCGGCGGTGTAGGCGTCTTCGGCCGGCAACGGCAGTTCGATGATTGCGCTGAAGATGCCGAACAACACCGCGCACACAGCGACCATCAGCCGCTTCTTGCCCAGCAGCTCGGATGCCGAACGCCGCCGCGCGCTGTCCGTGCGGACAGCACCCTGCCCCCCGGTCGTGCCGAGGCTCTGGCGCATCTGATCGGCCATCTGCTGAAGCCTTGCGTTCATTAACCGGACTATCCTGTCGGCAAACCCTTCGTCTGCCCTAGGCTTGGGTGGTTAATTTATCGCAAAGGTTTGAGAGGGGCGTTCTGCGGCAACCGCGCTCAGAGCACCTGCGGCGCGAGCAGGCCCAGCGCGATCGTCAGGCTGCCCAGCCCGATCGACAGATGCCAGCGCAATTTCAGGAAATCCGCGCCCGCAAATCCGAGCCCGCGGTCGATCAGCGGCGAGCCGAGGATCAGCGCGCCGAGATACAGAAGCGCCGGACCCGGCCAGTCCCACCCGAAGCTCCACGGCAGGAACAGGCCAACCGCCAGCAAACTTGGCATCACCGCGAGCAGATAGGCCCCGGTGGTCGCGCGCCCGCTCTGCACCGCCTGCCCCCACCAGACGCCGCCCAGAAAACTGAAGATCGCCGCAGAATAGGCGAACCCGCCGGCGAGCGCGGCATATCGCCATTCATGGCCCGCCAGCACCATCGCGACGCAGAAGATCTGCGGCAAGAGCCCGGCATAGCCCAGCGCCCTGGCGGCGGATGGCAGGGCGGGCGCGGTGTGCGGTGATCGTTCGTTCATGCCGCGGGTAACCACAGGGCGGACGCGCGGTTCCCGCCGATCGCTATCGCCGCCTTGCGCGGCCCCCGGCTTTGCGCCAGTTTCATGGCCATGACCCTGTTCGATCTTACGGGCCGCACGGCCCTCATCACCGGCGGCAATGGCGGGCTGGGCCTGTCGATGGCGCGCGGGCTGGCCAAGGCTGGCGCGAATGTCGCAGTCCTTGCGCGCAATGCCGAAAAAAACGCCGCAGCTGCGGCGGAATTGCGCGGTCTTGGCGCAGGCGAAGTGATCGCGCTGGCCTGCGATGTGGGCGAGGATGACGCAATCGAGGCCGCGGTCGCGCAGACGCTTGCCGCGTTCGGGCGGATCGATGCATGCTTTGCCAATGCCGGGATTTCGGGCGCAGGCACCGCGATCCCCGACATTACCGCCGATGGCTGGGATCACACGATGGCGGTCAACACCCGCGGCGCGGCGCTGGTTTACAAGCATGTCAGCCGCCACATGATCGCGCGCGCGAAGGATGGCGATCCGGGCGGCAAGCTGATCGCGACATCGTCGGGCCAATCGATCATGGGGGTCAACCGCTCGTCCGATTATGCCGCATCGAAGGCCGCGCTCAACGGGCTGACCCGCGCCGCCGCATTCGAACTTGCGCGTTACCGGATCACCGCCAACGCGCTGCTTTTCGGGTTTTACGAGACCGAGATCACCGCGAAGGCCGATCCCCGCTTTGCCGAGTGGATGAGCCGCCGGATTCCGCTGCGCCGCGCGGGCGATCATGCCGGGCTTGAAGGGCTGGCGGTGTTCTATGCCTCGCCGCATTCGGATTACATCACCGGGCAATGCCTGCCGGTGGATGGCGGGCTGTCGATCTCGTAAGGCGTGGAACAGGCGCGCGGGCGGATCGTTGGCGATCACACTGGCCCTTTCCGGAAAGCCCTCCCCACCGTGTCCGACGATAACCTTCCCCCTGAATTTGCCGATCTTCCGGAAGACCGCAGCCGCCAGCGCGCGGTACCTGCCGGGCGGATCGCCCGGCTGGGCACATTCGGCCGTCTGGTCGGCGGGGTCGCGGGCGGAATGGTGGCCGAAGGCGCGCGGCGGATCGCCAGCGGCGAAGGCATCAATGCGCGCGACCTGATCCTCACCCCCGGCAACGTCCAGCGCCTCACCGACCGCCTGTCGCACCTGCGCGGCGCGGCGATGAAGATGGGCCAGATGATCAGCCTCGACGCGGGCGATTTCCTGCCCGACGAATTGTCGACGATCCTCGCGCGTCTGCGCGATCAGGGCAATTTCATGCCCGCGCGCCAATTGGACACCGTGCTGCGCGCCGAATGGGGCGCAGACTGGCGCAAGCAGTTCCGCTGGTTCAACCCCCGCCCCATCGCCGCCGCGAGCATCGGGCAGGTCCACAAGGCGCTGACCCGCGATGGCGAGGAACTGGCGATCAAGGTGCAGTATCCGGGCGTCGCCAAATCGATCGACAGCGATGTCGACAATGTCATGACGCTGCTCAAGGTCGCAGGTTTCGCGCCGCCCGAACTCGAAATGGGCAAGCTGATGGCCGCGGCCAAGCAACAGCTGCACGAAGAGGCCGATTATGCGCGCGAAGGCCGCCAGATGGCGCTGTACCGCGACATGCTTGCCGACACGCCGGGCTTTGTCGTCCCGCGCCTGCACGAAGGGCTGACCCGCGGATCGATCCTCGCGATGAGTTTCGAGGACGGGGTCAGCATCGAGGAACTGGCGAACGAACCGGCCGAGGTGCGCGATGCGGTCTTTGCCCGGCTGCTGCGGCTGGTGACGCGTGAATTGTTCGATCTGGGGGTGATGCAGACCGATCCCAATTTCGCCAATTTCCGTTATCGCCGCGGCACGGGCGAGATCGTGCTGCTCGATTTCGGCGCATGCCGCCCCGTCGATCCGGTGGTGGCGAACGGCTATCGCCGGATGCTTGAAGCCGGGCTTCGCGGCGATGCCGAGCAAGTGCTTGCCGCGACAATCGAAGCGGGGTTCATGATGCCGATCGTCGCCGAGAAACACCCCGAACGCGTGCGCCGGATGATCGATATCGTGATCGGCGAAATGCGCGCCGATGCGCCGTTCGATTTCGGCGACCGCGCCTTCATTCCGCTGCTGCGCGAAGAAGGCTGGGCGATCGCGCAGGACAAGGACACCTGGGCCTTCCCGCCGATCGAAACCCTGTTCGTGCAGCGCAAGGTTTCGGGCATCGCGCTCCTGGGCGCGCGGCTCCAGGCAAAGGTGAATGTGCGCCGGATCGTGGAGGACATTCTCGGCTCGACAACGCCGCGCGCCGCCGACCCGTCGTGACAGCGTTTCGGTGCCGCCTCGACCCCGCCTTGCCCCACGTTAGCCCGGGTTTGCTGCCATCGTGCCCCCGGCCAGCCGTCGCCCGCATCATGTTTCACGTGAAACCAACATGATAGCGTGTGGACACCCGAGTTTGTTTGTTATAGGCGACCCCGATGCATGGGGGGGCTCAACATAAGATCGGCGTGCTGTTCGTGTGTCTCGGCAATATCTGCCGGTCACCGATGGCCGAAGGCGCGTTCCGCGCCGCTGTGGCAACGCGCGGGCTGGAGGTGATGGTCGATTCGGCGGGAACCGCTTCCTACCACATCGGCCACGCGCCCGATCCGCGCGCGGTGGCGGTTGCGGGCCGGAACGGGATCGACATTTCCGGCCAGCAGGCACGGCAGGTGGAACGCGACGATTTCTACCGCTTCACCCACATCATCGCGCTTGACCGCGCCAACCTCGAAGGCTTGCGCAGCAAGGCCCCGCGTGATGGGACGGCGCGGCTGGCGATGCTGATGGATGCGGTCGACGGGTGCCGAGGACAACCCGTGGCCGATCCCTACTATGGCGATGCGGCGGCCTTCGAGAAAGCGTGGGCAGACATCGTGCTCGGAACGCGGGCTTGGGCCGACCGGCTGGCAAGCGAATCCGCGCTGCGGCAGCCGGTCTGAACTAACCGCCGCGCAGCAGCTGAACGCCCCAGTCGCGCTCGAACAGATAGAGCAGGATCCGTGCCGCTTCACCGCGCGGGCTGGTAAGGCCGCCGTCACGCTCCATCAGCAGGCGTGCATCGGAATGCGCGATGGGCAGCAGACGCTGGGTCTGTTCCAGATCGGCGATCCGGAACCCTGCTTCGCCCGATTGCCGCGTGCCGAGCAGTTCGCCCCCGCCCCGAAGCGTCAGGTCTTCCTCGGCGATCCGGAACCCGTCCTGCGTCTCGCGCATCAAGGCCAGCCGCGCGCGGCCTGTCTCCGACAACGCCGCCCCGCGCAGCAGCAGACAGGTCGACTTCTCCGAGCCCCGCCCTACGCGCCCGCGTAACTGGTGCAGCTGCGCAAGGCCGAAGCGCTCGGCCTGCTCGATCACCATCAGCGTTGCCGAGGGCACATCGACCCCCACCTCGATCACTGTGGTCGCGACCAGCAAGCGGGCTTCGCCGCTGGCAAACCGCTCCATCGCGGCGTCTTTGACCTCGGGCCGCAATTGCCCGTGGACCAGCACCACCGCTTCGCCAAACCGCTCCTTCAGACTGGCATAACGCGCTTCGGCCGCGGCGATGTCGGCCATATCGGGCGCGCCGTCGGCCTCGCGCACCATCGGGCACACCCAATAGGCCTGCTGACCGCCCGCGATATGCCGCGCGACGCCTTCGATCACCTCGCCTTCGCGCTCGATCGCCACCACGCGGGTGTCGATCGCCTGCCGCCCCGGGGGAAGCTCGTCGAGCCGGCTGACATCCATCTCGCCATATTGCGCCAGCGTCAGCGAGCGCGGGATCGGGGTCGCGGTCATCGCCAGCGTGTGCGGGGCGCGGCGACCCTTTGCCGCCAGCGCGAGCCGCTGCGCCACACCGAAACGGTGCTGCTCGTCGATCACCACCAGCCCCAGATCGCGGTAATTGACCGTGTCCTGAAAGATCGCATGCGTGCCGACGAGCATCTGGATCGACCCGTCGAGCAGGCCCATCAGAATACTCTCGCGCTCGCGCCCCTTGGCGCGCCCCGTGAGCAGCGCAATTTCGGCGCCCGTTGGCCCGAGCATCTTGCGCAGCGTTTCGAAGTGCTGGCGCGCGAGGATCTCGGTCGGTGCCAGCAGCGCCGCCTGCTTGCCCGCCTCGACCGCGATGAGCATTGCGTTGAGCGCGACGACGGTCTTGCCCGCGCCGACATCGCCTTGCAGCAGCCGCAGCATCGGAGCTTCCTGCGCCATGTCACCGGCAATCTCGGCAATCGAACGCGCCTGTGCGCCGGTCAGCGCGAAAGGCAGTTGCAGCTTTGCGCGCAGGGCACCGTCACCCACCAGCGCCTGCCCCCGGCGGCGGCGGCCATCGGCCTTGACCAGCAGCAGCGCGAGGCTGTTCGCCAGCAATTCGTCATAGGCGAGCCGGTCGCGCGCCTTGGGATCGGTGCTTTCGTGCGCCAGCCGCAGGGCCTCGCGCCATGCGGGCCAGCCTGCGCGCTCGAGCTGTCCGGGTTCGATCCACTCGGGCAGATCGGGCACGCGCCCAAGCGCTTGTCGCGCAAAGTCGGCGATGCGCGGCTGGGTCAGCCCGTCGGACAGGCGGTAAACGGGTTCCGAAAGCCGCGCCATGTGCGCCGCGCTTTCGGTTTCGATGTGGTCGGGATGGACGATCTGGAGCATGTCGCCATAACGGTCGAGCCGCCCGGCGACCCAGCGTTTCTCGCCCACCGGAACCAGCTTCTTGCCGCTGAAGGCTGCCCTGCCGAACCATGTCAGCGCGCAGATATTGCCCGCATCGTCCTGCGCGAGGACACGATACGGACCACGGCTGCCAGCGCGCGGGGCGCGGTGTTCGATCGCGGTCAGCGCGATCACCACCTGTTCGCCTTCGCTCGCCGAATCAAGATCGGCCACCGCCCGCCGGCTGACGAAGCGTTCGGGCAGATGATAGGCGACATCCTTGATCCGGGTCAGGCCCAGTTTTTCGAGCGGCTTCATCAGCTTGGGGCCGACGCCTTCGAGCATTTCGACCTGAGCGAACAGCGGATTGAGGGCCTCGGGGCGCATTGCCGCTCTCGCTAACACCGTGCTTGCATGATTGCGAGTTGAAGCGTCCGGCAGCTGTGGCTAGGTGATTTTCATGACCCAAACGCCCCCCTTCGAACAACGTCTCGCCCGGGCCAAGTTCCGCGCCTGGCACCGCGGCACGCGTGAGGCCGATTACATGATCGGCGGGTTCTTCGATCGCTATCACGGTGCATGGGGCGAGGCGGAGCTGCAATGGTTCGAAGCGCTGCTCGACGAAGACGATGTCGATGTCATGGCGTGGGCGCTGGGCACGCAGCCGCCGCCGCCCGCGATCGCAGGCGACTTGCTGACCGCGATGCAGCGGCTCGATTACGTCGATATTCCGCGCTGACCTGCGCGCGCGGGTTCGACAAGGTGCGGCGCCGCGGATAAAGGCTGGAACGAAAGCGCCAGCGCGGCTGTTAGGCCTGTGCGCGATGCGCTCTGCAACACACCTTTCTGCGCGCCTGCGCCGGAGGGAAATCTGCGTCCCTGTTCCGGCTTCGAGTGAAGTGATCTTATGCCCGACCTCAACCGCATTCTGGCCGCCCGCGAACCGCTGACCCTTGCGTCGCTGCCGCGTGGCAGCCTGCCGATGGTGCTGGCCGATCTGGCGCGCGCGGCGAAGCGGCGCGCGGTGTTCATCGCGCCCGACGATGCCGCGATGCGCGCCGCTGCCGAAGCCGCCCGGTTCTTCGCGCCCGAGGTCGAGGTGGTGACCTTCCCGGCGTGGGATTGTCTCCCCTATGACCGCGCCAGCCCCGCGCTGTCGATCAGCGCCGAACGGCTGGCGGCGCTCCACAAGCTGCAATCTCCCGGCAAACAGCAGCAATTGCTGGTGACCACAGTGAATGCCGTGCTGCAACGCGTGCTGACGCCGTTCCGGGTGCGCGAGAGCGTGCGCGAGTTCAGGGTGGGCACGCAGATCGGGCACGAAAGCCTTGCCGCGCTGCTGGTGCGGCAGGGTTACAGCCGCACCGACACCGTGATCGATCACGGCGAGTTCGCGGTGCGAGGGTCGATCGTCGATATCTTCCCCTCCTCGCTCGAAAGCGGCCTGCGGCTCGATTTCTTCGGTGACGAGCTCGAATCGCTGCGCCTGTTCGACCCCGCCACGCAGCGCACGGTCGAGCGGATCGACAGCCACCTGCTGCTGCCCGCTTCCGAAGCCCTACTTGACGAGGACAGCATCAAGCGGTTCCGCAGCCGTTACCGCGAATTGTTCGGCGCCAACGCGACACAGGACCCGCTTTACGAGGCTGTCTCCGAGGGACGCCGGCTGGCGGGGATGGAGCACTGGCTTCCGCTGTTTGAGACCAAGCTTGCAACCCTGTTCGATCATCTGGGCAAGGACGATGTCGTCGTTATCGATCAGGGCGCGCTCGGCGCAGCCGATGAGCGGTTGACCGACATCCGCGACTACCACGATCAGCGTGGACGGATCGCGGGTGAGAAGAAGGGCAGCTACCGCCCGCTGGCGCCCGATGCGCTGTATCTGTCACGCGCCGAATTCGATGCGGCCCTGGCCGGAATGCCCGCCCACCGCGCAACCGGCTTCGCCTCGGAAGAAACTGCGGGCGTAGTCGACTTCGGGTTCCGTTCTGCACGCGACTTCTCGCCCGAACGCGGGCGCGGCGAGAATGTCTACGAGGCTGCGGCTGCGCACCTGAAGAAGGTCGCCAAGTCTTCGCGCAAGTCGCTGGTCGCGGCCTATTCGACCGGCAGCGCACGGCGCATCGCGGCGATCATCGACGAAGCAGGCGCGCCCACGGCGCTTGCCGAAAGCTGGCAGCAGGCGCTGGGCCTTGCCGCGAAAGGCACGACCGCAGTGGTCGTTCTGCCGCTCGAGACCGGGTTTGCGAGCGATGCCCTCGAAATCCTGACCGAAGCCGACATTCTCGGCGACCGCCTCGTGCGCCGCAAGAAGAAGCGCAAGGATGCCGATGCCTTCCTCGCCGAGCTTCAGGCGCTCAGCCAGGGCGATCTGGTGGTTCATGTCGAACACGGGATCGGGCGCTATCTCGGGCTTGAGGCGATTCCCGTCGGCAAGAGCAAACATGATTGCGTCGCGCTCGAATATTCGGGCGGCGACAAGCTGTTCATCCCGGTCGAGAATATCGACGTTCTCACCCGCTATGGCTCGTCCGATCAGGTCGTCGCGCTCGACAAGCTGGGCGGCGAGGCATGGCAGCGCCGCCGCGCGCGCCTCAAGGAGCGGATTACCGCGATCGCGGGCGAGTTGATGCAGGTCGCCGCCGCGCGCGCGCTGCGGCAGGCCCCTGCCCTCCCCGCCGATCCGGCCACGCTCGGCCAATTCACCGATCGCTTCCCGTGGTCGGAAACCGAGGATCAGGAACGCGCCATCGCCGATGTGCTGGGCGATCTGGAAAGCGGGCGGCCGATGGACCGGCTGGTGTGCGGCGATGTCGGTTTCGGCAAGACCGAGGTGGCGCTGCGTGCCGCCTTCGTTGCCGCGATGAACGGCCAGCAGGTCGCGATCGTCGCGCCCACCACGTTGCTTGCCCGCCAGCACTACCAGAACTTTGCCGAACGCTTTGCCGGCTTCCCCTTGCAGGTCGGGCGCCTGTCGCGCCTCGTCACCGCCAAGGAAGCGGCCGAAACGCGCGAGGGCCTTGCCAATGGCCAGATCGACCTTGTGGTGGGCACCCACGCGATCCTGTCGAAGAACACCAAGTTCAAAAACCTGGGCCTCGTGATCGTCGACGAGGAGCAGCGCTTCGGTGTCACGCACAAGGAAAAGCTGAAACAGCTGCGCGCCGATGTTCACGTGCTCACCCTCACCGCCACACCGATCCCGCGCACGCTGCAGATGGCGATGAGCGGCCTGCGCGAACTCAGCACGATCCAGACCCCACCGGTCGACCGCCTCGCGGTGCGGACCTATGTGATGGAATGGGACGACATGGTGATGCGCGAGGCGCTGCTGCGCGAGCATCACCGCGGCGGTCAAAGCTTCATCGTCGTGCCGCGCATTTCCGACATGGCGGTGATCGAGGACTGGCTGCGCGAAAACGTGCCCGAGGTGAAGACCGTGTCGGCCCACGGCCAGATGGCACCGGGCGAAGTCGAGGAGCGCATGGGCGCGTTCTACGACCGCAAGTATGATGTGCTGCTGTCGACCACGATCGTCGAAAGCGGGCTCGACATCCCGAGCGCCAACACGATCATCATTCACCGCGCCGACCGCTTCGGTCTTGCCCAGCTCTACCAGCTGCGCGGACGCGTGGGCCGGGCAAAGCTGCGCGCCTATGCCTATCTGACGCACGAGGCCGGCGTGGCGCTGTCCGAAGTCGCGCAAAAGCGGCTGAAGGTGCTGGGCGATCTCGATACGCTGGGCGCCGGCTTCCAGCTCGCCAGCCACGATCTCGACATTCGCGGCGCGGGCAACCTCCTGGGCGACGAGCAATCGGGCCACATCCGCGAGGTCGGCTTCGAATTGTATCAGGCGATGCTGGAGGAAGCGATCCTGGCAGCGAAGGCGGGCGAGATGGGTCTGGAGCGTCCGCGCGACAAGGTTTCCCCGCAGATCACCGTCGATGCGCCGATCATGATCCCGGAAGATTACGTCCCCGATCTGGCGGTCCGCATGGCGCTTTATCGCCGATTGAACCAGGCCGACGGGCAGCACGAGATCGAAAGCCTTGCCGCCGAAATGATCGACCGCTTCGGCGATCTGCCGCAGCCGACCAAGAACCTCATCCGCCTGATCGAGATCAAGCATCAGGCGATCGAGGCCTGCATCGCCAAGATCGATGTCGGCGCGCGCGGGACGCTCGTGACGTTCCACAATGACGACTTCCCCGATCCGGCGGGCCTGATCGCCTATGTCGCGCGGCTCAACGACGGCGGCAAGGATACTGCCAAGCTGCGCCCCGACATGAAACTGGTGATCAACCGCGCATGGGGCGATCCGCTCAGCCGGTTGAACGGGCTGTTCCAGCTGACCAAGGGCTTGTCCGGGATCGTGAAACGGGCCGCCAAGGCGAAGAAGGCCGCCTAGCGGCGCACCAGCCGTGGTGGTGCGCAAAGGCCACAAGCGGCACTGCCAATCGCGCCCGCGGATTGGTCTCGCTTGCTGTGCCCAGATCGGTGTGACACCTTTTGCCTCTTACAAATATCAGAGACTAAACTCTGGATTGAGAGGGCACTCACATGATGAAATCGGTCGATCACCGCCACCTTCGGCGCGCCATTCTGCTGGCTGGCGCGGCTGCCGTGCTTGTCGGCGCACCCGCCGCTGCGCAGGATGCCGCGGCAACCGCGGCGCAGGAAACGGAAGCCTATGACGGCAACGTCATCATCGTGTCCGCGACCAAACGCGATACCACGATCCAGGACGTGCCTTTCTCGATCAACGCGCAGACGCAGGAGGACATCCAGCGCTCGGGTGCGGTGACGCTCGAAGACCTGTCGCGCAATGTCGCCGGCCTGACGATCCAGAATTTGGGGCCGGGCCAAAGCCAGGTTTCGGTGCGCGGGATTTCGGCAGGCCAGGTCGTGCGCGATCAGCCGGGCGTGAAGGAACAGGTCGGCGTCTATCTCGACGAATCGGTGATTTCGCTTTCGCTGTTCACCCCCGATATCGACCTGTTCGATCTGAATCGCGTCGAGACGTTGCGCGGGCCGCAGGGCACGCTGTTCGGCTCGGGCTCGGTCGGCGGCACGATCCGTTACATCACCAATCAGCCGACGCTGGGCGTCAGCGAAGGGCAGGTCGAAGCCAACATCAACCTGATCGACGGCGGCAATATGGGGGGCCACCTGAAAGGCGCGATCAATGTGCCGCTGGGCGATAATGCTGCAATCCGCGCGGTAGGCTATTACACCCGCTATGCCGGGTTTATCGATGCGCAGGGTCCGGGCGGTGGCGAGAACGTCAACGATGGCGAGCGTTACGGCGGTCGCCTCGCGCTGACCTTCGCGCCCACCGACACGCTGTCGATCACCCCGCGCGTGATCTATCAGAAGATCAAGGCGAACGGGTTCAACCGGCAGGAAATCTTCAACCTTTTCGCCAACCGGTTCACCACCACCCGGCCGGCGGTGCAACTGGGCGAGCGCGAGCAATATCTCTTGCTGCCCGAACGCTTCGAGGATGAAACCTTCATCGCCGACCTCACGGTCAATATCGGCGTGGGCGAACACGAGCTCACCTCCGTCACGTCCTATATCAACCGCGACATCCTCGTCAGCCGTGATGCCAGCGCGCTGACGGGCTCGGTGTCGGTCGATCTGGAATTCCCCGATGCCGCCGTGCTGCTGCCGTCGAACCTGCGCGACACGACCGACCTCCAGACCTTCACGCAGGAGCTGCGGTTTGCTTCGGATTACGACGGCCCGTTCCAGTGGCTGATTGGCGCGTTCTATTCCGACGTGAAGCGCGACTACCGCCAGCGCCTGCCCACCCCGGGCTATGATGCCTTCACCGATGCTACCCTGGGCGCAGGCACCTCGGCGGCGGTGGCAAACGGGTTCCCGGCCAACTCGCCGTTCAATTCCGATCTGCCGTTCGATATCGAGCAATTCGCTGTCTTCGGCGAGGCGAGCTACGAAATCACCGACAGCCTGACCTTTACGGCTGGCGGGCGCTATTACGACTTCGAGGAAACCCGCACCATCACCACCGGCGGGTTGTTCGCCAACGGCGATGCCGGCGTGGTCGATCGCACCGCATCGAACGGCGTCACGCCGCGCTTCCTGCTCAGCTACAAGGCGAGCGACAATGTCACCGTCAACGCGCAGGCCGCTCAGGGCTTCCGGCTGGGCGGGGTCAACGATCCGCTCAACACCCCGCTGTGCAACGCGACCGATCTGGCGCTGTTCGGCGGCTTCCAGGATTACGGCGACGAGAAGCTGTGGAACTACGAGTTGGGCGTGAAGACGCAAGGCAGCGGCTTCACCTTCAACGCGGCGGCGTTCTATAACGACATCAGCAATCTGCAGGTCACGCTCGATGCGGGCAGCTGCTCGTCACGGATCGTGTTCAACGTGCCCGAAGCCTTTGCGGCCGGGGTCGAGGCCGAAATCGGCTTCGAACCGTCACCGGGGCTCAACTTCAACCTGTCGGGCAGCTACGTGAAGTCCGAATTCAACAGCACGCTCCCGGGCGCGCTGGCGACTGCGACGGGGATCCGCGATGGCAATCGCCTCCCCTCGGTGCCCGAGTTCCAGTTCTCGGCGAGCACGAGCTACGAATGGGATATGGGTGACAGCGCGACCGCGTTCGTCAACGGATCGGTGCAGCATGTCGGCTCGCGCTACACGCAGCCGTCGGATCAGGAAAACAACCCGCGCACCTTCGTCCACGGCCTGCCCTTCGGCGGCGCGCCGGCCACGGCGGCGACCACGGTCGATCTGCTGCTGCCCGACTATCAGCTGGTAAACCTCAGCGCCGGGGTCGAGCTCGACAGCGGATTGTCGTTCACCGCCTACGTCAACAACCTGTTCGACGAAAATCCGCTGCTCTCGTTCGATCGTGAACGCGGCGGCCGGGCGCGGCTGGGCTACAATATCGGCCAGCCCCGCACATTCGGCATCACTGCGCGTCAGACGTTCTGACAACGGCGCCGTGGCGGCGGGTGGGTCTGGTCCCGTCCGCCGCGACGCGTCTGTCAGCCGTGCCCCATGCCGCGTGCGGTGCGCGCGAGTGCGAGCACATTGGCGCTCGGCATCGGCTGCGCGCGCAGGAACCCCTGCCAGTAATCGCAGCCCTCCGCCGTGATCGCCGCGCGCTGGATCTCGTCCTCGATCCCTTCGGCATAGACCGTAAGGCCCAATGCCCTCGCCAGCGCCATGATCGCGCGCAGCACGGCCAGCGCGGTGCCGTCGGCGGGCACACCCTCGACCATCGCCTTGTCGAGCTTGAGCGCATCCAGCGGCAATTCGCGCAAGTAACGGAAGTTGCAGAAGCCCGCACCAAAATCGTCGAGCGCGGTGCGAAAGCCGAGGCCGCGCAGCGCCTTCAGCGCGCTGACCGCCTGCGCCAGATTGCGCAGCAGCACGTCCTCGGTGATTTCGAGCATGAGGCGGCCCGGCGCAATTTCGGATTGCCCGATCAGTGCGGCAAAATCGGCGGCAAATCGTGGATCACCCAATTCTTCGGGCGTGATGTTGAGCGACAGCGTCAACCCCTCGGGCCAGGTCGCGGCATCTTCCAGCGCACGGGCGACCACATGGCGCGACAGCGGCGCGACCAGCCCGGCGCGTTCGGCCACCGCAAACAGATCGCGCGCGCCGATCGAGCCCAGCGTCGGATGGCGCCACCGCGCCAGCGCCTCGGCCCCCACCACCGCCCCGCTGGCGCAGGCAAATTGCGGCTGGAACAGCACCTCGATCTCGCGCCGGTCGAGCGCGCAGAGCAGATCAGCCTCCAGCACCCCCGCGCTCACGCCCGGCAACCGGCCGCGTGTCAGCGCCCCGCGCAAGGATGTCCTGCCCTTTTCCATGATGATTCCTCTGCGCCCTGTCGCGACCATAGCCTTTGCTGGCTTGCACTGCGCGCATCAATTGCAATCCGCCCGAATCTGGCACATCAGGTCAACCGCTTAGCGTCCCTGCGGGGACGACATCGGCCATCGCGTCGCGGTGGCTGAAGGGGAGAGAATGGCAAGCAACGGCAACACCTATCAGCGCCTCGCACTGCTCGCGTCGGATACCGAGCGCGCGCAGGAAGCGCACGCCGCCCTCATCGCGCAAGGTGACTGGGTGCCGTTGGCCGAGGCCGATGCGGTGGTTGTGCTGGGCGGCGATGGGTACATGCTGCAGGTGCTTCACGCGATGCTCGATGCGGGCCGCGTGATCCCGGCTTACGGCATGAATCTCGGCACGATCGGTTTCCTGATGAATCGCTACGACAAGCGCGCGGTATTGCCGACACGGGTGAACAAGGCGCGCCGCTGGACGATTTCGCCCTTGCGGGTGGAGGCAGTCACCCATGACGGGCAGATCCACGTGCTCAACGCAATCAACGAGATCTCGCTGCTGCGCGAAACCCGCCAGACCGCCAAGATCGAAGTCACCGTAGGCGACCGCGTGCGGATCCGCGAACTGGTGTGCGACGGCGTGCTGGTGGCAACGCCCGCAGGCTCCACCGCCTACAACCTGTCGGCGCAGGGGCCGATCCTGCCGCTCGACAGCAAGATGCTCGCGCTCACCCCGATCAGCCCGTTCCGCCCCCGGCGCTGGCGCGGCGCGATCCTGCCCGACCGGATGAAGATCGTGCTGCGCGTGCTCGACCCCGGCAAGCGCCCGGTGGCTGCGGTGGCGGATCAGAAGGAACTGCGGGACATTTCCGAAGTGCGGCTCGAAATCGCACACGACAATGATCTGACCCTGTTGTTCGACCCCGGACAAAGCCTTGAGGAGCGCATCGTTGCCGAGCAGTTCATCACCGCGTGATGCGCTTGTGCGGGGCGCTTTTCACCCCCTCGCGACACGCAAAATGCATTAAGCGCAAACAGAGTGACAAAACCCTCTTGCAATCCGAATCCGCCCCCCATATAGGCGCGCTTCCGCTCTTCCTGACACCGCTTGGAAGAGTTGCTCCCCGATAGCTCAGCGGTAGAGTAGGTGACTGTTAATCACTTGGCCGTAGGTTCGAATCCTACTCGGGGAGCCAATTTCTTCTTCCAGATCCAGCGCTGACTGACCGCGATTGTCGCGGCCTTTGGCGTGCGTGATTTTTGCACGTCTTGCGCGGCAGCAGCGGGCCGCGCTGTCAGATCCCCGCCAGCAGGCGCACGCCGACGACCGCGACCAGCAATGCGGTGAGCCAGCGGATCCAGTGCGGCGGCAACAGCCGCGCTGCCATCAGGCTGCCGATCTGCCCGCCGATCACCACCGCCACCAGCAGCGGCAACGCCGCGCCCAGCGCCTGCCCCAGCAAGCCGGGGCCGTGCTTGATTACCTGCCCGCCAAGCCCGAAGATCGAATTGACGAGGATAAACAGGCTCGCGGTCGCGGCGATGCCTCGCGCACAATGCCAGCGGGCAAGGTGCAGCAGCGGCGCCAGAAATATCCCCCCGCCGATCCCCACCAATCCTGCGAAATAGCCAAGGGGCACAGCCGCCAGCGGCATATAGCGCGCGGCCCTGGTGGCCCTCCCCCCTTCAGCCTCGCGCACGGGAATCAGCATGGTCAGCGCGGTCAGCACCAGACTGCCGCCGAGCAGCGCAAGGAAGGTCGCTTCCTTGATCGGGGTCAGCCCGCCAAGGAAACTCGCCGGTGCGCCCAGAAGGACGATCACCGCCGCCTTTTTCCATGGGGTCAGACCGGCGCGCGCAAAACGGATGCTCGCCCCGGTCACGACCACGATGTTGCACGCCAGACTGACCAGCGGGAGCAGCCGGTAATCGAGCCCCGACAGCGCGAGCAGCGCCGAATAGGTCGAACCCCCGCCGAAGCCGACGCTGGCATAGAGCAGCGCGGTCACCAGAAATGCTGCCGCAAGCAGCACCGGGACCGCGCCGATCATCGCCTATCTCCCCCCGCCAACAGCGTCAGACAGTCTGGTTCGCGCCAACCGCGCCGTGGCAATGCTTGTACTTGTTGCCCGACCCGCACGGGCACAGCGCATTGCGGCTGATATCGAGGTTCGCCCACGGGTTCTCCGGGTTGACCCCGCCCGGCCCGAAGGCTGCGCGCGGGCTGCCGGCGAGCGAGCCGAACAGTTCGGGGCGCATCTCCGATCCGTCGCCATCATCCGAATTGTCGAGGCCGGTCAGCGGATCGATGTGACCGGTCAGGAAATCGGGCAGTTCGGGCAAGGCTGCGGGCGCGGGCTCTTCGAAGCGCAGTTCGGCGCGGAACAGGATCTTCGTCACCTCCTCGCGCAGATCGTCGAGCATGGTTTCGAACAGCACGAAGGCTTCCTGCTTGTATTCGTTGATCGGCTGCTTCTGCGCGATCCCGCGCATCCAGATTACCTGCCGCAGCGCGTCGAGCGTCGAAAGGTGCTCCTTCCAGTGATGGTCGAGCTGGCGCAGCAGCACGTCCTTTTCGATCATCCGCCAGATCGAATGGTCCTGCTCGCCCATCTTGTCGGCCATCATCTGATCGGTCAGCGCGCGCAGACGCTCTTCGAGCATTTCGGGCTCCACCTCGTCTTCGGCGAGCCATTCGTCATAAGGCGGAACGAAGCCGAAGATCTCCTCGGTGCGCGCCTTGAGCCCGGCAATATCCCATTGTTCGGGATAGGAACCCGGAGGGCAAGCAGCGCCCACCATCGCGTTGACCGTGTCGTGGCGCATGTCGAGCACGACATCGTCGACCGCTTCGCTGTCCATGATTTCCGAGCGCTGTTCATAGACGACCTTGCGCTGGTCGTTCATCACGTCGTCGTATTGGACGACCTGCTTGCGCATGTCGTAATTGCGCGCCTCGACCTTCTTCTGCGCGGTCTCGATCGCCTTCGAAAGCCACTTGGAACCGATCGCCTCGCCATCGGCAAGGTTGGAATTCATCATCTTGGAGAACAGCGTATCGGGGCCGAAGATGCGCAGCAGATCGTCTTCGAGGCAGAGGTAGAAGCGCGACAGGCCCGGATCGCCCTGACGGCCCGAACGGCCGCGCAGCTGGTTGTCGATCCGGCGCGATTCGTGGCGTTCGGTGCCCAGCACGAACAGACCGCCTGCAGCGCGCACCTGATCCTTCTCGGCGGCGACTTCGGCCTTGATCCGCGCGACGGCGGCATCGCGTTCGGGGCCCTCGGGCATGTCGCCCAATTCGTCGAGCACGCGGTATTCGACATTGCCGCCCAGCTGGATGTCGGTGCCGCGGCCCGCCATGTTGGTCGCGATCGTCACCGCGCCAAGCCGCCCTGCCTGCGCCACGATGCGCGCTTCCTGTTCATGGAAGCGGGCGTTCAGCACCGAGTGCTGCACGCCTTCCTTGTCGAGATAGTTGCTGAGCAGTTCGGACTTCTCGATCGACACGGTGCCGACCAGCACCGGCTGGCCGATCTCCTGCTTCTCGCGGATTGCCCGCGCGATCGCACCGAACTTGTCGGCGGTGTTCTTGTAGAATTCGTCGTCCTCGTCGATGCGGGCGACGGGCAGGTTGGTCGGGATTTCGACCACCCCGACCTTGTAGATGTCCCAGAATTCGGCCGCTTCGGTCGCCGCGGTCCCGGTCATGCCCGAAAGCTTGGGATACATGCGGAAATAGTTCTGGAAGGTGATCGAGGCGAGCGTCTGGTTTTCGGGCTCGATCCGCACGCCTTCCTTGGCTTCGACCGCCTGGTGCAGACCGTTCGACCAGCGCCGGCCATCCATCATGCGGCCGGTAAATTCGTCGATAATCACGACCTTGTCGTCCTTGACGATGTAGTCGGTGTCGCGCTTGCGAGCGAAATTGGCGACCAGCGCCTGGTCGAGGTGATGGACGACCTGCGTGTTCTCGACATCGTAGAGATTGTCGCTCGCCAGCAGGCCCTTCTCGATCAGCAGCGCCTCGACCTGCTCGAGCCCGTCCTCGGTCAGCTGGACGCGCTTGGACTTCTCGTCGATGTCGAGCCATTCGATCGGGATCTCGCGCGCGACCTGATCGAGCTGGACGTAAAGCTCGCTCTTGTCCTCGGTCGGGCCGGAGATGATCAGCGGGGTGCGCGCTTCGTCGATCAGGATCGAATCGACCTCGTCGACGATCGCGAAGTTGAACGGCCGCTGCGCCATGCCGCTGCGTTCGTGCTTCATGTTGTCGCGCAGGTAATCGAAGCCGAATTCGTTGTTGGTGCCGTAGGTGATGTCGGCATTGTAGGCGTCGCGCTTGTATTCCTCGGGCATGCCGGGGACGATCACGCCGACGGTCAGGCCGAGCCAGTTGTAGAGCTTGCCCATCTCGGCCGCGTCGCGGCGGGCGAGGTAATCGTTCACCGTCACCACGTGCACGCCCTTGCCTTCGAGCGCGTTGAGGTACACCGCGAGCGTCGCCATCAGGGTCTTGCCTTCGCCGGTGCGCATTTCGGCGATCTCGCCGCGGTGGAGCACGAGGCCGCCGATCAGCTGGACATCGAAATGGCGCATCCCGAACACGCGCACCGATGCCTCGCGCACCGTCGCAAAGGCTTCGGGCAGGATATCATCGAGCGATGCGCCGCCATCGATCAACCCGCGCAGCTTGGCGGTCTGGCCCTGCAGTTCTTCGTCCGACAGCGCCTGAAGCTGGGGTTCGAGGCCGTTGACCTGCGCAACGATTTTCTGGGCGGACTTGATGTAACGCTCGTTCGCCGAGCCGAAGACGGATTTGATGAGGTTCTCGAACATGGAAATAGGCCTTTGATTCGCAGCCGCCGCCCGTCGCAATGCGGGCGTCATGCAGAAGCTTTTGAAAAAATCACGGCGCGCCAAGCCGGATCGGGGCGCGCCCGGAAACGGGAAAGTCGAACGAATGCGCGCCTATTCGAAGGCGCGTTCGATCCCCATCAAGACCGGCAGACGCAGCGCATCGGGCCGCGGGGCGCGCCGCTCGGGCGCTTCGATCTCGCGGCTTTCATGAACGGTCGCAGGCACCGGCTGGATCGCGACGTGTTCGCAACCCTGCGCTTCGTCCCCGCTTGCCGCAGCAATGCTCGATCCGCAGGCCAGCGCCTCGGCCAGCGACGCGTTCGCCGGGCCGCCAAAGGCGACGAGCCCTGTAAGCAGGGCCAGAAAGGCTAGAAAGCGCCGGGTCATCGCTGCGTCAGATAGGTAATCGCGGGCGCTTCGTCCACCCGATTTGCCGATTTACGCCATGCGCGCGGGCTTATAGAGGCCGTAAGCCATGCAGATCGATCGTTCCCCCCTCGCCCGCCCCTTCCCCGCGCTTCCTGCAATTGCGGGCGTCACGCTGCGCGTTGCCCGGGCGCGGTACAAGACATGGGATCGCTGCGACCTGACGATCGCCGAACTGGCCGAGGGCACCAGTGCCGCAGGGGTCTTCACCAAGAGCGCCTGCGCCTCGTCCGAAGTCGAACTGGGCCGCGAGGCGGTGAAGCTGGGCCGCGCACGGGCGCTGGTGGTCAATGCGGGCAATTCCAACGCCTTTACCGGCTGGCGCGGACGCGCCGCGGTCGAAGCGATCCGGGCGCAGGTATCGGGGGCGCTGGGCTGCGGTCTCGACGATGTGTTCGTCTCCTCGACCGGCGTGATCGGCGTGCCCTTGCCGATCGACAAGGCCGAGGCCGGGATCGCCGCCGCGCTCAATGCGCAGCCGTGCGGGTGGGAGGATGCCGCCAATGCGATCGGTACCACCGACACTTTCACCAAGGGCGCGGGCGCAGCTGCGATGATCGGGCCCTACCGCGTGGAACTGGCGGGGATCATCAAGGGATCGGGCATGATCGCCCCCGATATGGCGACGATGCTGGGTTATGTCTTCACCGATGCCGACGTGGCGCCGGCCTTCCTGCAAGAGGCGCTGGAACGCGCGAACGCCGCGACGTTCAGCTGCATCACCGTCGATGGCGATACGTCGACCAGCGACACGGTGATGGCATTCGCGACCGGCAAGGCCGGCAACCCGCGGATCGAAAACTGGGACAGCGCGGGCGCGGATGCCTTTGCCGCGGCGTTGACCGATGTCTGCCGTCAACTCGCGCAGCTCGTGGTGCGCGATGGCGAAGGCGCGCGCAAGTTCATCACCATCCGGGTAAGCGGCGCGGCGAGCGATGCCAGCGCGCGCACGATCGGGCTGGCGATCGCCAATTCGCCGCTGGTCAAGACCGCGATCGCGGGCGAGGATGCCAATTGGGGCCGCGTGGTCATGGCGGTGGGCAAGGCCGGCGAGCCGGCGGACCGCGACCGGCTGTCGATTGCGTTCGGCGGGGTCTGGGCCGCGCGCAACGGGGTTCCGGTCGAAGATTACGACGAGGCCCCCGTCGCCGCGCACCTGAAGGGCGAGGAAATCGATATCGCGGTCGATCTCGGGCTTGGCGATGGCCACGCGATCGTGTGGACCTGCGATCTCACGCATGGCTACATCGCGATCAACGCGGATTATCGTTCGTGAGCGCTTTGAACGATGAAATCCACGACCTGATGCGGTTTGCCGCGCAGCGTTCGATGTTGCCGCGGTTTCGCAACCTTGCCGCCGGTGAGGTCGAAATGAAGGGCAAGGACGATCCGGTCACGATCGTCGACCTCGAGGTCGAAGCCTTCCTGACCGAGGCGCTGACCCGGCTTGCCCCCGGGGTCGCGGTGGTGGGCGAGGAAGCGGTGCATGCCGACAAGGCAGTGCTCGACCACCTCAAGCACCAGTGCTGGATCATCGATCCGCTCGACGGGACGGCCAATTTTGCCGAAGGCAAGGAACCCTTCGGAATCATCATCGCGCTCGCCGATGCGGGCGAGACGGTGGCGGGGTGGATCTACGATCCGCTGAAAGACCGGTTCTGCCACGCGCAACGCGGGGCGGGCGCATTCGTGAACGGTGAACAGGTCATCGCGCGCACCACCGGGCAGACCCCGCCCGTCACCGCGGTCAGCCGGATTTTTCTGACCCCCGAACAATCGGCAATGGTCGATGAAAAATTGGCACCGCATTACACGCTGGTCGACATTCCGCGTTGCGCTGCCGAACAATATCCGCGCCTCGCGCTGGGCGAAAACGACGTGTCGAGTTTCCAGCGCACGCTCGCCTGGGATCATGCCGCGGGCGTGTTGTGGCTGAACGAGGCCGGCGGAAAGGCAGCCCGGCTCGACGGCAGCGCCTACCGGGTCGACCAGCACGATGCGCCGGGACTGGTGGGCGCATCATCGCCCGCAATCTGGGATGCCTTCGTCGGCCGCGCGCTGGGCTAGACAGGGCTTTCCTACCTGCCCGCGCGCTGCCAGCCTGCGGGGTATGTCCATGCCGCAAAATCAACCCGCCCCTGTCGCCGCATCATGCGCGGCAGGGGCGGGTTTTTGCGTTCTGGACAGTGTCTCATGTGTCTCCAACACGTGCCGGAGACGAGCGGGCGATCAGAGTTCGCTTTCGAGCCAGGCCTTGAGCTGGCTCTTGGGCGCAGCGCCAAGCTTGCGCGCGACGACTTCGCCATTCTTGAACAACAGCATCAGCGGGATCGACTGCACGCCCATCTGGGCTGCGACATCGGTGTTTTCCATGATGTCGACCTTGGCGATCTTGACCTTGTCACCAAGCTCGTCGCTGATTTCCTCGAGCGCAGGCGCGATCATCTTGCACGGGCCGCACCAGTCCGCCCAGAAATCCACCAGCACCGGGGTTTCGCTGTTCAGCACATCGGCGGCAAAGCTCGCATCGGTTACATTCACGGTTGCCATTATCTGTCTCCTTTGCCGGCCTTCATAGGGGTGCCGGCGTTGCTTGTGCAATCTAATGCGGCCCGCCGTTCACTCAATATGGGCTGGTAACAAGGATTGCTGCGGCATCTGCAACGCGTTCTTGTGTAGCGACAGTGTCGGCGGGTCGAGTTCGAACATCTGCGGCGCATGGGTGTAAAGCACCAGCGCGCGCACCGCGCGGCCGGGGTAGATCGTCTCGAGCGCCGCGACATAGGCAGCCATCTGGCGGATGGTCGCAACCGGAATATCGGCAGCGCTTACCGGTGGTCGCCGGGTGGTCTTGAAATCGACCACGGTCACGCTCGAATCCTCGATCAGCAACCGGTCGGCGGTGCCTGCCACCACCACCCCGCCAACGGTCGCGGCCAAGGGCACTTCGGCAAGCGCCGCGGGCGAAAACAGCGCGGCAAAGGCGGGATCGCCGATCACGCCAAGCGCGGCGGCGAGCATCTCCTCCCGCGCGTCGTCCGCAATGTCCGCTGCCTGCCGCAGCAACCAGCCGCGCGCCGCCTCCACGCGTTCGGCAGGCGGCACGTCGGGCAGGCGTTCGAGCAGGGCATGGATCAGGCTCCCGCGCCGGGCGGCAAGGCGGTTGGCCTGCGGATCGAGCGGCGGCTGGCCTGCGCCATCCTCGCCTGCGGCCGAAGGCGCGAGCGGGCGCGGCGGGCGCGGTTCTGGCCCGATCGGGGTCACCGCCCAGTCGGGCAGGCTGGCTTGGGCGGGTGCATCGGGGTGGATGTCGGCATCGCTCACCAGTGGTTCGGCAGCCTCGCCCCATTCCTTGCGCCAGCCCCACAGATTGTCGGGCAGTTCTTCGCCCTCGAACAGCGGGGCGAGCCTTGCATACCAGCTGTCGTCATGCGGAACGCGCTTCTTCGCCTCGTTGCGGTTGAGC
Source organism: Erythrobacter neustonensis (assembly GCF_001663175.1). Taxonomy (NCBI): domain Bacteria; kingdom Pseudomonadati; phylum Pseudomonadota; class Alphaproteobacteria; order Sphingomonadales; family Erythrobacteraceae; genus Erythrobacter; species Erythrobacter neustonensis. The sequence continues at coordinate 2,384,441 of NZ_CP016033.1, read as the reverse complement.
GATCCGCCGATGAACAGCGCCTCTTCCGCGCGCGTGATCGCGACATACAGCAGCCGCCAATGCTCCTGCAGCGCGGCCCGCTTGCGCGCTTCCTCAGCCTCGACGATGGGGCCGCGCTTCTCGTCCTTGGTCAGCGGCGGCAACGGAACGGCGCGGCGGCGATCGGGCTTGTGGCCAAGCGGCGCATCGTCGAGTGCAAGATCGCCCGCCTCCCCCGGCGCACCGGTTGCATCGGCGAGGATCACGATCGGGGCTTGCAAGCCCTTCGATCCGTGCACGGTCATCACCCTGACCTGCCCGCTCGCCGCATCCGAATCGCGTTTGAGATCGCCCGTCCCGGCATCGAACCACGCGATGAAACCCGAAAGGCTGGGCCAATGCTCGGCTTCGTAGGCGAAGGCGGCGTTGATCAGTTCGTCGAGCGGATCGTTGGCCTCGGCCCCCAGCCGTTCGACCAGCCGCGCCCGGCCCTGCCACGGGCCGGTCAGGAGCCAAGTGATGAGCGCCTGCGGAGTCTGATAATCCGTGCGCCGCAACAGATCGCGCAGGCGCTCGGCGGTTTCGAGCACCGGCTCAGGCGCATCCGGCCGCCGCAAGTGGTCCCAAAGGCGCACCTTTGCGGGACGCGGGACATGCGCCAGAATGTCGTCTTGGCTCCACCCGATCAGCGGCGAGGCAAGTAGGTTTGCGAGGCTGAGATCGTCCTGCGGCTGCGCGGCAAAGCGCAGCGCCGCCAGCACGTCCCTGACCGCCAGCGGCGCACCCAGCCGCAGCCGATCGACCCCGGCAACCGGCACACCGCGCGCATAAAGCTTGGCCACGATCTGCGCGGCGAGTTCCTTGCGCTGGCGCACCAGCACCATGACGTCTCCAGCGGCCGCGTGACGACGCGTCCCCTTTTCGAGAACGAACGGCTCGGCCCCGCTGACCCAGCGCTGCACCTGCTGCGCGATCCGGTCGGCCAGCAGCGTATCGTGACGGGGCAACCAGTTCTGCTCGCCGCTCGCCGCACCGTCATCGGTGATATCATCGTCGCTCTGTGTCTCGCCCTTGTCGGGCATCACCGGAGGCCACAGCGTGACCAGCCCGGGACGCTGCGCGCCAACATGATCGGTCGGCGGCTTGTCGAGCCCGAATTCGCCAAAGCCCAGATGCGCGATCACCCGGTTGACGAAACCTAGCACGATATCGGCGGTGCGGAAGGACCGGCCGAGGTCAAGATCGTGCCAACCCGGTTCGCGCCGGTTCTCGCGCGATGTCCGGATGCCGTGCCGCGCGGCTTCGATCCTTGCGTGTATGCGCACTTTGGCCTTGGCGAAGTTTTCGGGACTGGTGCCCTGAAATCCGAAGATCGCCTGCTTGTAATCGCCGACGGTGAAGATCGTGCGCAGCTTGTCACCGCGCGCGCCTTCACCGCTGAAGAAGTCGTCGATCAGCGCCTCGACGATATCCCACTGGTTCTGGTTGGTATCCTGCGCCTCGTCGATCAGGATGTGATCGAAATGGCGATCGAGCTTGTAGCGGATCCAGTCCGCGGCATCGGACTGTTCGAGCAGGCTGGCCGCCTTGCGGATCAGGTCGGGAAAATCGAGCAGGCCCTCACGCGCCTTGCGCGCTTCCCAGCGCACCGCGAACGCCCGTCCGATTTCGAGCGAAGACGTAACGATCTCGGCGCAGGACAGCATCGCGCGCCGGGTTTCGTATTCGCGCAGCGCGTCGGCGATAACTTGCTGATAGGCCGGTATGTCGGGATCGTGCTTGACCGCGCCGTCCATCTTGCGCGGTTCGCCATCGGCCTTCAGCACGGTCGAGAGAAATCGCGATACCGCCAACACCCGATCGGCCAACGCCATGTTCACCCATTGCCTGATGAACGCGGCACTCTCAATTCCGGTCTTGGCTGTTTTCCAGGCGTCGAGCGCTGGCAGCATCGCGATCAGCGCATCATCGGGGAAGATATCGGGATCCAGCGGCTCCGCGGCCCACGCCTCGTCCGCGTCCGCGTCCGCCGGCATTCCAAGCGTCTGGCGCACCCGCGCCGCCATCGGCGATTGCCAGCTTCCGGGCCCTTCCCACATCTCGTGCGCATCGGCAGCGCGCATCAGCCACTTGTGGAGCGCGCCAGGATCCTTGCGGGTGGTAAAGAGAGCGAGCCCGTCGAGCACGCGGACGTCATTCGTGCGTTCGGCTTCCTCGAACAGATCGGTGAGCACTTCGCGCGCCAGCAATTCGCGGCTGCGATCGTCGAGCACCACCGTTCCGGGGGCAAGCCCGGCCTCCTCGGGGAAATTGCCGATCAGGAACTGGGCAAAGGCGTGGATCGTATCGATCCGCAGGCCGCCGCCCGGACAATCGAGCACGCTGGCAAACAGACTTCGCGCGCGCGCGATCGTCTCCGGATCAAAATCGGCTCCCAGATGCCTGAGTTCCTTTGCAAGCGCGGTTTCCGGCAAACGCACCCAGCGCGCCAGAACCGCGTTGATGCGGTTGGCCATCTCGGCGGCGCCGGCCTTGGTGAAAGTGAGGCACAGGATCTGCGACGGCGCGACATCCTCGCGCAGCAGCAGTCGCAGCACGCGCGCGGAGAGAACCTGCGTCTTGCCCGTCCCCGCCGACGCCGAAAGCCAGACATTCGCTTCCGGGTCTGCGGCCAGCAGCTGGTTGTCCTGCAAGGGATGGACGAGGCCGTTGCCGCCGCTCATGCTTCGGTGTCCTTGTCCGTCATGCGCACCAGCCATTCTTCGAGCCGCATCAGCTGGTCATATTCGTTATAGCCTTGGTAATCCGGATTTTCCCGCGCCAGAAAAGGTTCGCTGCCCTTGATGAAGCGGGTGATCGCCAGCTTCAGCTTGTCGGCGTGATGCGGCAGGAATTCTTCGGGAGGAAGCCCGCTTCTGGCATCGCCGATTTTCAACGGCGTCTCGGTGTAGCCGAACCCGCCCTCTTTCTTGGACCGGCCAAGCGACCAATATTCGAACGTGCCGGCCGTTCCCGTGACGACCTGGCCCGTCTTGTCATCGGCAAACCGGCCCTGTCCGGCGATCAGGCCGAGCAATCCGAGCTGCAATGCGAAGCCCTCTTCAACCTGCTTTTTCGAAGGGGGGCTGCCGGTCTTGTAGTCGACGATCGCAAGCGTACCGTCGGCGAGCCTGTCGATCCGGTCGGCGCGGCCGATCACCTTGACGCCGGCAACCTCCATCTCGCCCGCGATCTCGGCGGCGAGCACCGTGCGGCCATCCGCCTGTGCCTTGTCGACCCATGTTTCGAACCGTTCGAGCGCGGCAATCAGCCGCGGCTGCCACAGGGCGCGGAACAGCGGATGCACGCGTTCGGCCGCGAAATGCGCCGCGGCGAAAGGGGCAATCGGCAATCCCGGCTGATCCTTGCGCGCCTTGTGCCATTTATCGAGGATGTCGTGCACCAGTGTGCCGCGCAGTGCAGGATCGCTGAAGGGATCGGCGGCAAGCGGCGACAGTTGCCGCAGATCGAGGATCGCCTGCGCGTAGAACTGGTAAGGATCGCCCAGCAGCCGGTCGAGCGCGGTGACCTTGATCGGGACATCGCGCCGCGCTGGCGAAGGATCGGGCGCGGGGCGCGGATAGGGTGCGGATGGCGGACGCCGACGATCGATCAGCGGCAGCATCGCCGGGATCGCGCGCTCGCGATGCTCCTTGTCGAGATCCGCGCCGAGCAGCGCTTCGACCCGCAGCAGGAAGCGCGACGGCAGCGCCGGCCCTTCGGCGTCGCGCAGACTGCGCGACAAGACCACCTGCGGCGCGCCCATTGCGCCCGCCAGATCGTGCGCGGCCAGCCCGATGCGAAAATCCGCGCCCGGCACACCCAACGCGCGCAGGATCGCGGGGGCAAGCAGCGCGTCCGCGCCGGGCGGCTGCGGCCAGCTGCCCTCGTTCAGCCCGCCGCAGATGATCAGATCCGCGCGCGCCATCCGCGCTTCGAGCAATCCGTAGATCGCAATCCGCGGATGGCCGCCATAACCCGGACGCACCGCGACAGCTTCCATCGCATCGCGCAATGCGCCGGCAAAGTCCGCCGTTTCGATCCTGGTCCCCAGCATTGCCGCGGTCGACCGCAGATCCTCGACGAAGGCACCCAGCGCGCGACCATCCTCGCGCTCCCAGATCATCGTCCGGGCAAGCGCTTCGGCCACCGCAGCCAAACGGTCGAGCGCATCTTCGAGCGCGATTTCGGCAGGCCAGTCGATCAGTGGCGCGATCAGCGCCTCGGCCTCGCCCCACCACCCTTCAACCTTGGCCTTGGCGGCGGCGATGCGCAGCGGCTCCATCCCGGGCGCGGGCGCAGGGCCGCGCAGTTGGCGGTCGAATGCACGCAGACCTTTCAGCCACTCCGCGCGCACCTCGCCGTCCCACCCGCGCACCAGCGGGTGACCGAAGGTGGCGATCAGCCCGGCAGGGTCCGCGCCGTTTGCGGCAATCCCGGCCAGCAGCCCGAACAGGCGGCCCGCGGGCGTCAGCGGCAAGGGACGACCCGCGGTGTCGTCTGCGATGATATTCCAGCGTTCGAGATGCTGCGCCACCCGCCGCGCAAGCCCGCGATCGGCGGTGACGACGGCGACACGCTTTTCCGGGGCAGCGATGGCTTCGCGCACCAGCAACGCGATCGCTTGGGCTTCCTCCTCGATCGTCGCGCTCGCCATCAGCCGCACGCCATCGAGCCTGCGGTCCTTCGCCTCGAGCGAAATCCACGAACGGCTGGCCTGCGGGGGCAGAAACAGCGAGGAGATGGCGCGCGCGCGCGCCGGATCGGCCGCGCCGATTCCGCGGCGGTGCCATTGCTGCACCTCGCCGCGGTTCACACCCATGCGGTTGAGCAGCAGCTTGAGGTGGTATTGCGGGTGGCTGAGCGCGTCGCCAGCGGCAAACACCGGGCCACCGGGTTCGGTGCTCGCGCCCGCCAGCCCGAGTTCCTCCCAGGCATCGTCCGCCATCGCAAGGTCGAGGTCGGGTAGCACCACGGCGCCTTGCGGTAGTCCCGCGACCACGCGCAGCAAGCGCGCCAGCGCGGGCGATGCGCTGGTCACGCCGGCAGCGACCACAGGGTGCGCTGGCGGCGTTTCCCGCCAGCGGCGCGCGGCACGGTCGAACAGCAAGTTGCGCCGTGTCGCGGCATCGACTTCGCCCCGCGCGGCGAGTTCGGCCTGCCAGCGCACAATGACCCGCAGAAACAGCCGCACCGATCGCTGCCAGTGTCCGGCAAGCCCTGCAACGCTGTCGAGCACCGCCTCGCTTTCCCACAGGTCGCTGACCGCTTTTTCCTCGACCAGCAGCCGGTCCATCGTTTGCGCCATTTCGCGTGCGAGATTGAGCCTCGCCCTGCCCGGCAACGGGTTCATTCCCTCGCCCGCTCTTTCTTCGGCGATCAGCCGGTCGAGCGTCAGCCAGCGGCGCACCGGATCGCTCGCAGGCGGAATGTCGGCCGCCCCCAGCGGATCGAACGCCGCGCCCAGTTTCTCGTCAAGATCAAGGTCGCCCACCGCCACCATGCGGGGCATCAGCAAACCGCCTGTGCCGGTTTCGCCCGCGTGACGAATAAAGGCCTCCGACAGCGTCCGCGCTGCGCGGGTCGAAGGCACCAGCAGCGTCAGCCGCGCAAGCCCGAAGCCCTCTTCGCGGTAACGCGGAACAATGCCGGCCACCAGCGCATCGGCAAATCCGCGATGCGCCGCAATCGAATAGACGTTGAGCCCGCCGCCGCCTCGATCAACCACCACTGAGCGCTTCTTCGGTCGGCCGGATCATCTGCGGGGTGCCCACTTCGAACCACTGGCCGGTAAAGCTGATGCCGAACAGGCGCCCTTCCTCCATCGCCCGGTTCCAGAGAATGTTGGTCGAAAACGGCCCTTGGGGCGCATCGCGCAGCAGCCGGTGACTGACCAGCTGGATGCCAGTGAAGATGAAGGGTGCAATGCGTCCAGCGCGGCGGCGGGTGACATGACCCAGCGGGTCCATGTGAAAATCGCCCGGCCCCGCAAAATTCATCGCCCGCGCGTGCGGCACTACCAGCAGCAGTGCATCCATTGTGTCCGCATCCCACCGCCGCGACAGATCGTGGAACGCGCTCTTTGGCCCGTCCAGCCAGATATTGTCGGCGTTGAGCGCAAAGAACGGATCGGGCAGCAGCGGCAGCGCCTTGACCATCCCGCCCCCGGTTTCGAGCAGCTGCGCCCGCTCGTCCGAAACCGTGACCGCAGGATTCTGACGCGCCAATACATGGGCTTCGAGTGCGTCGGCGAGGTAGTGCACGTTGACCACCGCGCGCGCCACACCCGCATCCGCGAGCCGGTCAAGCGCGTGATCGATCAGCGCCTTGCCTGCCACGCGCACCAGCGGCTTGGGCTGACTGGCGGTCAGCGGCCGCATCCGCTTGCCGAGCCCTGCGGCAAGGATCATCGCGGTGTCGGATGCAAGCTTCGTCATTCGGCAAAGGCGCCATTGCGGGCGCGCAATTCGTCCGGGATATTGGCATCGAACCACCGGGCGACGGGTGCCAGCGCAGGGTGCGCCAGATCGCGTTCGAGCGCGGCCCATACCCGCGGGATCATCGCCAGATAGCGCGGCTTTGCGTCACGGGCATTGAGCCGGGTAAAGATGCCGACGATCTTGGCATTGCGCTGCGCGCCAAGCGTTGCGTAGTCGGCGAGAAAGTCATCGCTCGCAACGCCGGTCGCCTGCGCGTAATGCAGCAGCATCGCGGTTTCCAGATGCACATCGACATCGCGCCGCGCATCCTGAAGCAGCGATACCAAATCATAGGCGGGATGCCCGACCAGCGCGTCCTGAAAGTCGATCAGCCCCTGCGGCGCGCCGGGCTTTCCGCCCAGCAGCATGATATTCTCGGCGTGATAATCGCGCAGCACCGTAACGCCCGGGTTCTGGCGCGCGATTACCGGCTGCATCACTTCATCCCATGCCGCAGCATAACCGGGGTTATCGACATCGAATTCTTGCGCAGGGCACCACCATTCGGTCAGCAGCGCTGCCTCGCGCTGATAGACCGCCATGTCATAGGGTGCGAAGGGGCCGGGCGGAAGGCGGTGGAGCGCCACCAGCGCATCGACCGCGGCCTGATAGGCCTCATGCTCGTCGCCGGGATGCACATCGAGCCAGTCGCGCATCCGGTCATCGCCGAAATCCTCGGTCAGCACCCAGCCTGCCGCAGGCTCGGCAGCGAGGATTGCCGGGCCACGCATGCCGCCTTCGGTCAGCCACTGCGCGACGTCCAGAAACGGCGCCGGATCCTCGTGCGGGGGCGGCGCGTGCATCAGCATGGCCGTTTCGCCGCCCGCGTGCGTCAGCCGGAAATAACGCCTGAACGAGGCATCGCCCGGCAGGGGATAAATCGCGGCATCGGCCCAACCGGCGCGGGCAATGAATTCGGCAAGACCTTGGGGCAAATCGCTCATGGCATCCGCCCTACCCAATCCGCGCCCCCGTGGGCAATCGCAATCCGCCCGCCTTGGCCGCTTTCCCCCAGCCCCGTCAGGGCGATCGCGAGGCACCCTCGTTCCTGCCCAAAACCACCTGCATGGTCGGGCCATTCGGCGATCAGGGCCGCGCCGTCGCGATAATCGTCGAGCCCGATTTCCGCGAGCTCCGAAGGATCGTCGAGCCGGTAGAAATCGGCATGCACGACCGGCAGGCGAAGCGGCGGCGCGGCATAGGCTTCGATGATCGTGAAGGTGGGCGACGGCACCTCGCCATCGTGACCGAGCGCGGCAAGGATGGCGCGCGCCAGCGTGGTCTTGCCTGCCCCCAGCCCGCCTTCGAGCGCGACGACATCGCCGGGTTGCAATCGCGCAGCGATGCGCTCGCCAAACGCGGCCATGGACGCAAGATCGGGCAGAACCTCCCGCGAGCCCGTCATGGCAGCCGGATGGTCGCGGTGGTGCCGGTACCCTTGCGGCTGACGATATCGAGCGTCCCGTCATGGGCGGCGATCAGTTGCCGGGCGAGCGGGATGCCCAACCCGGTGCGGCGCTCGCTCGCCTCGCCGCTGCTGCGGCTTGCCCCGCCTTGGGCGATAGCGAGTTCCTGCGCGCTCATTCCGCGGCCATTGTCGGTGATGCTGATTTCGATCCCCGCGCTCCCGTCCTCGCTCGCGCGCCTGATTTCGATGACGATGCGCCCGCCGCTCGGGGTGCCGTTGATGGCGTTGTCGAGCAGATTGCCGATTGCGCGTCCCATCTGGCGTGGGTCGGCATCGATGATCCGGCCGCGCCGCGCCTTCAGATCGAGGCTCAGCCCTGCGCCAATGATTGCCGCCTCGCGCTCGCGCACCAGCTTGGTGAGGAACTCGAGCAGGTCGAGCCGTTCCTTGCGGATCGGCAGAAGGCCCGCCTCGCTCTGCGACAGATCGAGCACGTTTTCGACCTGTTCGGTCAGCCGCTCGACCGCCGAGAGAATGGCATCGACATACTCGCTTGCCGCCGCGGGATCGCTCGCAGCCCCGCTCTTGAGCAGTTCGGCATAGCCGCCGATGGTGGTGAGCGGGGTGCGGAATTCGTAGCTCATGTTTGCGAGGAACCGGGCCTTGACCGCGTCGGCCTCTTCCAGCGCCTCGGCGCGTTCGCGCAGCGCTTGCTCCGCTTTTTGCGATGCGGTGATATCGAGCACGGTCAGCAAGCCGTTGCCATCGGGAAGCGGAATGCCTGCAAAGCGCAAGGTGCGCCCATCGGCCAGATCGACGCGCCCCTCCTTCTCGCGCCGGTCAAGCGTTGCGGCCCGAACCGCCGCGCCGATCAGGCTTGCCTCTTCGGGCCGCACAAGATTGCGGCCGATCGCGTTCAGCAACTCATCGGCGCTCGGGTGCTGGTCGAGCAGTTCGGTATTGAGACCCCATGTCCCGGCAAAGCTGCGGTTCCACAATTGCACCGAACCATCGGGGGCGAAAATCGCCAAGGCCTCGAACAGACTGTCGAGCGTCGCGGTGCGCGTGCGCAGCAAGGTATCGCGCACCGCCGACAGCGCGAGGCTTTCGGTGCGGTCTTCGGTAATCAGCACCAGCCCGCCATCGGGCATCGGCTGCGCCACGACGCGCAGGTGCGTGCCACCGGGCAGCGGCCATGCTTCTTCATAGGCGGCCTGCAAGCCGAACCAGGATGCGCGCTCGCGTCGCCATTCGGGAAAATCGCGCACTTCGGGTGTGCGCCCGCGCTCGCGCGCTTCGGCAAGGAAGCGGTCGAACGGGGTGAGCGCTTCGACCGCATCCTCCGTCAGGCTGAACAGTCGCCGGAACGGGCGATTGGCAAAGGTCAGGCGCTCCTCACCGTCGAACAGCGCAACCCCGACCGACAGCTGATCGAGCAAGGCGCGCTGGGCATCGCGGAACGCCCGGAATTCGCGTGCGACCTGTTGCTGCTCCTCGATATCGATCGCGTATCCGGCAACGCCCTCCTGCCCCAGCGGGAGGTCGGAGACACGCAGACTGCGCCGTGCGCCGTGGATCGTGGCAGCAACGATCCGTTCGGACGCGGTCTGGCTTTGCAGCGTGGCGCGCGCGATGTCGGCCGGAGCATTGCCATCTTCGGGTTCGAGCAGTTCGATCTGGCCCTGCACCACTTCTGCCGCGCCCGGCGCTCCCACGGCATCGACATAGGCCTGATTGACCAATTGCAGCTTCAGCCCGTCGTCGCGGAACCACATCGGCATCGGCGCGGCTTCGATCAGGCCGACAAGCGCCGCAAAATCGCCGGTCGCACGCGCGGCGGCCGCGCGCAGGCGGGCCATTTCGCTGTGGCTTTCGGTAAAGTCGAAAATCCACACCAGCGCCGCGCCGCCCGGCGACACCTGCGGATCGGCGAGCGTGCCATACAGCGCGAGGCTGCGCTGCGACCCGGGCAGATTGATCGCCATGCGAAATGGTGCAGCGCTTTTCTGGGTGGTCTGGATCTTGCTCCACAGCTGGTCGAGCTGGCTCTGCGCCAAACCACCGCCACGCGCGCCGCCCACGGGCGCGGCAAGTTCGGACAGATATTGCGGCATCGACGCCAGTCCCAGCATCCGCGCCAGTCTGTCGGGGGCTTCGATCCGGCCATCGACCCGCACCAGCAAGGGCAAGGCAGGCGCGACATCGAGCAGAGTCTGCATCCGTTTGAGGCCAGTGCGCATGGCCTTGGCCCGGCGTGCGCTGCGGCTTGCCCGCAAAACGACAACGCCCGCCCCCACCGCCCAGGCGGCAAGAACGAGCGCGATCAGCACCAGCGAGAGCGGCGTTACATCCATTGCACAACCGCTATGCGCGTGCGCGCGGGAGTGCAACGGGGGAAGCACCGCCCGCCCCCAACCCCGTGATAAAACAAGGCGGAGCGGGCGGGTTCATGGCTTAGTAGCGGTAGTGGTCCGGCTTGAACGGGCCAGCCTGCGGCACGCCGATGTAGCTGGCCTGCTTGTTCGACAGTTGAGTCAGCTTGACGCCCAACTTTTCGAGGTGAAGCGCGGCGACCTTTTCATCGAGGTGCTTGGGCAGCACGTAGACGTCGTTGTTGTAGTTGTCCGACTTGGTGAACAGTTCGATCTGCGCCAGCGTCTGGTTGGTGAAGCTTGCGCTCATCACGAAGCTGGGGTGGCCGGTGGCGCAGCCCAGGTTCACCAGACGACCCTTGGCGAGGATCAGGATCGACTTGCCATCGGGGAAGGTGACGAGGTCGGTGCCTTCCTTGATTTCCTTCCACTCGTAGTTCGACAGTGCCGAAATCTGGATTTCGCTGTCGAAGTGGCCGATGTTGCAGACGATCGCCATCGGCTTCATGTTCATCATATGATCGGCGGTGATCACGTCTTCGTTGCCGGTGGCGGTGACGAAGATGTCGGCGCGCTTGACCGCGTCTTCCATGGTGACGACCTCAAAGCCGTCCATCGCGGCTTGAAGCGCGCAGATCGGATCGATTTCGGTGACCATGACGCGGGCGCCGCCGTCACGCAGCGAAGCGGCCGAGCCCTTGCCGACATCGCCGTAACCGGCAACACAGGCGACCTTGCCGGCCAGCATCACGTCGGTCGCGCGGCGGATCGCGTCGACCAGCGATTCCTTGCAGCCGTAAAGGTTGTCGAACTTCGACTTGGTGACCGAATCGTTCACGTTGATCGCCGGGAAAGGCAGCTTGCCCTGCTTGGCGATCTGGTAGAGGCGCATCACGCCCGTGGTGGTTTCTTCCGAAACGCCCTTGATCGCCTTCACCGTCTTGGTGAGGTAGCCCGGCTTGGCAGCGACGAAGGCCTTCAATGCGCGCTGGAACTCGATTTCCTCGGCGTTGGTCGGCTCGCCCATTTCCTCGCCCGCTTCGATGCGCGCGCCCCACAGCGCAAACATCGTGGCATCGCCGCCATCGTCGAGGATCATGTTGCAGGTGAGGTCGGCGTCAGCCTCGCTCGACCAGTCGAAGATGCGGCCCACATAGTCCCAGTAATCGGCCAGCGTTTCGCCCTTGATGGCGAAGACGGGGATGCCGCGCGCGGCGATCGCGGCAGCGGCGTGATCCTGGGTCGAAAAGATGTTGCAGGTCGCCCAGCGGACTTCGGCACCCAGTGCGACCAGCGTTTCGATCAGCACGGCGGTTTGAATTGTCATGTGGAGCGAGCCGGTGATGCGCGCACCCTTCAAAGGCTGCGATGCGCCATATTCTTCGCGCAGCGCCATCAGGCCGGGCATTTCGGTTTCGGCGATCATAATCTCGTCGCGGCCGAACTGGGCAAGCGCGATGTCCTTGATCACATATTCATGGGTCTGCGTGGCAGCGAGAGTGGCCATCATTCTATCTCCTAAGCACAGCGTCGCGCCCGCACAGGCGGGCGGTCTGTTCATGCGGCGGCTCCCTAGCGTCAGACGGTTCCGGAGGCAAATATAAACTTATCTTTATATGTCTATTTGTTGCTCGACAGGTGGCTGCGCGATAAAGGTCGGGAGCACTTCCGCAAAACAGGACAATCCGATCATGACAATTTCCGTCGGCGACAAGATTCCCGAAGTCACCTTGATCAAGGCCACTGCCGAAGGGCCGCAGCCGGTCAAGTCCTCGGAATACTTCGCGGGCAAGCGCGTCGCGCTGTTTTCGGTTCCGGGCGCCTTCACCCCGACCTGCTCGGCCAAGCACCTTCCCGGCTTCGTCGAAAAGGCCGATGACCTCAAGGCCAAGGGTGTCGACGAGATCGTCGGCACGGCGGTCAACGATGCCTTCGTGATGGGCGCGTGGAACAAGGCCCAAGGCTCGGAGGCGATCACGATGCTGGCGGATGGCAATGCCGATTTCGTCGAAGCGATCGGGCTGACCATGGATGGGTCGGGCTTCGGCCTCGGCAAGCGCGGTCAGCGTTTCTCGATGGTGATCAACGATGGTGTGGTCGAGCAGCTCAACGTCGAGGAACCCGGCGATTTCCGCGTTTCGAGCGCGGAGCACATGCTCGGCCAGATGTAAGGTTGCAGCACCGCGCTGAAATTCGAAAGGGGCGTTCCGGAAACGGGACGCCCCTTTTTTCGTGGCTCAGTTCAGCCGGAATGCTCGCATCCTGCGATCAAGCAGGCTAGCACACCAAGCAGCGTCGCCTAACCGCGCGGGGTGGCAGCGGCGCTGTCAGCTTCGGCAAGCAACGCAGCACGGTCGATTTCCACCAGCGCCATCATGCTGCGCCGGAATTCTTCCCGGCGACCATCGACCAACTTGTCGATAGCCTTGGCGTTGGTTTCGCACCATCCGGACCGAGTGCCCTTGGCGACATTGTCGCGGGTCAGCGTCCGGTGCGACTTGACCGCTTTAGCGAGGTCTGCCGCGCGTTCGACAGACAGCTTGGCGCTCCACCGGCACGCCAGCGTGCTGGGTCGTCCAGCCGCCCCCACGGTTCCGGTTTGCGCCGTGGTGATCGTCACAGTCCCGCGATAATCGGCGGCAATCGGACCGGCATCGTGTTCGATCACGACGGTATGTTCGAGCGCAAGCGTAGGGGCGGACACCGCCGCCGCAATACCTGCAAGCGCCAGGGCAAGCCTGTTCATCGTTTTATCTCCTGCAAAAGCCCGACCTTTTTGGCCGTAGCGATTGCAGCAAATAGCATTGCTCTACTGCGCATCCAAGGCAGCCGGCACCGCCGTTATGATGGCTGGCTGGAACGGATCGACAATCAGCCGCGCACGATAAACCGCGCGGTCAATAGCCCATCAGGCTCATGACTTCCTTGCGGCTGCTGCCGTTGTCGAGGAAGCAGCCGAGCATCCGGCTCGTGATCATGCCGACGCCCGGGGTTTTCACCCCGCGTCCGGTCATGCAGCCATGCTGAGCCTCGATCACGACCGCGACGCCCTGCGGGTCGAGGTGATCCCAGATGCACTGCGCCACCTCGGCAGTCAGCCGTTCCTGAATCTGCAACCGCCGCGCATAGCCGTGCAGCACGCGTGCGAGCTTCGAGATGCCCACCACCTTGTTGCGCGGAAGATAGGCGATCGCCGCCTTGCCGATGATCGGGGCCATGTGATGTTCGCAATGCGACTGGAACGGGATGTCCTTCAGAAGCACGATCTCGTCATAACCGCCCACCTCGCTGAACTGGCGGGTCAGGTGGATCGACGGGTCTTCGCGGTAACCCTCGCAATATTCGAGCCATGCGCGCCCCACGCGCTTTGGCGTATCGAGCAGTCCTTCGCGCGCCGGATCATCGCCCGCCCATGCGATCAGCGTACGGATCGCATTCTGGACGTCTTCGGGGACCTCGGGCTTGCCCAGCGGATTTTCCGGATCGAAGGTTTCGTCGTGATCGTGGGCGGAGATGTAATTCATGGATGTGTTGTCTTTCTCGCTCATCGGCCCTTGCGGAGACCCCTCGCCTGTCAATCCCGAGTGACCTCAACCACCCAGTCCGCAAGCCGTTCCGTAAAAGTTACGCCGGTTGCAAGGATGGATGCCGCCCCCATTTCGGCGATGTAATAGGATTTTCCCGCAATTCATCCCCTTGCGGACAAGAAAGAAAGCAAAACCGCCATGTCCGAGCCGAGCATCGCCGCATTCGAAACCGCTGCCGCCGAGGTATTGGCGCGTCTTCCCGCGGTCTTCCGCGACGGCCTGGCGGGCGTCGTCCTCAAGGTCGAGGAATTTGCGACGAGGGAGCAGCTGGACTCGCTCGACATCGACGATCCGCTCGATCTGACCGGATTGTATGAAGGTGTCGCGCTTACCGAAAGATCGCAGTTCGAGAGCGACGGGCTGCCGCCGGTCATCACGTTGTTCCGCCAGCCCCTGCTCACCGAGATGCGCGAAACGGGGGTGAGCTTTGCCGAACTGGTCCGGCACGTGGTGATCCACGAAGCGGGCCACCATTTCGGCCTTTCGGACGATGACATGCACAATCTGGAAGACAGCGTCGCAGACTGAACGCGAGACCGGCCCGAAACGACAACGCCCGCCTCTCTTGCGAGAGGCGGGCGATATTGGCGCACCCGGAACGATTCGAACGTCCGACCCCCAGATTCGTAGTCTGGTGCTCTATCCAGCTGAGCTACGGGTGCGCTCTGGAGGGGCGCCTTTACGGGTGCCCTTCAGGCTTGGCAAGGGGTTTTGGAAGAATTTTCGATATTTTCGAAAAGTCTCTGTGCCAGCGCGATGTCCAGTGGCGGTTTGGGCAGCGCCAATGCCTCGGCAGGAGTGAACCAGCCGACAGTGCCACCTTCGAGTGCCTGCGGATCGCCTTCCCAGTCGTTGACGATGTAAAGCAGGATGACAATCGGCGGATTGGCGCCCGTGTCACCCGTTTCGGCGAACCCACAAGGGCTTAGCGCGTCGGCGCGGCAATTAATTCCCAGCTCCTCGCGCAATTCCCGGCATAAAGATTGCGCAGGCATTTCAGAGCCTTCAACCTTACCCCCGGGGAATTCCCATAGGCCGGCGTGGTGCTTTCCTTCAGGCCTGCGCTGCATCAACCAGCGACCATCGGGGCCATGCAAGGCTCCCGCCACCACTGCGATCCATCCTCGTGTCATGTCGGAATTTCTTCCACCCTCGCCCATGCTCTCAACCTTTTCTTAACAGATAGGCGCGAATTATGCGGATGTCAGAACGAAGAATGTGGGGGGCACCCTGATGTTGTCGATTTTCATCAGAGAACTGATCGACGACCAGTCGGGCGCAACTGCAATCGAATACGGTCTGATCGTTTCGCTTATCGTCGTCGCGATGATCGCCGCGCTGCAAGGTGTTGCCGGCAGCACGATCGCCACGTGGACGAGGGTCGAGACGGAGAGTGTTGCAGCGATGGGAGCATAGGCGAAGCCAGGGGCACCCCGCTTCGTGCATTTCAGCCGCTGCATCACGATCGTCATCGAGCCCGCCATGACCAGGCGGGTGCGGGTACCGAAGACCAAACCAGGAGACTACACATGACCTTCTTCAAGAACCTCGTCCGCGACGAACAGGGCGCCACCGCCATCGAATACGGCCTGATCGCTGCGCTGATCGCCGTTGCTGCCATCACCGCGATGACCTCGCTGGGCGGCACGCTCTCGGGCACCTTCAACAACGTCAACACCAAGATGGCCCCCGGCACCGGCGCGTAAGACGCGAAGGGCTTTAGCCACACAGACGAAGCGGCGGGGAGCGATCCCCGCCGCTTTTTCATTTGTGCAAACGGTCGACACCGCACTGCAGAGCCCCACTCCGACGGCGCGGAGAAAGGTTGATGGCAATCCAAACATTCCAACCCGTGTTAGGAATTCTTCAACCAGTCGGGGGCTAGCAGATGAGTGTCCACCGTGACCGGGGGGCACGGGTACCGAAGACCAAACCAGGAGACCAGACATGACCTTCTTCAAGAACCTCGTCCGCGACGAACAGGGCGCCACCGCCATCGAATACGGCCTGATCGCTGCGCTGATCGCCGTTGCTGCCATCACCGCAATGACTTCGCTGGGCGGCACGCTTTCGGGCACCTTCAACAACGTCAACACCAAGATGGCTCCCGGCACCGGCGCGTAAGACGCGACGGCCAAAAGCTAGACAAACGAAGCGGCGGGGAGCGATCCCCGCCGCTTTTTCGTGTGCGGTACATCAGACACGGAATGTGATCGGACATCGCCCCCGTGACCCGTGGCAAGCACCTATCTCGAATTCGGCAATTTTCTAACCACCATCGTCCTAGACCGCACCGGCACGCATGGCACCCGATCGCACGGGGCAATCGCGAGCCAGCGTCAGGAGATGCCGAATGACCTTTTTCAAAAATCTCGCCGCCGACGAAAGTGGCGCCACTGCGATCGAATACGGCCTGATCGCTGCGCTGATCGCCGTTGCCGCGATCACCGCGATGACATCGCTGGGTGGTACGCTGGCGGGCACCTTCAACAACGTCAACACGCAGATGACCCCGGGCACAGGCGCATAGCCAAACGCGCCCACAACCAAAAACGGCGGGGAAAGATCCCCGCCGTTATGGTTTTGTAAAAAAGCCCTGATGCCGGAACCGAATCGCACATTCCGGCGGAGCGAATCGCCTAGCGGGCGCGAACCACCAGCTTCACCTTCTGACCCGGCGTCAGAGTGCTGCTGCTGGTCAGCGCATTCAGAACCCGGAACCGCTCTTCCTGCGCGCTGTCGTAGGCCATGCGGCGGGCGAGACTTGCGACCGTATCGCCGCGGGCGACCGTCACCACCTGCAAGCGACGCGGAACAACAGAGCTTGCTTCGGTTTGCGAAATCCGGCGCATCGACTGGAACATCGGATTGAACGTCGCCGCGCCGCCTGCGGGCGCGATAACGGCGAAGTGATAGGCGCGGTCGCGTGCGAATTCATAGGCAAAGACAATCACATCCACCTGCGAATTGCCGTTTGCCACACGCGCGGTCCCATAGACAGCCGGAAGACCGTTAACGGTCGTGCGCTGCAATTCCTGCGGTGCGAGCTGCGAATTCTGGCCGCCCAGCGCGGTGAAAGCGGTGCGCACATAGGTTTCGAGATTGCCGTTATAGGCCGCGGTCGTCATCTGCGCCTGGCCGCCCTGCCCCTGGATCGTCACCGCGCGGGTGCCGTTGACCATGTAGAAGCCCTGCGGCGCATTGAAGCTGAGCAACAGTTCGGGGTGAATGAACCGGCTGCCTTCGATCAGGCCCTGGGCCGGATCATCGCCATAACGCAGGCCATCGATCCGCGTCAGGAACGTATCGCGATTGGTGATGCCGCCGGCGGTTGCCGGACCGGCCTTGGTCAGCGCGGCCTGCACGCGGCTGGCCGGATCGGGGTGGGTCGACGCCCATTCGGGAACGCTCGCATTGCGGCCTGCAAGGCGCGCATCAAGGCTGTTCTGCGCCGCAAGGCTCGCCAACACCGTGCCCATGGCGCGGCGATCATATCCGGCCTTGCCGAGATACTCGATCCCCAGATCATCGGCCTGCAATTCCTGTTCGCGCGAGAAGCGCAAGGTCAGAAGCTGCGAGCCCTGCATCAAGGTGCGCGAAAGCGTCTGCCCGGCTTGCGAATTGCCCAGCAGCACCGACGATCCGATCGCACCGAGCAGCCCGAAGATCGAGTTGCGCTGCGCTGCCTGCTGGCGCCGTTGCGAATGGCGCGCGGCGACGTGGCCGACCTCGTGGCCGAGCACTGCGGCCAGTTCAGCCTCGTTGTTCATCAATGTGACGAGCTGGCGCGTGGTGTAGACATAGCCGCCGGGCACCGCGAAAGCGTTGTGCACGGGCGAATTGAGCAGGCTGACAGTGAAGCTTTCGCGTGCATTGCCAAGGCCCGACTGGACGGCGACGTTCTTGCCGATCTGTTCGACGTAAGTAGCCTGCGATCCGGTCATCGCGCCGCCGAATTCGGCGAGGAACTGCGGATGGTATTCCGCGCCCATCCGGGCTTCGTCCTGCGTGATCGGGGCAGAAGCGGGGGGAATCGAGCCGGCGGGGCCCATGCAAGCGCCAAGCGCCAGCGAAAGCGTTGCGGCGCCTGCCGCCAGAAGAGTGCGTGAAATTCGTGCCATCGGTTGTCTCCCGCAAGAATGGGTCAGGGACGGGAAATCATGTCCCGTGCGAACCAATCCTGACCTGTTGCGGGGGGCGTTAACCGCCGATCGCGAGAAAACGTTCCTCTCGTTCCGAAATCAATTCAGACGGGCTTTTCGCGCCGAGATTGGCGATCTCTTCGCCCAGCGCCTCGCCCAGCATCCGGGCTGCGGCCGCCGGGTCGCGGTGCGCGCCGCCAAGGGGCTCCTTGACGATCCGGTCGATCACATTGAGCCGCTTGAGATCCTGCGCGGTAACCTTCATCGCCTGCGCGGCATCAGCAGCCTTTTCAGAAGTGCGCCACAGGATCGAAGCGCAGCCTTCGGGCGAAATCACCGAATAAACTGCATGTTCGAACATCAACACGCGGTTGGCCGCTGCCAGCGCGACCGCGCCGCCGGAGCCACCCTCGCCCACGACGGCTGCGACCATCGGCACGCCGATCGCAAGACAGGCCTCGGTCGAACGGGCGATGGCCTCGGCCTGGCCGCGTTCCTCGGCCTCGATCCCCGGAAACGCACCCGAAGTATCCACCAGCGTCACAACCGGCAAACCGAATCGGCCCGCCAGTTCCATCAGGCGGATCGCCTTGCGGTAACCCTCGGGCTTGCCCATCCCGAAGTTGTGCGCGATCCGGGTCTTGGTGTCGTTGCCCTTTTCGTGGCCGATCAGCATCACCCGCTGGCCGTTGAGCCGGGCAAAGCCGCCCATGATCGCCAGATCATCGCCATATAGGCGGTCACCGCCCAGCGGCATGAAATCGGTGAAAGCATGCGCGACATAGTCGCGGAAATGCGGGCGCTGCGGGTGCCGTGCGACCTGCGTCTTCTGCCAAGGCGTGAGCGAGGCATAGGTGCTGGCAAGGAGCTCGGCGCTCTTGTTTTCAAGCCGGCCGATCTCGCTCGCGACATCAACGTCGTGCAGCGCGTTGACGCTGCGCAACTGGGTGATGCGCTCTTCCAGCGCGGCGACGGGCTTCTCGAAGTCGAGGTAGGAAATCATCGCAGCGGGCTAGTCGGATGCGCGCGATGTTGCAAGCGGATGACACGAATTGACCAGAGCAATCAGCCGTGACGGCTCGACATGGGTGTAAATCTGGGTCGTTGATATGTCGGCATGGCCGAGCAATGTCTGGAGCACGCGCAGATCCGCCCCGCCTTCGAGGAGGTGCGTGGCAAAGGCGTGGCGCAGCACATGCGGGCTGATCGCGGCAGGATCGAGCCCCGCCCGTCCAGCCAGCGCCTTGACCAGCTGGAACAGCCTGACGCGCGAAAGATGGGGCTCCTTGCCGCGCGAGGGAAACAGATAGCGCGACGGCGGCACTGCCGGGCGCAGCGCCAGCCAGCGGCCCAGCGCCGCGGTTGCGCGCGCGCCGACCGGGACCAGACGGGTGGCCCCGCCCTTTCCTGTCACGGTGATGAAGGGTGCATCGCGCGGCACTGCGGCAAGCGGCAAGCCGACCAGCTCCGTGGCGCGCAGACCCGATCCGTAAAGCAGTTCGATCAGCGCCAGCAGCCTTACCGCTGCCGGCTCGCCGCTCTCCGCCTCGTCCTCCGCACGTGCAAACAGCGCGGTGATCGCATCGTGGCTCATCACCTTGGGTAGCGGGCGGCGGGTGCGCGGCGCAGGCAATGCGCCCGAGGGATCATCGGCGCGCCAGCCTTCGTCAGCAGCGAAACCAAAGAACTGGCGCAGCGCCGACGCCTTGCGTGCGGCGCTCGACGGGGCAAGATCGGCCCAAACCCGGGCAAGCCCCGCCACCGCATCGCGCGGCGCATCGGCAAGATCGCCGATGGCCTCTTCGGCCTGTTCGAGGTCGCGGCGATAGGCCGCCAGCGTGTTGCGCGCGGCACCGCGCTCGGTCGCCAGCATCGCCAGAAACGCCTCTGTCGCGGCGGACATCAGCCGCGGGCAACCGCCTCGGCCGCGATCATCCGCGCCTCGCCTTCAAGCCCGACACGGTTCAGGGCCGAGGTGATGTGATAGAGATGCAGCGGGGTCATCTGCGACCAGCTTGTCCCCTGCATGCCAAGACCTGCCAGCAAGACCACCAGGGCCGGGTTGCCGACCTGCGCCGCGCGGTCGATCGCGCCGCTCCACCGGGTGCGGCGCGAAAGGTCGAAGCCCTTGTCGCTGGCGATCGAGGCCGCATCGTCCATCCCCAGCCGGCCAAGCCCCGCAAGACCCGCGACCAGAAAGGCCGATTTGCGCGCCTTGTCGCTCGTATCGCCATCGATGAAACCTTCGACCGCGCCTTGCGACACCTCGGTGACACGCGGATCGGACAGCGCGATCAGCGCCCAGCCCAGCGAACCTTCCTCGACCACCCCGGCCCAGCGCACGGCATTGGCATCAAGCCCGGCAGAGAGCATGGCGGCGATCAGATCACCCGATGCTGTCACATGCGCGGCGTCCGCGCGGATGCGCGCCGCGGCATAGGCCGTCATCACCCGTGCACCATACCCGTCACCGCCGCCAAGTTTGGCACCATCTGCCCACAACCGCTGCATCGCTGCAATCCGCGCCGCCGGATCGGCTGCCAGATAGGCTTCGCGCAAGGCCGAAGCATGGGCCTGCGGATCGCCGCTGGCCGCCGAATCGGCATAGACCTCGGAATAGATGTCGATCATCGCATCGGCCGACAGGATACCTTCGCTGGCCGCTTGCCCGGCAAAGGCTGCACGTTGCAGCGCAGGGAGCATCGGCAGCACCGCGCCCGATCGCGCATAATAGCCGCCGTCCGGCTGCTTCATCGCCGCGGCGAGCAGGCCGTCGGGCAGGGGTTCGCCGACTGCGCTCGCCAAGCCGAATCGCCACGGATTGAGGTCGTCGACCCCGTTCCACTCGATCTGCACACCGCGTTGCCCGCGCCCGGCAGCGCCCGCAAACCGCCGCGCAAGGAGAACGTCGATGCGCGGCGCCGCGCCGCGGAACAGCGCGCGGTCAAGCTTGGTCGCTGCGAGCGCGTTTTCGCCGGCATAGGCGCTGCAAACTGCGGTCCACATCTGCCACTGTCCGTCGTCGCGCTGTGAACCCTGCTGGCGCACCGCCGGACACGCCCCGGTGATATCGCCGCTCGCCAGATAGGCGGTCAGCGCTTCCTGCGTCAGCGCGGGCGACCAGCGGGCGGTGTCTACATCCTGCACCACCGCGCGGGCGACCGCATATTCGCCGATCCGGTTGAGCACGCCGACCCGCAACGCGGCAAATTCGACCGGGTCCATGCTCAGCGGCGCGGCCATACGGCTGGCCAGCGCGCGGCGCATGAGGATGTGTCCCCAGCGCGACACCATCGGCGCCTGCGTGCCCTGCAGCACCGCGCGCACCAGCTTGTCCGACTGGTTGGCCAGTGCGCCGGGCGGTAGCCCGCCCTCGTCCGCGGCCATCACCCCCACCCGCGTCAGCGCACGTTGCGCGCCGGCAGGCATGTCCGATTTGGGCCTCAGTCCGAGCAACGTGTCGAGCTCTTCGGTCGACATGGCCTCAAGCTCGGCAAGACTGGGAAGCCGCGACAGATCATCGCGGCTGATCGCGGGGAGCGGCGGCAGGCTTTGGGGCTGCGGCGATCCCGACACGTCCGGTGCCGCGCCGGGGACAGGCGCCTGAGCCCCCGCTTGCGGCGCTGCGGGAGAGCGCGGACCGGCCGATGGCGAAGGGGCCGGCGCAGGGGCTGGATCGTCGAACCCGGGCGGAAGCAGCGATTCGGGCCGGTTCTGGGCGAAAGCAAGCCCGGCCAGTCCTGCCGCGCCCAAGGCCCCGGCAAGGCCGATCGCGATCATGCTCGCGCCAAGCCTCACCCGTTTGCGGCGCTGCATCGTCATTGCCCCTGCTCCGGCAGCGTGATTTCCTCGGCAATCGGGCGCAGCGGTTCCTCGCCCCCTTCGAACCATGCCAGCGCGATCACCACCACCGCGCCAAGCCCCAGCACCCACGGCCAGCGCCGTGCACGGACAGGGGCCGGTTGCTCAAAGCCGGACGGGGTCAGTCGCGGGTGCCGCTCGTTTGCCATATTGCGCGTGCCCTAGCCCATCTATAGGCGTTCCGGCAATGTCCGCTGCATGCCCTTCCCCGCAAGATCGCGATGTTGCCGCGATCGCCGCGCGCATCACGCGTCCCGTGGTGCTGGTGGGGCTGATGGGGGTCGGCAAATCGACCGTGGGACGCAAGCTTGCGATGATGCTGGGCCGCGATTTCGTCGACGCCGATGACGCCATCGTCGAGGCCGCACAGCGTTCGATCCCCGAAATTTTCGCGACCTTCGGCGAGGCCTATTTCCGCGACGGCGAACGGCGCGTGATCGCCCGGCTGATCGACGAAGGGCACGGCGTGATCGCGACCGGCGGCGGCGCATTCGTCGACCCTGCCACCCGCCAGCGCGTGCTCGACCGGGCAATCGCGGTGTGGATCGATTGCGACACCGATACGCTGGTCGAACGCACATCGCGCCGGCCGACGCGCCCGCTGCTTCAGCAAGGCGATCCGCACGCGATCCTGTCGCGGCTCGCGGCCGAACGCGCGCCCTTCTACGCCGAAGCGCCGATCCGGGTGTTCAGCGAGAACGGCCCCCACGCCGACACCGCGCGCGCGATAATCGAGGCGATCGACCAATGGCTGTAAGCAGCGTTGCCCCCATCCGTGTCGCCCTTGGCGGACGCTCGTATGACATTCATATCGGCGATCGCTTGCTGGACGAGGCGATGAGCCATGCTCGCCGCTTCATCGCGCCGTATGGCGACCGCCCAGTTCCGGTGGTTGCCGACATCAACGCCCGCCATCACCATGGCGCGCGTCTAGCCGATTCGCTCGCAGCCGAAGGGTTCAGCATCGCCTGGTTCGATGTGGCCCCGGGCGAAGGATCGAAAAGCTGGGCCGAGCTTGAGCGGCTGACCGACTGGCTGCTTTCGCTGGGCGTCACCCGCAAGGATCACGTGTTCGCGCTTGGCGGCGGCGTAGTGGGCGATCTGGTCGGGTTTGCCTGTGCGATCACCAAGCGCGGGTGCGGGTTTGTGCAACTGCCGACCACGCTGCTCGCGCAGGTCGATTCCTCGGTCGGCGGCAAGACCGCGATTAACACGCGCGCGGGCAAAAACCTGATCGGAGCCTTCCACCAGCCCTCACTCGTGTTGATCGATACGCAGACGCTGGCGACACTCCCGCAGCGCGAAATGCGTTCCGGATTTGCCGAGGTGCTGAAATATGGCCTGCTCGGCGATGCAGAATTTTTCGCCTGGCTGGAAAGCAATGGAAACAACGTTCTGGCGCGCGAACCTGCCGCGCTTCATTATGCGATTAGCTCCAGCGTCGCGATGAAGGCACGCATCGTTGCCGCCGACGAACGCGAAACCGAAGATCGCCGCGCACTGCTCAATCTCGGGCACACATTCGGCCACGCGCTGGAGGCGGAAACGGGCTTTTCGGACAAGCTACTCCATGGCGAGGGGGTTGCCTTGGGCATGGTGCTTGCCGCGCGATATTCCGCGCGCCGCGGGGAGATTGCGCAGGCGGATGCCGAGCGCGCCGCCTCCGCGATCGCAGCAGCAGGGCTGCCCGCCGCGCTCGCGCCGCTAGGGATGGCGTGCACCGGCGCGGATCTGGTCGAGCACATGCGGCACGACAAGAAGGCCGAAGGCGCGACTTTGCCTTTCCTGCTGCTGCGCGCAATTGGTGAGGCCTATGTTGCGCGCGATGTCGATCTTGCTGATATCGCGGCATTTCTTGATGAGGAACTGGCACGGTGAAGGTTGCGCTGGCGGACCTTTCCGACAGCCAAGTGATCGCGCTGATCACCTATCACCAGCAGCAGATGATCGCCGGATCGCCCCCAGGTCACAGCTTCGCGCTCGACCTGTCGGGGCTGCGCGCCGAGGGTGTCACCGTCTGGGCAGTCCATCGCGAAGGCGTGGTCGCGGCCATCGGTGCACTGCATCGCTTCGACAAAAACCTTGGCGAAATCAAGTCGATGCGAACGCATCCTGAGCATCTGCGACAAGGTTGCGCAGCCGCACTGCTCGATACGATCATTGCCCATGCACGTGCCACGGGACTGACCCGGCTCAGTCTCGAAACCGGCAGCGGCGACGCCTTCGAGCCCGCACTCGCGCTGTATCGCAGCCGCGGGTTCGAGAACGGCCCCGCCTTTGCCGATTACACCTTGAGCCCCTTCAACCAATGCCTGCATTTAAGCATTGATTGAAAACGACTTACTTAGTGCGATGGGCGAAGATGCAAGGGTGTAACCTTGCCGGCCGCATCCTCGATCCGTGCCGCTTTCAAGGCCGCTTCCTCACCCAGCATCCGGTCGTGCTCGGCGAACAATTGTTCAATCTCGCTGCGCCGTTCGAGCAGCATGTTGGCGATGCCCGGTGCCAGACTTTCGCCATCGCCGATCTTGCCCAGCAGTGCCGCGAGATCGCTTACGGTCGCATCGTGCGGCGATTTGTAGAAATTGCCCTTGCGGTCGAAATATCCTGTACCCGTATGTGCCATGATCAAATCCTCCCACTAAGATTCAATCCACCGCGCGGGGAATTCCGCGATTCGGCATCATCAACATGACGTATGAGGGTCGGCGTAGGACAGTGGGTTAAGCACGATTCGACCGAAAATTGATGTTTTGACGCAAAACTACAACAGTTTTTGAATTTATATTGCGCTTCCGTGCAATTTACTTTGCGGAATTTCGCCCTGTCGATGCTGCGGCGCAGCGTGCAAACGCGCGCCAGCCTCGGAAAGTTGGAAGTGTCGGCGCATGTTGCACCGCGCAAAACGCCGCCAAAACCAGCCTGACGCGGCGCGAAACCGGGCAAGCGGGGGTCTGAAGGGGGTCAGGACGGGGTAGAATGGTCGGCCGATCGGGCGACACAGCGCGCCCTCCTCCGACCTTGTAGGAACCGCGCAGACCGGTTCCGACATAAGATCAGCCCGCCGCCCGCCGCGATCCTACAGCCGGGCCCCACAGACCCGGCCGACCGTCCTACAGATGCTTGCAGCGCTGCGGCTCTATTCGAGTTCGAGGATCACCGCATCGACTGCCAGGCTCTCGCCTTCGGCAGCGTTGATCTTGGCGATCACGCCTTCCTTTTCGGCGCGCAGGATGTTCTCCATCTTCATCGCCTCGACCGTGGCGAGCGGTTGGCCGGGCTGCACCGTCTCGCCCTCGGCAACGTGCAGCTTCACCAGCATTCCGGGCATCGGGCAGATCAGGAAGCGCGACAGATCGGGCGGCACCTTTTCGAGCATCAGCCGCTCATGCTGTGCCAGCCGCAGCGGCAGCACCAGCGCGCTATGCGCTGCGCCGCGGGTGGTGATCTTCCAGCGATTGCCGATCCGCTCGACGATCAGACCCAGATGCTGCGTCGCACCCTCGCCCACCTTGCCGGTGGCTTCGGCCTGCACCATGCCCGGAAGCCAGCTGCAGGTGCCATCGACGCGCACGCCATCGACGATCGCGTGGCCTTCGCCCAACCGCACTTCGAAGCGTTCATCGCCCAGCTTCACCAGCCATTCGCTGGTAACGGACAGCGGGCCATCGAGCTGCCCGCTGATCCGGCGGCTGCGGGCTTGCAGCGTGAATTCGTTGCCCGCACACACCGCGGCCAGAATGCGCTTCATCTCGTCGCCGGTGGCCGCGCCGTGGAAGCCTTCGGGATATTCCTCGGCGATGAAGCCGGTGGTCAGCTCGCCCGAACGGAAGCGCGGGTGCTGCATGATCGCGCTGAGGAAATCGACGTTGTGGCCCAGCCCCTTGATCCGGAACTTGTCCAATGCCTCGATCTGCAGGTCGGCTGCCGCATCGCGCGTGGGCGCCCAGGTGATCAGCTTGGCGATCATCGGATCGTAGAAGCGCGAGACCTCGCCGCCTTCGTAAACCCCGTCATCGACCCGCACCGAGCCTGCGCCATGCGCAACCCCGCGGCGCGCCTTGCCCGCGACCGTCTCGTCCTCGACCCAGCCGGCGATCGGCGGGCTGTAATGCACCAGCCGGCCGGTGCTCGGCAGGAACCCGCGATAGGGGTCTTCGGCATAGACGCGGTTCTCGATCGACCAGCCGTCGATCCCGATATCGTCCTGCGTCATCGCGAGGCGCTCGCCCGCCGCGACGCGGATCATCTGCTCGACCAGATCGATCCCGGTGATCGCTTCGGTGACGGGGTGTTCGACCTGAAGCCGGGTGTTCATTTCGAGGAAGTAGAAGCTTTCGCCGCTCGGGTCCGCGCCGCTGACGATCAGCTCGACCGTGCCCGCGCTGTAGTATCCCACTGCGCGCGCCAGCGCGACGCATTGCTCGCCCATCGCCTTGCGCATTTTCGGCGTGACGAAGGGGGACGGCGCTTCCTCGACCACCTTCTGGTGGCGGCGCTGGATCGAGCATTCGCGCTCGTTCAGGTAGAGGATGTTGCCGTGCTGGTCGCCGAGGATCTGGATTTCGATGTGGCGCGGGTTGAGGATGAACTTCTCGATGAAGACGCGGTCATCGCCGAAGGAGTTCAATCCTTCGCGCTTCACGCTTTCAAAGCCTTCGCGCACATCGGCTTCGGAATAGGCAAGGCGCATGCCCTTGCCCCCGCCGCCTGCCGACGCTTTCATCATCACCGGATAGCCGATCTCGTTCGAGATGCGCACCGCGTGCTCGGTATCCTCGATCTCGCCGACGAAGCCCGGAACCACGTTGACCCCGGCCTGCATCGCAAGCTTCTTGCTCTCGATCTTGTCGCCCATCGCCGCGATCGCGCCCACCGGCGGGCCGATGAAGGCTATGTTTTCCTTCGCCAGCGCTTCGGCAAAGCTCGTGCGCTCGGACAGGAAGCCGTAGCCCGGATGCACCGCTTCGGCCCCGGTCTGCTTGGCCGCGGCAATGATCTTGTCCGCGACCAGATAGGATTCCGCCGCGGGCGAGGCACCGATATGCACCGCTTCATCCGCCATCGCGACGAAGGGCGCGCGGGCATCGGCATCGGAATAGACCGCGACGGTCTTGATCCCCATCCGCCGCGCGGTGGTGATGACCCGGCAGGCGATTTCGCCGCGGTTGGCAATCAGGATTTTCGAAAACAAGGCAAAACCTCCGGGGGCGGTCAACGCATGAAAACGCCTATGCCGCCCCCGGGGCTACCGATCAACCTGACAGATTTGGGGCGCGACCGGGATCAGTGATCGCTGTGCGCATGGCCCACTTCGGTGACGGTCATCGCAATCAGCGAATCGAATTCGGCAATGATCTTTTCCGCCGCTTCCTTGCTGCCGGCGAGCTTGATCATCTGCTCCATCCACTTGGCATCCTCGGGCGTGCCGCGCTTGGCCATGTCGCCCGGCCCGCCCTTCATCGGGAAAATGTAGATGACATCCCATTGCCCGGTTTCCATGTGGATGCCGTGGGCCCCGCTATCGACGCCCGAGGCGGCGTCGGCCTTGGCGAAGTAGTTCTTGATGATCTCCAGCCCGCGGTCGCGCTTGCCCGCGTGGAACCGGGTCATCGCCACCCGCGCCCAGGTGAGATTTTCCGCGGCCGGTGCAGCGGTATCCTGCGCCTGCACGCCCGCAGGCGCGGCGATCGCTGCCAGCGCAAGTGCGCCCGCAGCGGCCGAAAGCTTTGCTTTTGAGAATTTCCCCATGATGCATTCTCCCCCCAGATGAACGCGACCCAAGGAGGACTATGCGCCGAAACGCCGGGCCCCACAAGTCCAGCGTTTCGTAGCGTCAAACAGTCGGGGGGATGGCCCCGCCGCGCGCATTTTTGCAGCGCGCGACGGGAATTGGGTTACTCCGCGGGCTCTGCGACCTTGCAGGCGCGGGCGGGTTCTTCTCCCTTCAGCGCGGTGAGGCCCAGTTTGGCAAACAGCGCGCCGTCGCTGTCGTCGCCCGCATTGGGCGCGGTGAGCAGCTTGTCGCCGGTGAAGATCGAGTTGGCACCGGCGAGGAAGCACAGGGCCTGCGTGGCCTCGGACATGGACTCGCGCCCAGCCGAGAGCCGCACCATCGAGCGCGGCATGGTGATCCGCGCGACCGCTACGGTGCGGACGAATTCGATGTCGTCGATTTTTGCCAGCGGCGTGTCGGCTAGCATGTTGCCCAGCACCGTGCCCTTGACCGGCACCAGCGCGTTGACCGGCACGCTTTCGGGATGCTGCGGCAGCGTGGCGAGCGTGTGGACGAAGCCCACCCGGTCCTCGCGCGTCTCGCCCATCCCGACGATCCCGCCGGAGCACACATTGATCCCGGCCTTGCGGACATGGTCCAGCGTATCTAGCCGGCACTGGAAATCGCGGGTGGAGATGACGCGCTCGTAATACTCAGGGCTGCTGTCGATATTGTGGTTGTAATAATCGAGCCCCGCCTCGGCCAGCTGTGCAGCCTGATGCGGTTCGAGCATCCCCAGCGTCATGCAGGTCTCCAGACCCATGTCGCGTACCCCCTTCACGATCTCCACGATCGCGGGCATATCGCGGTCCTTGGGATTGCGCCACGCCGCGCCCATGCAGAAGCGTTGCGAGCCCGCATCCTTCGCCTGCGCCGCGCGCTGGAGCACGGCCTGCACGTCCATCAGCTTGGTGGCTTCCACGCCCGAGTCAGCCTTCACCGACTGCGAGCAATAGCCGCAATCCTCCGGGCACCCGCCGGTCTTGATCGACAGAAGCGTGCACAGCTGCACCTCGGTCGCGGGGTGGTATGCGCGGTGGACGCTGGCGGCCTGAAACAGCAGTTCGGTAAACGGCAGGTCGAAGAGGGCCGCGATTTCTGCGCGGGTCCAGTCGGTGCGGGGGTGGGTGGCAGTGGTCACTGATACTCTTTCATAATGGCGCGCCCTCTTCGCAGACCTGCGAAAGTCAGGATCGCGGGAACAACGAAACAGCCGACCCAATACCAGAGAGGTGGAGGACAGTCTGGATCAGGTTTGCTCAGTTCGGCGGCGTTCTCGCAGAAGCCCATTTGCGAGAACAGGAGCATTGGCAAGTTAAAGGCGATGAGCCAGCACACGCTTCCCAAGGCGACGAGTGCGACGACAGCGAGGATGCGCATCCATTTCAATATCCGCCTCCTACGTCATTGCGAGGAGCCGAAGACGACGTGGCAATCCAGTGACTGCCTTTCGCTCTTGGTGCAACGTTCGAAGCTGGATTGCTTCGCTCCGCTCGCAATGGGGTTAGCGCCTACTCCGCCGCCTCGTCCAGCCCCTCGCCCAAGGGCGGCATGTTGTGGCCGAGCAAGACCAGAATATCCGCCGCACACTCCACCACGTTGGAGCCGGGGCCGTAAATCCCCTGCACCCCTGCCTCGCGCAGGTAGTCATAGTCCTGCGGCGGGATCACGCCGCCTGCCGTCACCTTGATATCCCCGCGACCGGCTTCGCGCAGGAGGCGGATCAGTTCGGGGATGAGCGTCTTGTGGCCCGCGGCAAGGCTCGACGCGCCGACCACGTCGACGTCATGCTCCAGCGCCATCGCGGCCGATTCCTGCGGGGTCTGGAACAGCGGGCCGGAGATCACCTCGAAGCCCATGTCGCCGAAGGCGCTCGCGATCACGTTGGCGCCGCGGTCGTGGCCGTCCTGGCCCATCTTGGCGATCATGATGCGGGGGCGGCGACCCAGGCGGCGGCCCACGGCTTCCACGCCGTCGGTCACCTGCGCCCAGCGACGGTCGAATTCGTAGGCGCTCTTGTAGACGCCCGTGACCGGTGCCGGGGTGGCATCGTGGCGGCCGAAGACCTCTTCCATCGCCGAGGAAATCTCGCCCAGCGTCGCATCATGGCGCGCGGCTTCCACCGCCAGCGCCAGCAGGTTTGCGCCCGACTTGCAGCCCTCGGTCAGAGCGCTGAGCGCGGCGCGGCAGGCGACCTCGTCGCGCCCCTCGCGCACCTTGGCGAGGCGGGCGATCTGGCCTGCGCGCACCTTCTGGTTGTCGACCTCCAGCGTCTCGAGCGCGTCTTCCTGTTCCTTGCGGTATTTGTTGACGCCGACGATCACCGTCTCGCCCTTGTCGACCTTGGTCTGCTTTTCCGCCGCCGCGCGCTCGATCGCGGCCTTGGGCGCGCCGGTGGCGACGAAGGCGGTCATGCCGCCTGCCGCGTCGACCTGTTCGATCAGTTTCCACGCCTCGTCGACGAGGGTGGCAGTCAAAGCCTCGATGTAGTGCGAGCCGCCGAGCGGATCGACGACGCTCGTGATCCCGCTTTCCTCCTGTAGCACCAGCTGGGTGTTGCGGGCGATGCGGGCGCTGAAATCGGTGGGGAGCGCAATCGCCTCGTCGAGCGCATTGGTGTGGAGCGACTGCGTGCCGCCCAGCACCGCCGCCATCGCTTCGACCGTGGTGCGGATGACGTTGTTGTAGGGGTCCTGTTCCTGCAAGCTCACACCGCTGGTCTGGCAGTGGGTGCGCAGCATCTTGGAGCGTTCGTCCTTCGCCCCCAGCCCGTCCATCACCCGCCACCAGAGCGTGCGAGCGGCGCGCAGCTTGGCGATCTCCATGAAGAAGTTCATGCCGATGCCGAAGAAGAAGCTGAGGCGGCCGGCGAAGGCGTCGATGTCGAGCCCGGCGCTCATAGCCCGCTGGGCATATTCCTTGCCGTCCGCGATGGTGAAGGCGAGCTCCTGCACCGCGGTCGCCCCGGCCTCGTGCATGTGGTAGCCGCTGATCGAAATGCTGTTGAATTTTGGCATGTTGGCCGAGGTGTATGCGATGATGTCGGAGATGATCCGCATCGAAGGCTCGGGCGGGTAGATATAGGTGTTGCGGACCATGAACTCCTTGAGGATGTCGTTCTGGATGGTCCCGTCGAGCTTGTCCTGCGAGACGCCCTGACGTTCGGCGGCGACGATGAAGAAGGCCAGCACGGGGATGACCGCGCCGTTCATCGTCATCGACACGCTCATGGAATCGAGCGGGATCTGGTCGAACAGGATCTGCATGTCCGCAACCGTGTCGATCGCCACCCCCGCCTTGCCGACATCGCCGACCACGCGCGGGTGATCGGAATCGTAACCGCGGTGGGTGGCAAGGTCGAAGGCGACCGACAGGCCCTTCTGCCCCATCGCCAGATTGCGGCGATAGAAGGCGTTGGATTCCTCGGCGGTGGAGAAGCCCGCATATTGGCGGATCGTCCACGGGCGGCCCGCATACATCGATGCCTTCACACCCCGCGTGAAAGGCGCGAAACCGGGGAGGCCCGGATTGAAGCCTGCGTGATCTTCCGCGGTGTAGAGCGGCTTGATCGCAAAGCCTTCGGGCGTTTGCCAGGTGAGGTCGCGGCCCTTCACTTCCTTTTCGGCAAGGGCGTTCCAGTGGTCGAGCGTGGGTTTGTCGGTCATGTCACATTCCATTGCGGCGCGGCAATCAGGCGCCCTTAAATTCGGCTTTCCGCTTCTGGAGGAAGGCCATCCCGCCCTCCATCGCGTCCGCGCTCGCGCCCGCGACGCGCTGGCCTTCCGCCTCGGCGAGCAGCACCATCTGCAGGTTCTGGTCGAGCGCGACTGCGATGTTGCGCTTCATCGTGGCGTAGGCCACCGTCGGCCCGTTCGCGAGGCGTTCGGCCAGCGCGCGGGCTTCGGTCATCAGGTCGGCATCCTCGACGCACTTGTAGACGAGGCCCCATTCCTCGGCTTGGCTCCCGCTGATCTTCTCGCCCAACATCATCATCCGCGTCGCGCGCGCGCGGCCGATCGCGCGGGTGAGCAGCCAGGTCGAGCCGCCATCGGGAACGAGGCCGATATTGACGAAGGCTTGCAGGAAATAGGCGCTCTTGGCGGCGATGGTGAAGTCCGCCGCCAATGCGAGGCTGCACCCGACGCCCGCGGCGGGGCCGTTGACCGCGCAGATCACCGGCACATTCGCGCGCAGCAATTGGCTGATTGCCGGGTTGTAGTGATTGATCAGCGCCTCGTGGCTGCCCCCCTTGCTGCCCAGCGCGCTGCCTTCCCCGCGCGCGGAAAGGTCCGCGCCCGAACAGAAGCCCTTGCCCTCGCCCGTGATCAGCACCGCGCGCGCATCACCGAGGTCGTAGAACGCCTGGCCCAGTTCGTCCGCCATCTGCGGCGGCATGGCATTGAGCCGCTCGGGACGGTTCAGCGTGATGGTGAGCAGCGGGCCTTCGCGGGTAACGCGGATGGTTTCGTAGGACATTTCTCTCTCCCGTAGGTAGCGTCAGTTCGACCAGTGCGCGTCTTCGCGCGGGGTCTCCATGATCTCGGTAAGCATCCCGCCCATGTCCTTGGGATGGACGAAAAAGATAGGCGTGCCGTGCGCGCCGATGCGCGTGGGGCCGAGGATGCGCTTGCCTTGTCCCTCGAATTCGGTGCGCGCCTCGGCGATGTCGGGCACCTCGAAGCACAGGTGATGCTGCCCGCCCAAGGGGTTCTTGGCGAGGAAGCCGGCAAGGGTGGAGTTCTCCCCCAGCGGCTCGATCAGCTCGATCTGGGTGCCGTTCATCGCGCCATCGGCGCCGGGCGTGTCGACGAAGCAGACCTTCACGCCCTGCTCCTCAAGGTCGAACGGGGTGTGGATTTTCGTCGCGCCCATGACGTCGCGGTAGAACGCGATCGAGTCGGCGATGGAGGGCGTGGCGACTCCGATGTGGTTTAGCCGTCCGAGTTTCATGAATTCCCTTCCTCATTCGTCATTGCGAGGCGACGCAGTCGCCGCGGCAATCCAGAGCGGCTCGCGATGACGGTTGCAGGTTCACTGTGCAATTTCCTCAAACAGGTCACGCCAAGTGGAGTTGTCAGCTTCAATCAGAGCCAGCTTCGCCTTCCGGTTACCAGCCTTGATCTGCTTCTCACGCATTATCGCACTTTCCATCGTTTCGTGCCGCTCAAACCAAACCAGCAATTTGCATCCGTATCGCTTGGTGAACCCCTGGACGATGCCATCGCGGTGTTGCCACGCGCGGCCGGGCAAGTCGGACGTGACGCCCACATAAATTGTTCCGTTCCGCCTGCTTGCCATGATGTAGACAGCCGGAACCTTCGTCATTGAGAGATACCGCAGGCACCGCGGCAATCCATAGCGTCTTGCGGGTCGCTCTGGATTGCTTCGCTACGCTCGCAATGACGAGAAGAAGGCAACAGAGTTCCTCACAACGGAATATTGTCATGCTTCTTCCACGGGTTCTCCAAGCTCTTCGTCCGCAGCTTCCTTAGCCCCAGCGCGATCCGGCGGCGGGTCGAGTGCGGGTGGATCACCTCGTCGATATAGCCGCGCTGCGCCGCCACGAAGGGGTTGGCGAAGCGGTCTTCGTATTCCTTGGTCTTCTCGGCGATCTTCTCCGCATCGCCGCGGTCCTGCCGGAAGATGATCTCCACCGCGCCCTTCGCGCCCATCACCGCGATTTCCGCCGTGGGCCAGGCGTAGTTCAAGTCGCCGCGCAGGTGCTTGGAGGCCATCACGTCATAGGCCCCGCCATAGGCCTTGCGGGTGATGACGGTGATCTTGGGGACGGTCGCCTCTGCATAGGCGAAGAGCAGCTTGGCGCCATGCTTGATGATCCCGCCCAGCTCCTGCGCGGTGCCGGGGAGGAAGCCGGGGACGTCGACGAAGGTGACGATCGGGATTTCGAACGCATCGCAGAAGCGCACGAAGCGCGCGGCTTTCTTCGAAGAATTGATGTCGAGCACGCCCGCCAGCACCATCGGCTGGTTCGCCACCACGCCCACGGTGCGCCCCTCCACCCGGCCGAAACCGCAGATGATGTTGCCCGCATGGGCCGGCTGGATCTCGAAGAAATCGCCCTCGTCCAGCACCTTGGTGATGACCTCGTGCATGTCATAGGGCTGGTTGGCATTGTCGGGGATCAGCGTGTCGAGGCTCATGTCGAGCCTATCCCACGCATCGCCGGTGGGAAGCACCGGGGCCTCGTCACGGTTCGACAAGGGCAGGAAGTCCATGAACCGGCGGGTCGCCAGCAGCGCCTCGACATCGTTCTCGTAGGCGAGGTCGGCGACACTGGTCTTGGTGGTGTGCGTGATTGCGCCGCCCAGTTCTTCCTGCGTCACCACCTCGTTGGTGACGGTCTTCACCACGTCCGGGCCGGTGACGAACATGTAGCTAGAATCCTTCACCATGAAGATGAAGTCGGTCATCGCGGGTGAGTAAACCGCCCCGCCCGCGCACGGCCCCATGATGAGGCTGATCTGCGGCACCACGCCGCTGGCCAGCACGTTGCGCTGGAACACCTCGGCATAGCCGCCGAGGCTCGCCACGCCTTCCTGAATGCGCGCCCCGCCCGAATCGTTCAACCCGATCACCGGCGCGCCGACCTTCATCGCGGTGTCCATGATCTTGCAGATCTTCTCGGCATGGCGTTTCGACAGCGAGCCGCCGAAGACGGTGAAGTCCTGGCTGAAGACATAGACCAGCCGCCCGTTGATGGTGCCGCTGCCGGTGACCACCCCGTCACCCGGGATCTTCTGGTCCTCCATCCCGAAATCGACGCAGTCATGTTCGACATAGGTGTCGACTTCCTCAAAGCTGCCTTCGTCGAGCAGCACGTCGAGCCGTTCGCGCGCGGTCAGCTTGCCCTTGGCGTGCTGGGCATCGATCCGCTTCTGGCCGCCGCCAAGGCGGGCGGCTTCGCGGCGACGTTCCATTTCGGCAATGTTGGCGGACAAGGGACTTCCTCTCGTGATGACTTATCGCACGCGGTGCGTTGCCTTAGCGCGTGCGGGGCGTCAACGTGGCAAAAGTGGCGGGAGCTTTGGCGCGATGGAAACGGCGTGGGTGGTGGTGATCGGCGGCGGGATCGCGGGACTGTCGGTCGCTGCGCGCCTCGCACCGCGTGTGCGTGTGGTGGTGCTGGAGGCCGAAAGCGCGCCCGGCTATCACGCGTCGGGCCGCTCGGTCGCCTTTGCGCATTATGGCCTCGGCAATGGGCCGGTGCGCGATCTGACCGC
Source organism: Erythrobacter neustonensis (assembly GCF_001663175.1). Taxonomy (NCBI): domain Bacteria; kingdom Pseudomonadati; phylum Pseudomonadota; class Alphaproteobacteria; order Sphingomonadales; family Erythrobacteraceae; genus Erythrobacter; species Erythrobacter neustonensis. The sequence continues at coordinate 2,349,557 of NZ_CP016033.1, read as the reverse complement.
GCTGAGCATGGGGGAGCTTGTCGCGCATGGCAGCGTGCATCCGGCGCTGCATATCGCGAGCGAAGCGCAGACCGGGTTGCTCGATGATCTGGAGGCGGTGCACCACCATTATGGCTGCGATTACACACGTGTCGGCGCGGCGGGCGCACAGGCGCTGATGCCGGCCTTGCGCGAAGATGCCTGCCTCGCCGCGCTGGTCGATCACGGGTCGCTGAAGCTCGATACCCACGCGATGCTGCAAGCCCATGTCGCCACCTTGCGCGAACACAACGGCAAGCTGGTCACAGGCGCGCGGGTCCACACGATCGAAAGAGACGGCGATAGCTGGCGGATCGGAACGTCCAAGGGCACTTTCGGCGCGGCCATCGTCGTCAATGCTGCGGGCGCATGGGCGGACGAGATCGCGCGATTGGCAGGCGCTGCGCCCATCGGTATCGCGCCGCGCCGCCGCACCGTGATTTCCTTCGCCGCGCCCGAGGGCAAAGACGTCAGCCGCTGGCCCTTTACCAAGACCGTGGGCGAAGGCTTCTACATCCTCCCCGAAGGCCGCGGGCAATTGCTGGCGTCATCCATGGATGAAGGGGCAAGCGACCCTTGCGATGCCGCTCCCGAAGAACTCGACAAGGCGGTTGCCGCCGACCGCGTCGAGCAGGCGACCACGCTTGCGATCCGCCGGATCGGTCACGCCTGGGCGGGCCTCAGAAGCTTTGCCCCCGACGAACTCCCCGTCATTGGTGAAGCGGCCGGCGCGCGCGGGTTCTTCTGGTGTGCCGGCCAAGGCGGCGCAGGCTTCCAGACTTCGCCCGCGCTGTCGCGGATCGCCGCCGCCGCGGTGCTGGGAGAGCCTTTCCCCGAGGACTGCGCAGCAGCCGGCCTCTCGGCGGCGTTCTTTTCGCCTGCGCGCCTCGGGCCCTAGAACCGCAGCGTCATCCGCCGGGCGAGCGAAGGCGCGATCGATTCCATCACCCGCAAGGCGCGGGTCATGCCGATATTCGCCTCGTCGCGGCCCTCTTCGATCGCGGCGATGATCTGCGCCGCGCACTCGGCGGCAGGCATCTTCTTCATCGGGTTGCCATCGTTCATCTGCGTGTCGACCACCGGCGGCAGCGCCTCGATCACCTTGATCGCGGTGCCCTTGAGCTGTTCGCGCAGCGCCAGCGTGTAGAACCGCAGGCCCGCCTTCGTCGCGCAATAGACCGGCTGGCGCGCAGCAGGGGCGACCGCGAGGCCGCTGGTGACATTGACGATCGTCGCCTCGGGCCGCGCGCGCAGGTTCGGCATCAGCGCGGTGATCAGCCGCACCGGGGCGGACAGGTTGGCATAGATGCAATCATCCGCGTCCTGCGGATCGGGCGCATCTTTGCGAAAATCGTGATCGACCAATTGACCCGCATTGTTGATGAGAATGTCGATCGCTTGCCCTTCGACCGCGGCAATCAGCGCGTCGACCCCTGCGGCATGGGAAAGGTCGGCGGCTATCGTCTTGAACCCTTGCGCTTCCATCGCCGCCAGCCGCGTGCGATCGCGGCCCGTCAGGATCACCGCCGCGCCCTTGGCCTGCAACTGCCGCGCGATCTCGCGTCCGATCCCGGCGCTGCCGCCAGTCAGCAGCACGACCTTGCCCGCTACGTTCATCGCCCCTCGCTCCCCTATTTGAACAGGACCAGTTCTTCGGCCATCGTCGGATGGATCGCGACCGTCGCATCGAAATCGGCCTTGGTCAGCCCGGCCTTCACCGCGATCGCGGCGGCCTGCATGATTTCGGGCGCTTCGGGGCCGATCATGTGGATGCCCACGATCCGGCCCGACGAGGAATCGACGATCATCTTGTAAAGGCTGCGCTCGTTCCGCCCGGCGACCACGTTCTTCATCGGGCGGAAGTCCGACTGATAGACCGCGATATTGCCGATCGCATCGCGCGCTTCGCTTTCGGTCATGCCTACTGCGGCGATCGGCGGATGGCTGAACACCGCCGAGGGCACGCAGGAATGGTCGACCGCATAGGGTTCGCCCGGGCCGAAGGTGCTGTCGGCAAAGGCCTGGCCTTCGCGAATCGCGACCGGCGTCAATTGCACGCGGTCGGTGACATCGCCCACGGCGTGGATGTGGTCAACGCTGGTGCGGCTGAAGGCATCGACGATGATTTCGCCGCGCGCGCCCAGTTCGACGCCGACAGTCTCAAGCCCCAGCCCTTCGACATTGGGAACGCGGCCCGTCGCCACCATCACCGCATCGTAAACGCATGGCTCCTGCCCCGTCAGCTTGACCAGCAGCGTGCCGTCCTCCTGCTTCTCGATGCTCTCGAACTCGGCATGGAACAGGAAGTTGATGCCCTTGACGATCGAGATCTGGAGCAGCCGGTCGCGCAGCGCCGCATCATAGGAGCGCAGGATCGTGTCCGAGCGGTTGGCGATCGTCACCTTGCAGCCGAATTCGTTGAAGATCCCGGCAAATTCATTGGCGATGTATCCGCCGCCCGCGATCAGGATGCGCGGGGGGAGTTCGTCGAGGTGGAACGCCTCGTTCGAGGTGATGACATGTTCGCTGCCCGGGAAGGTCGGCACGAAGGGCCGTGCGCCGGTGGCGATCAAAATGTGCTTCGCTGTAAATTTCTGCCCATCGGCGAGCATGATCTCGTGCGGGCCGGTGATCACCGCGCGCTGGTTGAAGATCGTGACGTCGTTGTTGCCCAGCGTCTGGCCATACAGCCCTTCGAGCCGGGTGACATCGGTCTGCACCGCATCGCGCAGCGCCTTCCAGTCGAAACGCTTGCCTTCGATTGTCCAGCCGAACGCGCGGGCATCGACCAGATCCTCGGCGAAGTGCGCGCCGTAGACGAGCATCTTCTTGGGCACGCAGCCGCGGATGACGCAGGTGCCGCCGACACGGTATTCCTCGGCCACGGCGACGCGCGCACCGTGGGCAGCGGCAACGCGGCTGGCGCGCACCCCGCCCGAACCTGCGCCAATCGTGAAGAGGTCGAAATCATATTCGTCGGCCATGCATCGCTCCGCTCGCTAACGGGACGCATATGGCGGCGCTATGCAGGCGCGGCAACCGCGAGAGCGCGGCTGGCGCGGATTTCGGGCAAACAAAAGGCGGAAGGCTTGCCGCCCCCCGCCGTTCGTTTGTTCAATAATGCCTGCGATCAGACGCTGGCTGCGCGCGGACGCCCGCCGCCGCCGCCGCCGGGACGACCGCGGCCGCGGTTGCCACCGCCGCCATTGCCGCCACCATTGCCCCCGGGACGACCGCCGCTGCCGGGCGAACGACGATCACCGCCGCCGCCATTGCCGCCGGACCGGCCCTGCCCATGCGCTTGCTGCGGCTTGCGATCGCCTTGCGGACGACGCTCACCCTGCGGAGCACCGCGGCGTTCGCCCTGCGGTGCGCTGCGGCGCTCGCCCTCGCCACGGCGACCTTCGCCCTGCTGCGGACGGCGATCCCCGCCGCCGCGCGCTTCGCCCTGCGGCTTGCGCTGGCCGAGCGGGCGCGGCTGCACGCGCTTCATCGGCACGCGCGGCGCGGGCTTGGTCGGGCCTTCGCCTTCGACCACGGCACGGAAATTGTCGGGCAGCGGCAGCCGTTCAAGCTCGGCTCCCGTCACCTTGCGGATGTCCTTGAGGTATGCGCGTTCGTCCTCTGCGCAGAAGGCGATCGCGATCCCGTCACGCCCGGCGCGCGCGGTGCGGCCGATGCGGTGGACATATTGTTCGGGAACGTTGGGCAGTTCGTAATTGATGACGTGGCTGACGCCCGGAATATCGATCCCGCGCGCGGCAACGTCCGTGGCAATCAGCACCGGCACGCGTGCCTTGCGGAACTCGTCGAGCGCGCGCTGGCGCTGCGGCTGCGACTTGTTGCCGTGGATCGCGTTGGCGGGGATGCCCGCCTGCTCCAGCTTCTTCACCACGCGGTCCGCGCCGTGCTTGGTGCGGGTGAAGATCAGCACGCGTTCGAATTCGCCCGGCACCTCGTGGCGGCGCTGCAGGATCATCGTGAGAAGGCTCAGCTTCTCGTCCTGCTGCACCATGAAGAGATACTGGTCGATCCGTTCGGCGGTGGTGCTTTCGGGCGTCACCGAAACCTGGACAGGGTTGTTGCAATAACCGCTTACCAGCTCCTTGATCGCCTTGGGCATGGTGGCGCTGAAGAACAGCGTCTGGCGATCCTTGGGCGCCAGTTCGCGGATCTTGCGCAGCGCGTGGATGAAGCCGAGATCGAGCATCTGGTCCGCTTCGTCAAGGACGAGGACTTCGATCCCATTGAGGTTGAATGCCTTCTGGTCGATCAGATCGAGGAGACGGCCCGGCGTTGCCACCAGAATATCGGTGCCGCGGTGCAGCTTGTTGCGGTCCTTGCCCACGCTGGTGCCGCCGACAATCGACTGCACCTTGAGGCCCGCAAGCGCGCCGTAATCCTTGGCGCTGTCGGCAATCTGCACGGCCAGTTCGCGCGTGGGTGCAAGCACCAGCATGCGGCAGGATTTGAACGGGATCTGCTTGTCGGCTTCGCGCAACCGGTCGATGCTGGGGAGCATGAACGCGGCGGTCTTGCCGGTGCCGGTCTGCGCGATGCCGAGCAGGTCGCGGCCCTTCAATACGGGGGGAATCGCCTGTTCCTGGATCGGGGTGGGCGTGTTGTAACCCTTGAGGTCAAGGGCCTGGAGCACGGGCTGCGACAGCCCGAGGTCAGCAAAAGTCGTCATGGTAGAATGCACTCGCATAATATCTGCGACGCGCGCTGGGCGGCCCGGCACGCAATGCGTCAACGGGCACGCCACGCGCGGCGCGGGGGTTGAAACCGCCCGCGTGAAAAGGGAAGTCTTGGGGGTAGAACCGAGGCGCGGCCGGGGCGGATATCTGTTGGGCATCCGCCGCTTCACGCATGGCTAGCGCGCTTCGATGGCGGCCATGTGGGCGCGGGCTGCGCGAAAGTCAATCTTTTCCCGCGTTACCCCAACCCCGCCGCCGCCATCAGCGCCTTGGTCGAGGCGTCGAAATCCCCCTCGCCGCTTTCGATCTGCTTGGCGATCGCCTTGCCCAGTTCGACGCCGAACTGGTCGAAGGGGTTGATGCCCATCAGCACCGCATTGGCAAAGGTGCGGTGTTCGTGGAACGCGATTAGCGCGCCGAGCGCCGCCGCATCGCAATCATCGACGAGGAAGGTGGTCGAGGGCCGATCCCCCGGATAGGCACGCGCCGGATCGTCCGAGGTCTTGCCCGCCATCAGCGCTGCGCCCTGCGCAAGGCAGTTCATCAGCAGGATGCGGTGGTGCGCGGGATCGAGATCGTCGCCCGGCGCGATGCTGGCGATGAAATCGACCGGGATCAGGTGCGTGCCCTGATGGAGCAGCTGGAACACCGCGTGCTGCGCGTCCGTCCCCACCCCGCCCCATGTCACCGCCGCGGTCGGCCCGTCGACAGGGGCGCCGCCTTGCGTGACCGATTTGCCGTTCGATTCCATTTCGAGCTGCTGGAGATAATCGGGCAGCAGCTTCAGCCGTTCGTCATAGGCGAAGACCGCGCGGGTCTGGCAGCCCTTGAGGCGCGTGTAATACTGGTCGGCAAAGGCGGCGAGCAGCGGGGCATTGGCACGCGCGTTCGTGTCGCGGAAATGGTCGTCCACCGCCTTGGCGCCGGCAAGCATGTGCGCAAATTCATCCATCCCCACCGCCAGCGCGACGGGGAAGCCGATGCTAGAAAACAGCGAATAGCGCCCGCCCACGCTTTCGGGGAACGGCAGCACGCGGGTTTCGTCCACGCCCCATTCGACCGCCTTCTCGGGCGCGGCGGTCAGCGCGATCACCCGCCCGCCCGGGTCTTCGACGCCGTTGTCGGCGAGCCATTTCAGCGCGCTCGCCGCATTGGTCATCGTCTCGGTGGTGGTGAAGGTTTTCGATGCCAGCGCGATCAGCGTGGTCGCGGGATCGCAGGCGCGGAATGCCGCTTCCAGTGCCAGCCCGTCGATGTTCGAGACGACATGGACATCGACCAGCGCCAGATCGCGGGTCAGCGCGTCGATCGCGAGCGCGGGGCCGAGCGCCGATCCGCCGATGCCGATCGCGATGCAATGCTTGATCTCGCCCAGCGCGCCTTCGTGGATCGCCTCGAGCAGCATCCCCATCCGCGCGAGCAACGCCTCGGCCTCCTCGACCGCCGCAGGCGTGCCGCTGCCGCGCAGCGCGCCGTGGGTCGCGGCGCGGCCTTCGGTGGTGTTGACGATTCCGCCGCCGAACAAGGCCTCGCGCGCCGCATCAAAACCCGCCGCATCGGCCAGCGCCTCGAACGCGGTGAGCGTATCCTCGCCCAGATGCGTCTTGGAAAAATCGATCAGCATGCCCGCTTGCGCATCGCTCTGGCCGCCGGGCGCGGCGGGCCATGCGATGTGCCGGGTCATCGCCTGGGGCCGCTGCGCATCGGCGGCGAACAGGTCGGCCAGGCTGTGCTGCGGCAGACCGCGCAAGGCTGTCCATGCCGCCGTCATCGCTTCGCCCGATCCGCTCATTACCGTTCCCCTTTGCGCAAGTGTGAGGAGCCGAGTAAGGGCATGGACGATGGATGCAAAGACCCAATCGCTTGGCACCGGCCAGCCCGACGCAGTCCAGCCCCGTTCGGGCGACAGCTGGGGCAGCTTTGCGTGGTTTATCATCAAGCTGTTAGTCGTGGTGCTGGCCTTCCGGGTATTCGTATTCTCGCCCTTTTCGATCCCGTCGGAAAGCATGCTGCCGCGGCTGATGAACGGCGACTACCTGCTCGCGTCGAAATGGCCCTATGGCTTTTCGCGCCGGTCGCTGCCGTTCGATTTCGACCTGCCCGAAGGGCGGCTGCTGCCCGGCACGCCGGAACGCGGCGATATCGTGATCTTCAAGCATCCGGTCGACGGGCGCGATTACATCAAGCGCGTGATTGGCCTGCCGGGCGACCGTGTGGCGGTGGTGAGCGGACAGGTGGTGCTCAACGGCGTGCGGCTGCGCCAGGTGCCGATTGGCGATGCGCTGGTGCCGCTTTCTCCCAATACGGGCTGCGCATGGGGCGGCGAAGCGGGACGCATCCCGGGCGGCACCGAGGCGTGCCGATACCGCGCGTCGCGCGAAACGCTGCCCGGCGGGCGCAGCTACCGCGTGATCGATTTCGGGCGCACCCCGGCCGATAACTACCCCGAACGCACTGTCCCCGAAGGCGCGCTGTTCCTGATGGGCGACAACCGCGACAATTCGCTCGACAGCCGCTTTCCTGCCGCCGCAGGCGAAGGCGTGGGACTGGTCGCGCAAGACCTGCTGGTCGGCCGCGCGGAGGTGATCGTCTGGTCGACCGATGGCAGCGCGGACTGGCTCAAACCCTGGACCTGGTTCTCGGCCGCGCGCTGGGACCGTATCGGAGACCGCCTGTGACCGCCGCGCTTGCCCCCGACACCCGCGCCTGGCTGACCGCGCAGGGCTTTGCGCCCGCGGCTGACGCGGTCTGGCTGGAGGCGCTGACGCATGGCAGCTTCAACGGATCGGGCAGCGCCGATGCGGCCGATTACCAGCGGCTCGAATTCCTTGGCGACCGGGTGCTGGGCCTGTCGGTCGCGGCGTGGCTGTTCCGTGCGGGCGATGCGCCTGAAGGCAAGCTGTCGCAGCGCCTCAATGCGCTGGTCAGCGGCGCCACTTGTGCGCGGATCGCACGCTCCATCGGCCTGCCCCCGCATATCCGGCTGGGCAAGCAGGCGCGCGACGATGGCGGATCGGACAGCGACAAGATTTTGGGCGACGTGATGGAGGCGCTGATCGGCGCGTGCTTCATCGAACACGGGTTCGAGGCGGCACAGACGCTGATCTACCGCCTTTGGGCTAGCGAGCTTGAAGGCGATGTCGGCAAGTCGAAGCATCCCAAGAGCGCGCTTCAGGAATGGGCCGCGGGCAACCGGCGGATGACCCCGCTTTATGAAGTCGTCGACCGCTCGGGCCCCGATCATGCCGCGCGTTTTACGGTGCGCGTTTCGGTGCGCAATGTCGGCGCTGCCGAGGCGACCGCTTCGAGCAAGGGCGAGGCGGAAAAACTCGCCGCCAAGGCGTTCCTCGAACAGTTCGGCTGAGCGGCGGGCGGGCTTTGATGTTTCACGTGAAACAGCGCCGCAAACCCTTGGCAAGACGGGGCTGAAAGGGGTCTGGCAGGGGTCTGGAAGGGGTCAGGGGCGGCCCGAACACGTGCTGGGCTTCGACAAACGCGTGCCAAGCGGCTATGGGCGCGGCAATGACCGACATCGAAACCTCTTCCGCCGCCCCTGCCCCCGCCAACACGCGCTGCGGCGTCGTCGCCGTGCTCGGCGCGCCCAATGCAGGCAAATCGACGCTGGTGAACGCGCTGGTCGGACAGAAGGTCGCGATCACCTCGCCCAAGGCGCAAACCACGCGCGCGCGGATGCTCGGGATTGCACTGCACGAACTGGCGGGTGTGCCGACACAGATGATCCTCGTCGACACCCCCGGCATCTTTGCCCCCAAGCGCCGGCTTGACCGCGCGATGGTCAGCGCCGCATGGGAAGGCGCCGAAGCGGCCGATGCGGTGCTGCTGATGGTCGATCCGATCAAGCAGCGCCGCCACGAGCTTGAACCCCTGCTCGAAACGCTGGCAGGCCGGCCCGAACGCAAGATCCTCGTCCTCAACAAGGTCGATCGCGCGAAGAAGGAACCGCTGCTCGCACTTGCGCAGGACCTTGCCGCCAAGGTCGACTTTGCCGAAATCTTCTTCATCTCGGCGCTCAACGGCGACGGGGTTGCCGAACTCAAGGATCACATCGCCGGGATGATGCCGCTGGCTGAATGGATGTATCCCGAAGATCAGGTGTCCGATGCTTCCGAGCGCCTGCTCGCGACCGAGATCACGCGCGAACAGCTCTACCAGCAGCTCCACGAGGAACTGCCCTATGACAGCGCGGTGCGGCCCGAACGCTATGAAGTGCGGCCCGATGGCAGCATCGAGATCCACCAGCAGATCGTCGTCACCCGCGACAACCAGCGCGCGATCGTGCTCGGCAAGGGCGGATCGAAGATCAAGGCGATCGGGGCGGCTGCGCGCGCCGAACTGATGGAGGTGCTGGGCACGAAGGTGCACCTGTTCCTGCACGTCAAGGTTCTGGAAAACTGGGCCGAAGACAAGGAAGTGTTCGAGGAAATCGGGCTCGACTGGGTGCGCTGAACATGCGCCCCTGACAAGGCCGGATCACGCACGCTTGCAACGCCCGCAAACCGGTGCCATCGGGCGCCGGCTCACCCGCGGAGGATGCGATCTGCAAATGATTGCAAACCGCATCCACGATGGTCCAAAAAATGTCATATCGCGCTGGAACACCCGCGCACAAAATCACTTTTGAGAAGCATGTCAGACCCCATCCTCATTGTCGAAGACGAGTTCTTCATCGCTTTTGAAATGAAGCGCATCCTTGAGCAGCACGGCTACGAGGTGGCAGGGATCGCGGCAGACCGCGAAGGCGCGATGGCGCTCGCCAATCAGGGGATCGCACTGGCGCTGGTCGATCTGAACCTGCGCGACGGGCTGACTGGCCCCGATATCGGTGCGCGGCTTGCGCAGGATCTGGGTGTGACCGTGATCTTCATCACCGCCAACCCGCGCCAGCTGGGCGACGGGGTTGCCGGAACCATCGGCGTGCTGACCAAGCCCGCCGATGCCCAGACGCTGACCGATGCGGTCAGTTTCGCGCTGGAACGCCGCCGCGGACTTGCCAAGGATCCGCCGCAGGCGCTGCGCTGCTTCGGCTGATTTCGCGCCGCCGGGCGCACGCGCCGCAGGTCAGCGGCGCAGGCGTTCCGCCAAAATCCTGATCGTGACCCGCAGACCCTCGGGCAGCCATTCGCGGTCAATCGTTCCGCCCAGCTGTGCGACGATCGCGATTTCCGTGAGCTCGGTGCCGAACCCGATGAAGTCCGGCTTCACGACCGGCGGGCCGCCCGTCTCGATCCATTCGATCGTGACATTGCCATCTTCCGACGACACCACGATCCGCACCTGGCCATCGGACGCCGACAGCGCGCCGTATTTCATCGAATTGGTCGCCAGCTCGTGGAAGGTCAGACCGATCGGCGTCGCGCCGCGATCATCGACGGTCAGCTGCTCGCCCTCAATCGTGATCCGCCCTTCATCGAGCGCGGGATAGGGGCTGAGCAACTGGCGCAGCATTTCGGTCAGCTGCGAGGGGCCGCCATGCGGCGCGCTGTCTTCGCTGTGCGGGCGGGCGTAATCATGCGCGCGGCCCAGCGCGGCGACGCGCGACTGCAGCTGGGTGGCCAGCGTTTCGAGCTGCGGGAACTGGCGCGAGGAAATTCCGATGATCCCGCCGATCACGGCAAAGATGTTCTTGATCCGGTGGCTGAGTTCGCGGCTCAGAACCGCGTTCATCTGTTCGGACTGCTTGTGTTCGTGGATATCGGTGCAGGTGCCCACCCAGCGCACGATCTGCCCCTCTTCCCCGCGCACCGGCAGCGCGCGGCCCAGCGCCCATCGGTATTCGCCGCTGTGATGGCGCAGGCGATATTCGATTTCGTAAGGCTCGCCCGTTGCCAGGCTGCGGCGCCACACTGTCCAGGCGCGTTCCTGATCCTCTGGGTGGAACATGTCGTTCCAGCCCTCGCCATCGGTCGAACCCAAGGGCGCGCCGGTGAATTCGTACCAGCGCGCGTTGTAATAATCGTGCAGGCCGTCGGGCAGCGTCGACCACACCATCTGCGGCATGGCATCGGCCAGCTGGCGGAACGTGATCTGCCCGAGCAGGGGCGAATGGGCTTCTTGAAAGGTTGTCGGCACTGCGTCGCCTTACTGGACAAATGGAGACCACAAGGTCGAACCCTTGCGGTCGCAGAGGCAGCCGAAATTGTCCAGTATCCTATGTTAGGGGTGCGGCGCCCCCGGTCTCTGCCGATCAGCCGCGGTCGAGCCGTTCGAGCTTGGCCTTGAGCGCCGCCTCGTCGAAGGGTTTGACGATGTAATCATCCGCGCCTGCGGCAATGCCATCGTGGATGTCGCGCGCTTCGCCGTTGGACGTGCAGAACACCACCGTCGGCTCCTTGGGCGTCGGGATCGCGCGCAATTTGGTGACGAAGGTGATCCCGTCCATTTCGGGCATGTTCCAATCGGTCAGCACCAGATCGGGCATCGATTTCTTGCACCGGGCAAGCGCCTCTTCGCCGTTCTCGGCTTCGATGGGGGTGTAGCCGAGGCTGATCGCGATCTTGCTCGATACCTTGCGGATCACGCGGCTGTCATCGACGATCAGGCAGGTGCGCTGTGCGGGCGCGGCGTTATCGCGCGCCGGGTAGCGGTCGCGCATCGCCTTGGCCGCCGCGACGATCGCGGCGGTATCATCGCCGTGGTTTGCAGCCGCACCGGGCGCAGCGGGCGCGCCGGCGGGCGGCGTGATTTCGGCGGTCGCGGGTTCGGGTTCGGCGGCTTCGCGCGTCTGCTGCGCAGCGATTTCCTGCGCGGCGGCAGCGATCCCGGCTTCGAGCGCCTTTTCGTTCTGCGCCAGTTTTTCGGCCAGCGTCTTGCCTTCCATCGCGGTGCGGCGGTGGGGACCGGAATTGCGCTTGATAAGATTGTGCATGCTAGCGCCCTCCGCCCATCGCGGCATAGGCCGGCTGATCGAAGCCCTGATCGTAGGCGGGCTGGTCGAAGCCTTGCTGGTGCAGGCCCTGCGCGGCGTAATCGTCCGAGAAGCGATCGGCTTCGATCGTGCCGACCATTTCGCCCGGGGTCACACGGACATGGAGATAGGGCATCCATACATCGCCGAATTCGGCTTTCTGATACCACACGTCGATGACGTCGTAGCTCGCCCACATGCCATCGGGTTCGCGCAGGCGCAGGCCTTCGCCGATCCGCGGCACCGCGGCAAAGCGGATGCGGCTCTGGGATTGGTGGGTTTCGTTCTGGACTTCGATTTCGATCACGGCGCAGCCCTTTGTCTGGCGCCATTTTTAGGGGGCAAATGCTTTATGTTTTGTCAACGCGGACAAGGCGGAGCGGCGTTTTGCGCCGCTCCCGACCTCAGTTCGTCGCAGGCGTGGCCTTCTTTGCCGCGGGCTTCTTGGCGGGCGCCTTCTTGGCCGCCGGTTTTTTTGCCGCCGCCTTCTTTGCCGCAGGCTTCTTGGCGGGCGCTTTCTTGGGAGCGGCCTTCTTTTTCTTGCCCTTGGCCGGGCCTTTCGCCGCGCGCGCATCGATCAGTTCGATCGCGATGGCGAGCGTCACGTCCTCGGGCTTCATGTCGCGCGCGATCGTCGCGTTGGTGGTGCCGTCGGTGACATAGGGGCCATAGCGGCCCGGCATCACCTTGATCTCGCCCCCGCTGGTGGGGTGCGCGCCGAGCGTGGCGATGGGTTCGGACTTGCCGCGCGCCGCGCCGCCGCGGGTGGCGGCCTGCGCGAGGATATCGACCGCGCGGTTCATCCCTACCTCGAAGACCTCGCGGGTATTGGTGAGCCGGCCATACTTGCCGTCATGCCGCAGGTAAGGCCCGTAACGCCCGATATTCGCCTCGATCTCGAGCGCGGTCTCGGGGTGCGCGCCGATGATGCGCGGCAGGCCCAGCAGTTTCACCGCCCAGTCGAGATCAAAATCGTCGAGATCCTTGGGGATGCTCGCGCGCTTGGCTTCCTTGCCCTCGCCCATTTCGACGTAGGGGCCGAACCGCCCGGTCTTGCGCAGAATGTTCTCGCCGGTTTCGGGATGCTGGCCCATGATCCCGTCTTCGGCCCCGTCCCCGCCATCAGCGCCCGGCTGGGCAAAGCGGCGGGTGTATTTGCATTCGGGATAGTTGGCGCAGGCCACGAACGCACCGAACTTGCCGCCGCGCAGCGCCAGCCTGCCGCCATCGCGCCCTTCGGCCGCGCACAGCGGGCAGGCGCGCGGGTCGCTGCCGTCCTCGCGCGGGGGGAACAGGAAATCGGCGAGATATTCGTCGAGCGCCTCGGTCACTTCCGAGGGTAGCTTCTCCATCACCTCGTCGGCCTTGGGCTTGAAATCGCGCCAGAACCGTTCGAGCAGCACCTTGTATTCCTCGCGCCCGTCGGAGACGACATCGAGCTCGTCCTCCATCCCGGCGGTGAAATCATAGGCGACATAGGTCGGGAAGAAGCGTTCGAGAAAAGCGGTCAGGAGACGGCCCGATTCCTCGGCGAAAAAGCGGTTCTTCTCCACCCGCACATAGGCGCGGTCGCGCAGGGTCTGGATGGTCGAGGCATAGGTCGATGGGCGCCCGATGCCGAGTTCCTCCAGCCGCTTGACCAGCGACGCTTCGGAAAAGCGCGGCGGCGGCTGGGTGAAGTGCTGGGTCGCATCGACGCTGCGCTTGGCGGGCAGATCGCCGTTTTTCAGCACGGGCAGCAGACTGCCGTCCTCGTCATCGCTGTCGTCGAAGCTTTCCTGATAGACCGCAAGGAAGCCCGGAAATTTCACCACCTGTCCGGTGGCGCGCAGTTCGTGCTGCCCGGTCGGATCGCGCAGCGTGACCGTGGTGCGTTCGAGCAGCGCGGTCGCCATCTGGCTCGCCATCGCGCGCTTGAAGATGAGGTCGTACAGCTTCGCCTCGTCGCCCGTGCCGGCACGTTCGCGGGTGAAATCGGTCGGACGGATGGCCTCGTGCGCTTCCTGCGCGTTCTTGGCCTTGGTCGAATACATCCGCGGCTTTTCGGGGCGATAGTCGGGGCTGAAGCGCGCCGCGATCGCATCGCGCGCGGCGTGGATCGCGCTCATGTCCATCTGCACGCCGTCGGTCCGCATGTAGGTGATCGCGCCCGCTTCATAGAGGCTCTGCGCCAGCCGCATCGTGTGCTGCGCCGAATAGCCCAGTTTGCGCGCGGCTTCCTGTTGCAGCGTCGAGGTGGTGAACGGCGGCGCGGGGTTGCGCTTGACCGGTTTGGTCTCCACGCCTTCGACAGTGAAACGCCCGGCTTCGACCGCGGCCTTGGCTTCCATGGCGATGCCCTCGGTGCCGAGGCTCAGGCGCTCAAGCTTTTCGCCGCGGAACTTGACGAGGCGCGCATCGAACGCGGTGCCATCGTGCATCAGGCGCGCGACCACGCTCCAGTATTCGTCCGCGCGGAAGGCCTCGATCTCGCGCTCGCGCTCGACGATCAGACGCAGCGCGACCGATTGCACGCGGCCCGCCGATTTTGCGCCCGGCAGCTTGCGCCACAGCACCGGCGACAGGGTGAAGCCGAACAGATAGTCGAGCGCGCGGCGCGCGAGATAGGCATCGATCAGCGGTTGATCGAGGTCACGCGGGCGGGTCATCGCCTCGGTCACCGCCTGCTTGGTGATCGCGTTGAAGGTGACGCGGTCGACCTTGGCGGGCAGGCTTTTCCGCTTCTTCAGCAGCTCCTGCACGTGCCAGCTGATCGCCTCGCCCTCACGATCAGGGTCGGTGGCGAGAACGAGGCGGCTGGCGCCCTTGGCCGCGTCGGCGATTTCCTTGAAGCGGCTCTGCTTGTCGCGGTAGAGTTCCCAGTCCATCGCGAAGTCCTCGTCGGGCTTCACGCTGCCATCCTTGGGCGGCAGATCGCGGACGTGGCCATAGGACGCGAGAACCTTGAAGTCCTTGCCGAGATATTTCTCGATGGTTTTCGCTTTGGCGGGGGATTCGACGATGACGAGCTGCATGGGCTGAAGAAGAGGTCCTTACGTGTACGTGTGCGCGAGGGTGGGCCGCGCCGGGCAAAACCGTCAAGAGGCTTGTCGTGCGCGCCTGCTACACCAAACGCCGCACCATGCCATCCGTCTCGCGCAGCAGATCGCCGGCGAGTTCGAGTTCGAGCAGCGCCATGTGGACATGGCCGGCAGGCGCGCCGGTCTGGCGGATCAGCTCGTCGAGCGCGATCGGGGTGTGGGTGACGAGGCTGGCGAGATCGTGCGACAGATCGGCGCGCGCTTCGCCCCAGTCGAGCGTTGCCAGTTGGGCGTAGTCGAAGTCCTGCGCATCCTCCGCCACCCGGAACCGCGAGCGCGGCGCGCCGGTGAAGCCTTGCAGCAGTTCGGCGACCTCCGACGGCGATTGCACCAGCACCGCGCCGTCGCGGATCAGTTGGTTGCATCCCAGACTGCGCGCATCCAGCGGCGAGCCGGGGATCGCCATCACCTCGCGCCCCGCCTCGCCCGCCAGCCGCGCGGTGATGAGGCTGCCCGATTGCGGCGCGGCCTCGACCACCAGCGTGCCCAGCGCCAGCCCGGCGATGATGCGGTTGCGCGAAGGGAAATGCCGCCCGCGCGGCTCGGTGCCCGGCGGCTGTTCGGCGATCAGCAGGCCGTGGCTCGCTATGCGCTCCTGAAGGTCGGCGTGCTGCGGCGGATAGGCGATGTCGATCCCGCTGGCGATCACGCCGATCGTGCGGGGAAATGCGCCTTCGTGCGCGCCGCCGTCAATCCCGCGCGCCAGCCCCGAGACGACGGTGAAGCCCTCCTCCGCCAGCGCCGCGGCGAAATCGCGGGCGAGTTTGACCGCCGCAGCGCTGGCATTGCGCGCACCGACCAGCGCGACGCAGGGCTGGCTGGCGAGCGCGAGATTGCCGCGGCAGGTAAGGATCGGCGGCGCGCTGGCGATTTCCCCCAGCAGCGCCGGGTAATCGGGTTGGTCGTGAAACACGTAACGCCCGCCGCTGCTGCGCAAAGCGGCGACTTCGCGCTCGATGCTTTGGGCGCTGGCCGGGCGATACGGCCCCCTCCCCCGGCTGGCGAGATCGGGGAGCGCTTCGAGCGCCGCGCCCGCGCTGCCGAACCGCGCGAGCAATTGGCGATAGCTGACCGGCCCGATATTGGGCGAACGCAGCAGGCGAATGCGCGCGAAGGCTTCGGCCTGGTTGAGAGCGGCTGGCTGCGACCCCGTGCTCTCCATCAGATGATGCCCGCGATCATTTGGCGGACGCGCCGACGCGCGGCTCCTCCCCGCGCATCAGCCGGCCGATGTTGGCGCGGTGCTGGACGATGACGATCGCGGCGATCGCCAGCAGCGGGGCGATCACCTGCGGGTAGCCCAGCGCCCATGCCGCGATCGGCGCGGCAATCACGCTGACCAGCGAGGACACGCTCGAAATCCGGCTGAGAAACAGCGTCAGCGCCCAGATCCCTGCGCACAGCAGCATCACCGGCCATGCCAGCGCGGCCAAGGCGCCCGCGGCGCTGGCGAAGCCCTTGCCACCCTTGAAGGCGAGCCAGGGGGTGAAGCAATGCCCTGCCACCGCGGCGACCGCGGCAATGCCCTCCGTGCCGGGCCAGACGGATTTGGCCACCAGCACCGGGATGACGGCCTTCAATGCATCGAGCAGCACGGTTGCCGCGGCCAGCCCCTTGTTGCCGGTGCGCAGCACATTGGTTGCGCCGATCGAACCGCTGCCGATCTGGCGCACATCGCCCAGCCCGGCCGCGCGGGTGAGGATCAATCCGAAGGGGATAGAACCCAGCGCAAAACCCAGAAGTGCGGCAAAAACGACGTCCATCAATTCCCATCCCATCGCGGGCGCTTGCCCGGCCTTTCCACTTCTTCTAGCGCCCGGTAAGGCAAAAGAAAGTCAGGCTGGCCGCATGCCCGCCGTGACACGGAGATTTTTTTGAACGTCGCAGCCTCCTCCCCCATCCTGCTGTTCGATTCCGGGGTCGGCGGGCTGACCGTCTATGATGGCTTGCGCAAGGTGCTGCCGCAGGCGCCGGTGATCTATGCCGCCGATCTTGCCGGCCTGCCCTATGGCACCAAAACCGAAGCGCAGATCGCCGCGCGGGTGGCCGGGTTGCTCGGGCGGATGGCCGAACGCTTCCAGCCGCGGCTCGCCTGCATCGCCTGCAACACCGCCAGCACGATCGCGCTTGGCATGGTGCGCGATGTGCTTGAAATCCCCGTGGTGGGCACAGTGCCCGCGATCAAGCCCGCCGCCGCGCTGACGCGGACCGGCACGATCGGCCTCGTTGGCACCGAAGCGACGATCCGGCAGGCCTATGTCGACGATCTCGAAGCCGCGTTTGCGGGCGGCAAGCGTCTGCTGCGGATCGCTGCGCCGGGTCTGGTGCAGGCCGCCGAAGCCAAACTGCGCGGGCGCGCCGTCGATCCGGCGCTGATCGCGGATGTCCGCGACCGGCTGACCGCGATGGCGGGGGCCGACCGGATCGACACGCTGGTCCTCGCCTGCACGCATTTCCCGCTGCTCGAGGACGAACTGGCCGATGCTTTCGGGCCGGACGTGCGGCAGGTGGACGGCGCGGCGGGCATTGCGCGGCGGATTGCGCATCTGCTCGAAGGGCAGGACTTCGCCCCGCCCGCCGCCAACCGCTTTGTCGTGACCGGCCCGCTGTCAGGCGCTGACGGGCTTGCCGATGCGCTGGCGGCGCGCGGGTTCGGCGCGGCGGAGGTGTTCTGAAATCCGCACCACGCCTTGCGAAACGCTCGCAAAGATCGGCATAGCAAAAGCCTTCCCGCCGCCTTAAATAAGCGCGCAACCAACCGCCCTTTCGGGCGTTATGGCCGGACAACAGATCCACGGCAGGAACCCCGCGCCCGCCCCCACCTAAGGTCGGCCCGCGAGAGGAGCGAGACGGACTTGAACTACGACCAGATCTTCGATTCCGCGATCGACCGGCTGCACGAGGAAGGCCGTTACCGCGTCTTCATCGACATCATGCGCAACAAGGGCGCCTATCCCAATGCGCGCTGTTTTCACGGGCATAACGGCCCCAAGCCGATCACGGTGTGGTGTTCCAACGACTACCTGTGCATGGGCCAGCACGACAAGGTGATCGGCGCGATGGAAGCCGCGCTGCACGATGTCGGCGCAGGCTCGGGCGGCACGCGCAACATCGGCGGCAACACGCACCTCCATGTCGAACTGGAACGCGAGCTCGCCGACCTCCACGGCAAGGACACCGCGCTGCTGTTCACGTCGGGCTATGTCTCGAACGATGCGACATTGTCGACGCTGGCCAAGCTCTTGCCGGGCTGCGTGATTTTCTCGGACGAATTGAACCACGCGAGCATGATCGCCGGCATCCGCAATTCGGGCTGCGAGAAGAAGGTGTTCCGCCACAATGACGTGGCGCACTTGGAAGAACTGCTGGCGAGCGTCAATATCGACACGCCCAAGCTGATCGCCTTCGAAAGCGTCTATTCGATGGACGGCGATGTCGCCCCGATCCACGCGATCTGCGACCTTGCCGAGAAATACAACGCGCTGACCTATATCGACGAAGTTCACGCGGTCGGCATGTATGGCGCGCGCGGCGGCGGGATTTCCGAACGCGACAATGCCGCGCACCGGATCGACATCATCGAAGGCACGCTGGGCAAGGCGTTCGGCGTGATGGGCGGCTATATCGCGGCGAGCACCAAGGTGGTCGATTGCATCCGTTCCTATGCGCCGGGCTTCATCTTCACGACCTCGCTTTCGCCGGTGTTGGTGGCGGGCGTGCTGGCGAGCGTCCGGCACCTGAAAGAGAGCGCGGTCGAGCGCAACGCGCAGCAACGCGCCGCCGCGATGCTCAAGCTGAAATTCGCCGAAAACGGCCTGCCGGTGATGGATTCGGTCACCCACATCGTGCCCCTGATGGTGGGCGATCCGGTGCGCGCCAAGAAGATCAGCGACATCCTGCTCGCCGAATACGGCGTCTATGTGCAGCCGATCAACTTCCCCACCGTGCCGCGCGGGACCGAGCGCCTGCGCTTCACGCCGGGGCCGCACCACACCGAGGCGATGATGGACGAGTTGACCGCGGCGCTGGTGGAAATCTGGGATCGGCTCGATCTCGGGCTGGCCGAGGCGGCATGAGCACTTCCGCCCCGCATAAAGTGCCCAGCCTGCGAATAGGGGTTGTCCCTTAGTTGCGCGCCATTAGAATCTCCCTCGGCAACATATTCTCGGGGGAGATTCTTGATGATCGGACGTTTTCTGACGAGCGCGGCTCTCGCACTGGCGCTTGCATCATGCGGCGGCGGCGACAGCGGCGGCTCCCCGCCTCCCACCGGCGGCGGCCCCACTCCAACCCCCACACCAACGCCGACACCCACTCCCACTCCTACGCCAACGCCGACCTATTCGACGTTCGCGCAGCTCACCGGCGATCAGCAGTTCTCCAGCGCCTGTGCCGGCACAACCGACCAGTTCGGCAACTTTGGCATCATGCCCGATGTCGGTTTCATCCGGTCGAGCACCTTCCCGCTGGCGATCGACCACGATTTCCAGGCGGCCACCAACAGTTGGCGCATAGCCAGCCGGTCGCAAGATGGTGTCGATTATGCGCTGGTCTTCGGCCCAGGCGATGTCGTCACCACCGCGCAGCCCAACACGGTTGCCTATCGCCAGGTCGGGGCCAACGGGTTCGGCAACCGGTTTGCGATCACCCAGCCAACAATCGGCACGACCAACGCCGAATATCTGCGCTCGACGCGTGTTCTGACCCGCCCGGGCACGCTGACCACCAACGCATTCTGCATCATCGGGGTGCCCACGCGGCTCAACGATCGTCCGGCGACACCGATTTCCTATACGCAGTTCACTTATGCCGGAACCGTGTTCATCACCGACCGCACGCTTGGCACCCGGCGGCAGTTTGATATCAGCGAGAGCACCGCGTCAATCTCCGCAAACCCCACCACCGGCGCAGTCAACGTCAGCCTGACGATCATCGGGCGCGAATTCCTCGCCGGCGGTGCGCTGGCACCGACCACCACCCCGCTGGGCACTTATGCCGGACAGTCGGGCATTGACGGCACCCAGCAGACCTTCGCGGCACCGCTCAACCGGCAGCCCGACGGGTCGGTCGGCGGCGGCTTTTCCGGCTGGTTCTTCGGGCCGCAAGGACGCGAAGCCGGGCTCGCCTTCAGCTTCCGCATCGTCGACGGTAATGACGATATTGTCATTGGCGGATCGCTCGCCGCGCGGCGCTGACCCCTTTGCATCCCATCTCCCTTGCGCTAGCCGATGCGGCAAAATGCAAGGGAGAGCATGATGAGCGGAACGCCTGACCAGACTTATGCCGAAGTGGTGACCGGGCGGCGCTCGATCCGCGGCTATCTCGCACGTGAGGTGCCGCGTGCGCTGATCGAGGAAATCCTCCAGATGGCGATGCGCTCGCCCTCGTCGATGAACACGCAGCCCTATCATTTCCACGTCATCAGCGGCGAGCCGCTGGACCGGATCCGCAAGGGCAACACCGAGCGGATTCTGGCGGGCGAACCCGACAGCCGCGAATTCCGCAAGGGTCAGCCGTTTCAGGGTGTCCACCGCGACCGGCAGGTCGGCTGCGCGATCCAGCTGTTCGAAGCAATGGGGATCGCCCGCGACGACAAGGACGCGCGGCAGGACTGGGTGCTGCGCGGTTTCCGCCAGTTCGATGCGCCCGTCTGCGTGATCATCACCTACGACAGGGAGCTGGGCGATGCCGACGATACGGTGTTCGATTGCGGCGCGGTCACCACCGCGCTGGTCAATGCGGCGTGGAGCAAGGGGCTGGGCTGCGTCATCAATTCGCAAGGGATCATGCAGAGCCCGGTGGTGCGCGAACACGCCGGCATCCCCGATGATCAGGTGATCATGAAAGCCGTCGCGATGGGCTGGCCCGATCCCGACTTTCCGGCGAACCCTGTCACCATCACGCGCCGCGATGTGAGCGAGGCCGCGCGCTTCGTCGGTTTCGACTAGACGCGAACGCGGGGCCGCGCGCGCCGGGCGGCCCCGCTATTCGTGGCGCAGCGCGTCGATCGGGTCGAGCTTCGAAGCGCGGCTGGCGGGGTAGTATCCGAACACGATCCCCATGCCTGCGGCAAACACGAAGCTTACCACGTTGATCACCGGATCGAAGGTGAACGGCACATCGATCGCCGTCGCCAGCCCGAGGGACGCGACAAAGCCCAGCGCGATGCCCGCAAGTCCGCCCAGCGCGCACAGCACCACCGCTTCGGTCAGGAATTGCAGCCGCACCTCGCGCGCCAAGGCGCCGATCGCGAGTCGGATGCCGATCTCGCGGGTGCGTTCGGTGACGCTGACCAGCATGATGTTCATGATCCCGATCCCGCCGACCAGCAGGCTGATCGAGGCGATGATCGCCACCATCGCGGTCAGCGCCCCGGTCGCCGCGCCCAGTGCCTGATTGACCTGGGCTGTGTCGATCACGTTGAAGTCGTTGGGCTCCGCGCCCTGCAACAAGCGGCGTTCGCGCAGCAGCGCGACCAGCGAATCCTGGATCGTCCTGGCTTCGTAGGCCGGATCGTATTTGACCACGAAGAAATCGAGCTTGTCGTTGCCCTTGAAGCGGCGCTGCACGGTTTTGAGCGGCATGTAGACCGTATCGTCGTCATCCGCGCCGCCGCCGCCCTGCCCGCGTTCCTCCATCACGCCGATCACGTCGCACGAGACATCGTCCAGCCGCATCCGCGCGCCCACGGGGCTGGTGCCGGCGGGGAAGATCGCATCGCGCACCTTGAGGCCGAGCAGGCAGACCGCGTTGCCTGCTTCCTGTTCCTGCGCGGTGAACAGGCGGCCTTCGGACAGCGTGATCGACTGCGCTTCGAGCAGGTCGTTGTTGCCGCCCTGCACGCGCGTGTCCCAATCCTGCCCATTGTAAAACGCGGTCACGCTGGCCCCGACATTGCCCGCCGCGATATCGACGCCCGCGATCTGCTGCGAGACCGCGCGGACATCCGCCTCGTCGAATGGACGCGGCGCGCCGCGTGTGGTGCGCACCGGAAAGATGATGAAATTGCTCGCCCCCAATGCCGATATCTGGCCTTGTACCTTGGCGGTCACCCCGTTGCCCACCGTCACCATCGTCACCACCGCGGCCACCCCGATGATGATCCCCAGCGTCGTCAGGATCGAACGCAGGATATGCCGACGGATCTCGCGCAGCGCGAGCAGGATCGTGGTGCCGAGCATCAGGCGCGGCCCTCAGCCATGGCAGTGGCGCCGCGGTCGATCCGTTCGACCAGCCCGTCGCGGAAGCGCACGATCGTGCCGGCAAAGGCCGCCATGTCTTCCTCGTGGGTGACCATGAGGATCGTGATCCCCTCCCCGTTCAGCCGCCGCAGCAATTCCATGATCTCGACCGAGCGTTCGCTGTCGAGATTGCCGGTGGGCTCGTCGGCGAGCAGCACGTCGGGCTGCGTCACCAGCGCGCGCGCGATCGCGACACGCTGCTGCTGCCCGCCCGAAAGTTCGGCGGGCGTGTGATCGGCCCAGGGCGCCAGCCCCACCTGATCGAGCGCGCGCATCGCCGCCTCGCGCCGCGCAGCCTTGCTTGTCCCCCGATAGACCAGCGGCAGTTCGACGTTCTCCAGCGCGGTCGTGCGCGCGAGCAGGTTGAACCCCTGAAAGACGAAGCCGAGATAGCGACGCCGCAGAAGGCTCCGCTGATCGCGGTCGAGTTTCTGCACCTCCACCCCGCGAAACCGGAACACGCCTCCGCTGGGCACATCAAGGCAGCCGAGGATGTTCATCGTGGTCGATTTGCCCGAGCCCGAAGGCCCCATCACCGCGACAAATTCGCCGCGATTGATGGTGAGGTCGACGCCCTTCAGCGCCTGAAACGCCGCCGCCCCGCTGCCGAAGGTCTTGGTGATCCCTTCAAGCTGGATCAGCGGGTCTGCGGGCGCGGCTGGGGTCACTTTGTTTCTGCTTTCACGCCGGTGACGACCTTCATTCCGGGCTTCAATGCGCTCGAGCGGACCACGGTGCGCCGCCCGTCGCTGCGGCCAGTAATTACTTCGACCGCTTTCAGGCTGCCGTCGGCCTGCACCACCTGCACCTGCTGGCGGCTGCCTTCGCCGATGGTGGCTTGCTGTTTCTGATCGTCGAGCCCCCACTGCGGCCGGAACACCCCGCCTTCCTCCTCACCCTTGGCTTCGGGTTTGAACCGCAGCGCGGCGTTGGGGACCAGCAGCGCAGAGCCGGTGTTCTGCGTGGCGATGGTGGCGGTTGCGGTCATCCCCGGGCGCAGGAGGCCTTCGGTGTTGCGCACGATCAGCCGCGCTTCGTAGCTGACCACCGATCCGCCCGCGCCTGCAGCGGCTGCCGCGCCGCTCGCGCCGGTGCTGCCTTCGACCGTGCTGCGCGAGGCAAGATCGACGCGTTGCAGCGTCGCGGGGAAACGCTTGCCCGGATAGGCATCGACCGTGAAGGTCGCCTGCTGCCCTGCGGCGACCTGCCCCACGTCCGCTTCGTCGACCCCGACGCGCAGCTGCATTTCGGACAGGTCTTCGGCAATCACGAACAGCGTGACGGTGTTGAAAGCGGCGACCACGGTCTGCCCCGGTTCGATCCGGCGGGCGAGCACCACGCCGTTGACGGGCGAGCGGATCACCGCACGCGAGCGCGTGGTGAGGTTGCCGTTCAAAATCGCCTGCGCCGCGTCGATATTGGCGCGCGCCGATGCAACCGCGGCCTTGTCCCGCTCGACCGCGGCTTTCGCCTGATCGAGCTCGATCTGCGAAGGCACGCGCCCGCCCGACAGGCGGCGCACGTCCTCAAGCCGGGCAAGCTGCACCCGGTCGATATCGAGCGTCGCCTGCGCCTGCGCCGCCGCGGCGCGTGCGGCGTTGGTGTTGGCGCGCGCCTGCGCGATCTGCTGGTCGATGATCTCGGTGTTGATCACCGCGATCACCTGACCCCTGGTGACGCGGTCGTTGACGTCGACCAGCACCTCGTCGATCGGGCCGGTGACCTCGGCG
Organism: Erythrobacter neustonensis; assembly: GCF_001663175.1. Classification (NCBI taxonomy): domain Bacteria; kingdom Pseudomonadati; phylum Pseudomonadota; class Alphaproteobacteria; order Sphingomonadales; family Erythrobacteraceae; genus Erythrobacter; species Erythrobacter neustonensis. The sequence continues at coordinate 2,325,866 of NZ_CP016033.1, read as the reverse complement.
CCGACCTCGATCTGGTTGGTGGGGCGCAGATTGCCCGTCGCGGTGACCGACAGCGACAGCGATTCGCGAGTCACCGGCTCGGTCACATATTCGGGCGGCGGCGCATCAGCCGTGCAGCGCGCGATCAGAAGCGCGAGCAGCACAAGACCGATGCCGGGCAGCCAGTATTTCATCGTCCGGCGCCAGCGGGGCACAGGCTTGGTGCCCAGAAATTCGTCGACGCTCGGCTGATCGGCAGGGGTCGCGGTGTCATTCACTGGGTCGGCTCCTTCGCCGCAGATTGTTCAATTCCCGCGCCGTCCGGCACTTGCCAGCCGCCGCCCATCGCGCGCGCCAGCGTGATGAAGGCGACCGCACGCGCGCCTTGCGCATTGGCGAGCGCGGTGCGCGCGGACAGAAGCTGGCTTTCGCTCACCAGCAGCCGCTGGAAATCGATCAGCCCCGCCTGATACTGGCTGCGCGCGAGGATCGCGGCATTCTGCGCGCCTTCGCTTGCTTCGGTCAGTTCAGCGACCTGCTCGGCGCTGGCGTCGAGATCGACGCTGGCGCTCTCGACCTCCTCAAGCGCGGTTAGGATCGCCTGTCGCCACACGGCAAGCGAGCCATCGGCGTTGGCGCGCGCGCCCCCGATCTGGCTGCGCGCCCGCCCGCCATCGAAGATCAGTTGCGAAATTCCGGCAAAGATATTGCCCGTGACGAGGTCGAGCAGATCGCCCGGACTGACCGCGCTGGTGCCGATCGAACCCGACAGGCGGGCAAGCGGCAGCAACTGCGTGCGCGCCACGCCGACGCGCTGCAGATCCGCCGCCAGCCGCGCTTCGGCCCCCGCCACATCGGGACGGCGGCGCAGCGTATCGGCGGGTGCCTCCAGCGCCACGCCGGCCGGCGGCGCGGGAATTGCGCGCGTGCCGCCTTCGAGCGCGCGGTATACCGCGCCCGGCGGCTCTCCGATGAGCGTCGAAATCGCATTGGCGGTCGCCGCGAGGCTGCTCTCGAGCTGCGGGATCGAGGCCGCGGTCTGCGCGCGCTGGGTGCGCGCCTGTTCGACATCGAGGCTGCTCACCAGCCCCGCCTGATTGCGCCAGCGGGCGATCTGGAGATTGTCGTCCTGCACCGCCAGCGTCTCGCGCGCGATCGCTAGCTGCGCGGCCAGCGTGCGCGCGTTGACCGTCTGCGCCGCGACCGTGGCGACGATCGCCCGCTCGACATCGGCAAGCGAATAGCCTGCCGCAGCCAGATCGCCCCGCGCCGCGCCGATCGAGGCATCGATCCGGCCGAACAGGTCCGCTTCCCACGATGCGTCCGCGCCTGCGCTGAACACGACATCATCTTGCGCCAGATCGCCGACATCGCGCCGCGCGCCGCCGCTGGCGGTGATCGTCGGCACGCGGTCGGCGCGCGCCTGCCGCAAGCCCGCACGCGCCAGCCGCAACCGCGCCGCGCCTTGCGCAAGATCGAGGTTTTCGCTGCGCGCGCGCGCGACAAATTGGTCGACCAGCGGATCGCCCAGCATGGTCCAATAGGTGCCGAGCGGGATCGCAGTCCGGCCCGGTTCGGCCAGCACCCAGCGTTCGGGCACGCTCTGCACGCTCGCGATGTCGGGCATGGCGGGCGCAAGGCTGGTGCAGCCAGCCACCACTGCCGCCAGCAGCATCGCTGCCGCGCTGCGCGAATGGGGCAACGGATCGGGGCGCAAAGTGCCCGGCCGCGTCACGAATGCGTCTGCCGTGTGGTGCCTGTCATGGCGGTGCTCCCCGATCATCTCCCCCCCCGCCCGTGCGCTGTTGCGCTGCATGCGGGTCGCCCTCTACCTCGCTGCAAAATCGGCAAAGCGGTGCAAGATCAGGCAAATGCTATCAGTGATGCGACAGGGCGACAACGGCGCTTCATCGCTGCACGTCATAGACTTGTCGACAACTCGAGCGCGCCGCGGGCCGACAACACGAAACGGCGCGGCAAGCCCGAAAGCCTGCCGCGCCGCAATGTCTCGTCCTGCCCGATCGACCAGGCCGCAAGGATCAGCGCAAGCTGACCACGTTGTCGGTCGCCTCGCGCACGCGGGTGCCGTTGAACAGGCTCATCATCGGCTCGTCCTCGACCGTGACGACAAGCGCATTGCCATAGCCGTTGAACCCGGTCTTCATCGCTGCGCCATAGGCACCGAGCATCCCGACCTCGATATAGTCGCCTGCCTGGATATCGGCGGGCAGCTTGAAGGGGCCCTTCATGTAATCGGCATCGTCGCACGTAGGCCCGTAGAAGGCGAAGTCCGCATCTTCCTCGATCAGGTCGTCTTCGAGCGCGCGCACCGGGAAGCGCCATTCGACATGCGCCGCATCATACAGCGCGCCATAGGCGCCGTCGTTGATGTAGAGCTCTTCGCCGCGGCGCTTGTTCACCTGCACGATCATCGAGGAATACTCGGCCGACAGCGCGCGGCCGGGTTCGCACCACAGTTCGGCGTTGTAGGCGATCGGCAGGGCTTCGAAATGCTTGGCGATGATCGCGAAGTAATCTTCCATCGGCGGCGGTTCGAGACCGGGATAGGCGCTCGGGAAGCCCCCGCCGACATCGATCATGTCGATCACGACCGATGCCTCGGCGATGGCCGCACGGGTGCGGTCCAAGGCCTGGACATAGGCGAAGGGGGTCATCGCCTGGCTGCCGACATGGAAGCACACGCCCAGCCAGTCGCAATGCTGGCGTGCTTCCTGAAGCAGCTTGGGCGCTTCGATCAGGTCGCAGCCGAACTTGCTCGCAAGGCTGAGTTCCGAATATTCGCTCGACACGCGCAGGCGCACGCACAGCCGCAGGTCGCGCGGCGCTTCGCCGGTGGCGGGATCGGTGCAGGCCGCGACGATCTTCTCAAGCTCTTCGACGGTGTCGAGGCTGAAGGTGCGCACGCCGTGATCGAAATAGGCCTCGCGGATCGCCGCCGGGGTCTTGACGGGATGCATGAAGCACAGGACCGCGTGCGGAAGGATGCCGCGCACCAGCCGCACTTCGGTGATCGAGGCCACATCATAATGCGTCACGCCCGCATCCCACAGCACTTCGATCAGATCGGGCGCGGGATTCGCCTTGACCGCATAGAGCACCTTGCCCGGAAACTTCTCGACGAAGAAACGGGCGGCGCGCCGCGCGGCGTGCGGGCGGTTCAGGATGACGGGTTCGTCCGGCGAAAGGGCGCGAACTACAGCCGATGCGTCAGGATAAATGTGCAACTCAAGGGACCCCCGAAACGGTTTTTCAAAAAACCATAAAACGACAAGCTGCCTTGCGGTTAGGAAGTCCCCTTGGGGCAGCGGGAAGCGGGCAAATAGGGCCTGGGGGGGGAATGCAATCGAAAAATGCCCCCCGCTGCGCCCGGATGTGACTTTTCCGCGACACGAATGCAAAACCATCGGAAATACCGCGAAAATTCGGGCGCCCTCGCGCGCGGTCAGAAGCCGACGCGCGGGACCTGATCGACGCGGCCCTGCTCGCTTTCATCCAGCCGGTGGAAGTCGGCAGGCGCGAATCCGAGCGCATCGGCAAACAGCACCGCGGGGAAGGATTCGCGCGCGCCGTTGTATCGGGCAGCGGCGGCATTGAGCGCGCGGCGCGCGGCAGCCAGCTTGTCCTCGACATCGGCAAGCTCGTGCTGAAGCGCCTGGAAATTGGCCGATGCCTTCAAGTCGGGATAGGCTTCGCCCAGCGCGATCAGATTGCCCAGCGCAGCGGCAAGCCGGCGCTCGCCATCCGGATCGGGGGTGCCGGTGGCGGCAGCGTTGCGTCCGCGGATCACCGCATCCAGCGTCGCCTGTTCGTGCCCGGCATAGCCTTTGACGGTCTCGACCAGATTGGGGACGAGATCGTGGCGCTGGCGCAGCTGCGCATCGATATCCGCCGTCCCCTGCCGCACCTGCTGGCGCAGCCCGACCAGCCGGTTGTAGATCGCAATCACCGCCAGCAGCAGCACCACCACGATCGCCCCAAGCACCCACACCATATTCATCCCCCTTTGCCTCACCCGCGTAAATGTGCTGACACTGGTTAAAGAATCGCGCGGGAGAGGCAATGCGCAGCGACATCGACGGGTTGATGGCAAGCGGGCTGGGAGACTGGCTGGCAGGGCAGAACGCCATGCGCGACACGGCCCGAAAACAGGCGAGCAATCGCTGGGTGTGGTCGGCAGTGATCCTGTTGCCCGCGCTGTCGTTCTTGTGGTTCAGTCCCGCATCGCCCCGTCTGGCCGCGGGGATCAGCCTGTTCGCAATCATCTGCGCCGGACTGTGGGGCTATGCCCCGATCACCGCGGCCAAGCGCGCGATCAAGATCGGGATCAACAGCGCGATCGCCGCCGCGCACGGGCTGGCCTATTCGCACGAGGTGACGCCCGGCCCCGAATTCGCCGCCGCGCGCGCCTATGGCCTCGTGCCCGGGTTCGACCGGTCCGCGTTCGAGGATCGCTGGCACGGCACGCTCGAAGAGCACGATTTCGAACTCTATGAAGCGCATCTCGAAGATCAGCGCGGATCGGGCAAGAACCGTCACTGGGTGACGGTGTTCCGCGGGCCGGTGATCCGCATGGGGTTCGGCCGGCGGTTTCGTTCGACCACACTGCTCGAACGCGCGGGCAAGCACCGCAAGTGGCTGGGTCTCGGCGGGGCAAGCGACCATGTCGATTTCGATGGCCACCGGCTCGACCGGATCGATCAGGTGCACCCCGCCTTCGCCGAGACATTCTGCCTCTATTCGGACGATCCCGTCGAGGCCCGCGTGCTGGTGCATCCCGCCTATGTCGAGCATCTGCTGCGGCTTGAGGACGCATTCGAGGCGCGCGAGTTGCGCGCATTGTTCGTGGGGGGCGAAGTGGTGATCGCGATCGAGGCGGGCAACCTGTTCGAAAGCGGCGGAATGGACGCGTGCGCCGACCGCGATAACGCCGCCCGCGCCGCGCGGCAGTTTGCCGCGCTTGCGGGCCTTGCGCTGGCGATCAACCAGAATGCGCGCGGGCGGGTGCTTGCCGAAACCCCGCCCGACGCTGGCGGACTTTAGCTCAGCCGGTCGCGGAAATCGGTGTAGTCGAAGCGCTTGATGCAATCGAGCGCGTCGGTTTCGCTGTCCCACATCCAGATGCTCGGCAACACCACGCCGTTGAAGGTGTTGGTCTTGACCATCGAATAATGCGCCTGATCGAGAAACGCGAAACGCGCGCCCGGCTCGGCCGCGACCGGCAGGCGGTAATCGCCAATCACGTCGCCCGCGAGGCAGGACGGGCCGCCAAGGCGGATCGGGATCATCTCCTCATCCGCGATTTCGCCCAACATTGCCGGGCGATAGGGCGCTTCGAGCACGTCGGGCATGTGGCAGGTCGCGCTGATGTCGGTGATGCCGACGGGCATTTCGTTGAAATGGGTGTCGAGCAGCGTGCCCACCAGAATGCCCGCGTCGAGCGCGACCGCTTCGCCGGGTTCGAGGATGATCTGGCAGCCGGTATCCTCGGCCGCGTCCTTGAGGAACTCGACCAGTTCCTCGCGCTGGTAATCGGCGCGGGTGATGTGGTGGCCGCCGCCCATGTTGATCCATTTCAACTGCCCGAAGAACGGCTCGATCACGTCGAACACGCGGTCCCACGTCGCCTTCAGCGGCTCGAAATCCTGTTCGCACAGGTTGTGGAAGTGGATGCCTTCGACGCCCTCCATGTGCTCTTCGGTGAGCTGGTCGAGCGGGAAGCCCAGCCGCGATCCGGGCGCGCTAGGGTCATATTTGGCGACTTCGCCTGTGGCTACCTGCGGATTGATGCGCAGGCCCACGCTGACGGGCGATCCGCTGGCGGCGGCCTGTTCGAGGATCAACCGCGCGCGTTCGTGCTGGAAGGGGGAGTTGAAGATCACGTGGTCGGAAAGCCGGCAGATCTCCTCAAGCTCCTCGGGCTTGAAGGCGGCCGAATAGGTCGCGATCTCGCCGTCGTAGAACTCGGATGCGAGGCGCGCTTCCCACAATCCGCTGGTCGAAACCCCGTCGAGATATTCGCCGATGATCGGCGCGGCCGACCACATCGAAAACGCCTTGAGCGCGCAGAACACCTTGATGTCCGCGCCGTCGGCGGCGGCGGCGTCGCGCACGCCGGCGAGCACACGGCAATTGGCGCGCAACTTCGCGGCATCCACCACGAAAGCGGGGCTGTCGACGCGCGACAGATCGAAATGGGCAAAGGCGCCCGGATCACCGGCCTTGGTTTGCATTAGCCGAAAGGACTCCTGAAAATCATGAAAGCGCCCCCGGCGATGAGGGCGAAACCGAGAATCTGGCTCAAAGTGGGCGTCTCGCCGAACAGCGCCCAGGCTACCAGCACGAAGGCGCCGAGAGATAGGACTTCCTGTATGGTCTTCAACTCGGCGAGCGAATAGTGCGCGATGCCGATGCGGTTGGCGGGCACGGCAAAGCAATATTCGAACAGTGCAATCCCCCAGGCAAGCCCGATCGCGGCAAGCATGCCCAGCGAGGGCTGCTTCAAGTGGTAATACCACGCAACGTTCATCAGGATGCTCGATCCCGCGAGCAGCAGGATCGGCAGCAGCGAGCCCATGCCAATCATTGCATCGCCTTTCCGGGGAGCGTCAGCCGCACCACGCGTCCCGCGGCGGCATCGGTGACATAGACCTGCCCGCCGGGCGCGATGGCCAGATCGTGCCCCCGGCTCGCATCCTCGCCGGACAAGCCGATATTATAGGCCGCCTCCACCGCGCCATCGGCGGCATATATCCGCAGCACCGCGCCCGTGCGATCCGCCCCGTCGCGCCCTTCGAGCGCGAGCAGCCGCCCCGCCCCCAGCGCCCGCAGACCATAGGTGTGGTTGCCCGCGGGTGAGGCCCATGCGGCGATGTCGTTGCCCTGATGATCGTAAACCGCGATCCGTGCGTTCTCGCGGTCGGCAACGTAAATGCGCGCATCATCCACCGCGACCGCATGGGCAACCTTGAAATCGCCCCAGTCGCGCAGGAACGCGCCCTGCGGTGAAAGTTCGGCGATGCGCGTGTTGACGTAGCCATCGGCCACCAGCACGCGGCCCGGCAGAAAGGCGACATCGGCGGGGCGGCCAAAATGGCCCGCGTCCTGCGCGCTCACGCCCCTTTCGCCCAACGCCAGTTCAAGCCGACCATCGCTTGCAAAGCGCAGCACCTGTTCGCGGCCCGCGTCGGTGATCCAGACCTTGCCATCGGGGCTGACCGAAATGCCGTGCGGCATCACCATCTGCCCTCCCCCCCACTGGTCCAGCAGCGTCCCATCGGGCGCGAACTTGAACACAGTGTTGTGGGCGATGGGATCGGCCGGAAACGGCTCTGCCCAGGCGCGTCCTGCGCGGTGGAGCACCCAGATATTGCCCGCAGCATCGACATCGACCCCGCTGACCTCGCCGAACCGCGTGCCTGCGGGCAGCTTCATCCAGCCCGCATCGACGGCAAGGCGCGGCAGGTCCTCGCGCGGGGGCGACACGGCACCGCAGGCGGCCAGCGCCGCACAGGCCAATGCCGCCCCCAGCAAGCGCATCAGAAATCGACCGGACCGGCCATTTCCTCGACCGTCCACGGCAGGCCGTGCTGGTTGAGCATTTCCATGAAGGGATCGGGATCGAGCTGTTCGATGTTGAACACGCCGTCGCCTTCCCACATGCCTTCGACCATCATGGCTGCGCCGATCATCGCCGGAACGCCGGTGGTATAGCTGACCGCCTGGTTGCCGGTTTCCGCGTAAGCCGCCTCGTGGCTGCAGATGTTGCGGATGTAGAAGGTCTTCTCGCCCGATCCGTCCATCGCCTCGCCGGTCGCGATCACGCCGATATTGGTGTTGCCCTTGGTCGTCTCGCCCAGCGTTTCGGGCTTAGGCAGCACGGCGGCGAGGAACTGCAGCGGGATGATGTCCTTGCCCTGATACCTGACCGGCTCGATCGCGGTCATGCCGACATTCTGCAGCACGGTGAGGTGGGTGATGTATTGATCGCCAAAGGTCATCCAGAAGCGCGCACGCTCAAGCTCGGGAACGAACTTTGCGAGGCTTTCGAGCTCCTCATGATACATCAGATACATGTTCTTGGGGCCGACCGCTTCGAAATCGAAGTTGACCTTGGTGCTCATCGCCGGGGTTTCGACCCACTGGCCGTTTTCCCAGTGGCGCGCGGGCGCGGTGACTTCGCGGATGTTGATTTCCGGGTTGAAATTGGTCGCGAAATGCTGGCCGTGATCGCCGCCGTTGCAATCGAGAATGTCGAGCTGGCGAATGGTCTTCAGCTTGTGCTTCTTCAGCCACATCGTGAACACCGAGGTGACGCCCGGATCGAAGCCCGAACCCAGCAAGGCCATCAGGCCTGCATCCTTGAAGCGGTCGTGATAGGCCCACTGCCAGTGGTATTCGAACTTGGCTTCGTCCTTGGGTTCGTAATTGGCGGTGTCGAGATAGTCGACGCCCGCTTCGAGGCAGGCGTCCATAATCGGCAGATCCTGATACGGAAGCGCGAGGTTGACCACGAGGCCTGCGCCGGTTTCGCGGATCAGGCGCACCATCGCGGGCACTTCCTCGGCGTCGATTTCATAGGTCGCGATATCGCGGCCACAGCGTTGCTTGACGCTGGCGGCGATCGCATCGCACTTCGACTTGGTGCGGCTGGCGAGGTGGATTTCGGGGAAGATTTCGGGGTTGAACGCCATCTTGTGGACGCAAACCGAGCTGACCCCGCCTGCACCAATGACGAGAACGGTGCGGGATTTGGCTGCCGACATGATAGGAACCTTTCGTGAAGCGATGCGAATCTTGCGCGTGCCTTAGAGCATTGCCCCGAAAAGTGGGAACCGGTTTTCGGTCGAGGCAATGCGACGGGCGATAAAGCATTGCCCCGAAAAGTGGGAACCGGTTTTCGGTCAAGGCAATGCGACGGGCGATAAAGCATTGCCCCGAAAAGTGGGAACCGGTTTTACGAAGGGGCAATGCGGCAGGGACTAAAGCATTCCGGTAATGCCGGCGATAACGGATAATGGGCGAGAAATGATCCAGACAGATACGCGTTTTCCGACGAGCGCAGGCGTGGAAGCGGCGGCGGCCGCGATTGCCGCGATCCTGCCGCCCACCCCGCTGCTGCCGGTGGAGATCAACGGCGTGCGCGCGTGGGTCAAGGCGGACAATCTGCAACCGATCGGATCGTTCAAGATCAGGGGCGCGTGGTGGCGCTTGTCGAACCTGTCGGCGCAAGAACGCGCCGCGGGTGTGGTCGCGGTTTCATCGGGCAATCATGCGCAAGGGGTTGCGTGGAGCGCGCGAAGGCTCGGGATCAGGGCGGCGATTGTGATGCCGCACGATGCGCCGCAGGTGAAGCTCGACAACACGGCTGCGCTGGGGGCCGAAGTGGTGCTGTATCAGCGGCCGCAGGAAGACCGCGATGCGGTCGCCGCGCGGCTGATCGCGGAGCGCGGCGGCACGCTGGTCCATGCTTTCGGCGATCCGTGGGTAATCGAGGGGCAAGGCAGCGCCGCAATCGAAATTGCTGCGCAACTGGGGCGTGCACCCGGGCGGATTATTGCCTGTTGCGGCGGCGGCGGGCTGACCGCGGGGCTTGGCCTTGGGGCGCCGGATGCCAGAATTCATCCGGTCGAGCCGGTCGGCTGGGACATGGTGGGCCGGGCAATGGCGGCAGGCGAACTCGTCCACGCCGCGCCGGATGCGCCAAAAACGATCTGCGACGCGCTCCAGCCCAATGTCACGAAGCCCTTGAACCTTACGCTGCTGAAAGACCGCGCCGAGCCGGGCGTGACCGTCACCGACGATGAGGTGCGCGACGCGCAGCGCTTCGCCTTTGCGCAGCTTCGGCTGGTGGTCGAACCGGGCGGCGCGGCGGCGCTCGCCGCGGCGCTGGCGGGCAAGGTGCCGGTGGATGCGGGTACGGTGATCATGATTACCGGCGGCAATGCCGATCCTGCGGCCTATGCGGCGACGATCGGCGGCGGCGCAGGGGCATCCTGACCCCGTCCAGACCCCCTTCACACCCCCTCCAGCCGCGTTTTGCCCTGCTTTCGCGGCCCGTTGCAGCGCTGTTTCACGTGAAACATCGCGCGGTTTGCACCTCAATTGCAACCCGCCACGGGCCGTTTGCCAACGGCAGATTTGCGCTGCCCAACCGCGGTTCATTTTGCACCTGCGAAGATTTCGCGCGCCAGAATTGCAAAAACTTGCTATGAGCATGTTTCGCTCCGGCGGGCGATGACAGCCCTGCCCCTTTGCTACCTGGAATTCCTAGCGTCCCTTCAGCGCCTAGCAGCGCCAAGGCCGCATTGCCTTTCCCGACGAGTTTGCCTCCCCTATGAATTTCCCCCCTCTGCCCGCCACGATCGAAACCGCCCTTGCCGAGCGCGGTTACGAAGCCGCCACCCCGGTTCAGGCCGAAGTCCTGAAGCCCGAAGCCGAAGGGCGCGATCTCGTCGTCTCGGCGCAGACCGGCTCGGGCAAGACGGTCGCCTTCGGCCTCGCCATGGCCCCGCAACTGCTTGGCGAGGAAGGGCGAATTGGCTACGCGCAAGCCCCGCTCGCGCTGGTCATCACGCCGACGCGCGAACTGGCGCTGCAGGTCAGCCGCGAACTGGAATGGCTTTACGAACGCACCGGCGCGCGGGTTGCGACCTGCGTCGGCGGCATGAACCCCTCGGCCGAACGCAAGGTGCTCAATTCCGGCCCCGCGATCGTCGTCGGCACGCCGGGCCGGTTGCGCGACCACTTCGAACGCGGCGCGCTGAACCTGTCGCAGCTTGCCGTCGCCGTGCTCGACGAAGCCGACGAGATGCTCGACATGGGCTTCCGCGAGGAATTGGAGGCAATCCTCGACGGCACGCCCGAAACCCGCCGCACGCTGCTGTTTTCGGCAACGATGCCGCGCCCGATCGAAGCGCTCGCCCGCCGCTACCAGACCGATGCACTGCGCATTGCGACGATCAGCGAAGGCGGCCGAGGGCATGGCGACATCGCCTATCAGGCGGTCACCGTCTCCCCGCCCGAGGTCGAGAACGCGGTTGTGAACCTGCTGCGCTTCCACGAAGCGGAGACCGCGATCCTGTTCTGCGCAACCCGCGAAAAGGTGCGTCACCTGCACGCCACCTTGCAGGAACGCGGCTTTGCCGTGGTCGCCTTGTCGGGCGAGCATTCGCAGTCCGAACGTAACCACGCCCTCCAGGCCCTGCGCGATGGCCGCGCCCGCGTTTGCGTGGCGACCGATGTTGCCGCGCGGGGGATCGATCTGCCCACGCTCAGCCTCGTCGTCCACGTCGAAATTCCGCGCGATGCCGAAACGCTCCAGCACCGTTCGGGCCGCACCGGCCGTGCGGGGCGCAAGGGTATCGCGACCCTGATCGTGCCCTTCTCCGCCCGCCGCCGGGTCGAAGCGATGCTGGGCCGCGCGCAGATCGCTGCCGAGTGGATGGACGTGCCCGGACCCGAGGCGATCGGCGAACGCGACCGCGAGCGACTGCTGGGCAAGCTGCTTGCCCCCACGCAGTTCGACGATGCCGATCGTGAACTTGCCCAGCGCCTGCTCGCCGAACGCAGCGCCGAGGATATCGCCGCGATGCTCGTCCACGCGCACCGCGCACGCCTGCCCGAGCCCGAGGAAATCTCCGCCAACACCCGCGATGCCCAGAAGGAGCGTCACCGCCCCGGCTTCGAGGATACGGTGTGGTTCCGGATGGGGATCGGCCGCAGCAACGGCGCCGATCCGCGCTGGCTGCTCCCGCTGATCTGCCGCCGCGGCCATGTGACCCGCGGCGAAATCGGCGCGATCCGCATCGGGCAGGACGAAACCTACTTCCAGATCCCGCGCGCGCTGGCCGAAAAGTATGCCGCCACCGCCGCCCGCACCTTTGCCGCTGAAGGCGATGACGAACCGCTGGTGATCGAGCGTTCGGATGCCGGCCCGCGCGAAGCGGCGCGCTACAACCGCCAGCGTCGCCCCTCGCGCAGCGGCAACGATGCCGGCTTCGTCAAAGCCAAGCCGCTGGGCAACCGCGGCTTTGCCAAGGATGGCGCCGGCAAGCCCGGTTTCGGCAAGGGCGGCCCGCACAAACACAAGCGCAAGTTCAAGCCCAACTGACGGCCGGATTGCAGGACGGAGGGGCATGAGGAATCACATGCCCGCCTTTCCCAAGCGGCCACGACACGCTGGCCGTCGCCGCCGGTTTTGCCCGATCCGTCCGCAAGCGGGCGCAACAATACTTGCGCTTTGGTCCGAGAGGCTGGATGCTGTGCGGACTGCAAACTGGAACACGACACCTTGAAACTCGACGTGATGAACGAATGGCAGCCGACCGATACCCCGGCGCCCGCTCTCGATCCCCGCAAACTGGTTGGCGAACTGAAGCCCTTCACCGCAGTCCACACCGGGCGCAGCATATGGGAGCTGACCGCGACGCTGGTGCCTTTCTTTGCGCTGATCCTGGCGATGCTGTGGGCGGTGAGCGCAGGCTATCTGGCGGCGCTGCTGCTGCTGCCGGTCTCGGGCCTGCTGCTGCTGCGCACCTTCATCATCCAGCACGATTGCGGGCACGGCGCCTATCTTGCAAAACGCACCAGCAACGACTGGCTGGGCCGGATGCTGGGGGTGCTGACCTTCACCCCCTATGATTGCTGGCGGCGGTCGCACACGCTGCATCATGCGAGCACCGGAAACCTCGATGCGCGCGGTTTCGGCGATGTCGATACGCTGACGGTGGCCGAATTCCGTGCGCTGAAGCCGTTCCAGCGGCTGATGTACCGGATCTATCGCCACCCTGTCGTCCTGTTCGGGATTGCGCCCGCCTATCTGTTCATGCTGCGCCACCGCCTGCCGATCGGGCTTATGCGCGATGGGCGGCAATATTGGGTGAGCGCGCTCGGCACCAATCTCGCGATGGCGGGAATGTTTGCCGCATTGATGGCGTTCTTCGGCGTTGGTGCGACCCTGATGGTGCTGCTCCCCACCGTGCTCGTCGCCGCGACCGCAGGTGTGTGGCTGTTCTATGTGCAGCACCAGTTCGAGCAAGCCCACTGGGACAAGGCCGATGCCTGGAAGTTCCACGAGGCCGCGCTGCATGGCAGTTCGCACCTCGACCTGCCGCAGCCGCTGCGCTGGTTCACGGGCAATATCGGGATGCACCATGTGCACCACCTGGCGAGCCGCATCCCGTTCTACCGGCTGCCGAACGTGCTGGCTGCCTACCCGCAGCTTGCTTCGCTCAACCGCATGACGATCCGTGAGGCATTCAAGCCGTTCCTGCTGACTTTGTGGGACGAGGATCAGCGCCGGCTGATTTCTTTCCGCGAGGCGAAAGCCACTGCCGCTGCTGCCTGATGGGATTTGATTTGGGCGCGGCGCGATAGAGTGGTAGGGGCGCGCCCATGCTTACCATAGACAATCTCACCGTTCGGCTTGGCGGCCGGGCCATCCTCGAACGCGCCAGCGCAACCGTTCCGGTTGGCGCGCGCGTCGGGCTGATCGGGCGCAACGGCGCGGGCAAATCGACGCTGATGAAAGCGCTCATCGGCGAGATCGAGCCCGACGACGGAGAAATTTCGAAGCCCTCGCGCGCGCGCATCGGTTACATCGCGCAGGAAGCGCCAAGCGGGGCGATGACCCCCGAAGAGGTTGTGCTCGCCGCAGCGACCGAGCGCGCCGAACTGCTGGCGGAACTCGAAACCTGCACCGACATGGATCGCATGGGCGATGTCCACGACCGCCTGCTCGCGATCGATGCCTACAGCGCCCCTGCGCGCGCGGCCAAGATCCTCAATGGTCTGGGTTTCGACGAGGAAATGCAGCAGCGCCCCGTCGACAGTTTCTCGGGGGGTTGGAAAATGCGGATCGCGCTGGGCGCGCTGCTGTTTTCCGAACCCGATATCCTCCTGCTCGACGAGCCTTCGAACCACCTCGACCTCGAAGCGACGCTGTGGCTGGAGAATTTCCTCAAGTCCTATCCCGCAACACTGGTGGTAATCAGCCACGAACGCGACCTGCTCAACAAGGTGGTGGACCATATCCTCCACCTTCAGGGCGGCGAATTGACGCTTTATCCCGGCGGATATGACGCGTTCGAGAAACAGCGCGCGGAACGCGCCGCGCAGCTTGCCGCCGCCAAGGCCTCGCAGGAAGCGCAGGCCGCACGCCTGAGGGATTACGTCGCGCGCAATTCGGCCCGCGCCTCGACTGCGAAGCAAGCCCAGTCGCGCGCCAAGATGCTCGCCAAGATGCAGCCGATCGCCGCGCTGATGGAAGACCCGACGCTGAGCTTCGATTTTCCCGATCCGGCGGAGATGAAATCGCCGATGATTACGGTGGAACAGGCGGCGGTCGGATACGGCGAGGCGCCGCCGATCCTCAAGCGGCTCAATTTCCGGATCGAGGCTGACGACCGGATTGCACTGCTTGGCCGCAACGGCAACGGCAAGACCACGCTGGCGCGGCTGCTCGCCTCGCAGCTTGACCCCGCCGAAGGCGCGGTCAATGCGCCGGGCAAGCTGAAGGTCGGCTATTTCACGCAGTATCAGGTCGAAGAACTGGCGGGCGAGGATACCCCGCTCGATCTGATGAACCGCGCGATGGAGGGATCCTCGCAAGGCGCGATCCGCGCGCAGCTTGGACGTTTCGGCTTTTCCGGCCCGCGCGCGACGCAGCGCGTCGACAAGCTATCGGGCGGAGAGCGTGCGCGGCTAGCATTGGCGCTGATCACCCGCGATGCGCCGCATCTCCTCATCCTCGACGAGCCGACCAACCACTTGGATGTCGACGCCCGCGAGGCATTGATCCAGGCGTTGAACGCCTATTCGGGCGCGGTGATCCTGATCAGCCACGATCGCCACATGGTCGAGCTGACGTCGGACCGGCTGGTGCTGGTCGATGGCGGCACCGCGCGCGAATATGACGGCAGCATGGATGATTACATCGACTTCATCCTCGGCCGCAATCAACCCAAGGGCGCAGGCGGCGGCAAGGGGCGCGGCGCGCAGCGCGGCGAGGCGGCGGCGGACCGGCGCAGCGCGCAAGCTGCGCTGACCAAGGCGGAAAGCGCCGTCACGCGGCTGACCGCCGAGGTCGATCGGCTCGACCAGTCGATCCTTGCCTCCAGCCATTCCGCATCTGGCACGGCAGGTGCCAAGATGCAGAAACTGCTCACCGAACGCGCAGCAGCAGCCGCTGCGCTGGCAGAGGCCGAGGAAGCCTGGCTGGCGGCCAGCGCGCTGATAGAAGCCGCCGAAGCGGCCTGATTTTGCCCAAGCGCTGCGGCGGCGATCAAGGCCACGCAGCGCCGGCGACGCGCAAAAAACTTGCAATTTCGCGATATTGGCTTAGATACTTATTGCTTCACGTCGCTTGCGACGGAATTTGATTGGCGCCCGATGGCGTTCTTGCGCCGGGCCTGATTTGCCCGGCAGCGACAAGACCGCTTTTTTGCGGTGCCTCATCTTCCCTTTCCAGCAGCATGGCAGCGCGCCGGGATTGGCCCGAGCGTGCACAATCTTATTTCAGAGAATTCATGACATTTATGACCACTGGCGCAAATGCAAACCGCGTCGCCACCAACCGCAGCCTCGCGGCCCATGCCACGCACCGCACCAGCCAGCATCACCCCTACGCCTTTCTGACTGCCCGCGATCTTCGCGGGATCGTCGCGGCGATGGTCGATTGATGCAGGCATTTGCGGGGCACGCCGCCCCTTCCCCCAACCAAGCACAAGCGAGACCGGACATGGATATCAATTTCGAATATGCCGCGCACCAGTCCGCTCTGATGCGCGCCGCCAGCGCAACCAGCGCGGAATTTCGGCGCAAGCATATCGCAACCGCATCTCGCATTGCAGGCCAGATCGGCCTATTCCAGCGCCAGCTGGGTGCTGCCGCGGCGTGTGCGTGGAGCGCAGGCCCGCTTATCACCACCGAATGATGCGGTCCGAAATTGATTGAAACCTTTGCCCGCCCTGTGCATCGCGCGGAGCCGCAGGAGAATACGACAAATGAGTGGTTACAAACTTCCCAGCTTTCAGGACCGCGCCGCAGCATCGCTGAAGGCCAAGCAGAAGGCTCTGGAAACGCTGAAGCAGGCCCCGCGTCTCAGCGAAGCCGAAATCGCCGAGCGCGCGGCACGGCAGGCCAAGCGCGAGGCTGCGCGCGAAGCGGCTGCCCGCGAAAAGGCGGAGAAGCTCCAGGCCGCACGCGAAGAAAAGAAGCGCCTCGCCGAGGAAAAGCGTGCCGCTGCCGAGGCGGCATTGCTGAAGGCGAACCAGCCGAAGAAAACCGAGGCCGAGCTCAAAGCGGCACGCGATGCGCGCTACGCGGCGCGCAAGAACCGCAAGTAAGCGCCGGCAATGCGATAGCCCGGGCGGAGCCATTTCGTGCGAGGGTGCTGCGGCATTTTCGACGATATCCTCCGCCCCGGCGATCGGTTTGAACACCATGGCGTCGACGCCCGACGCCCCCGCATGGCAGGCATCACAGTCCCGCTTGGGGCAAGGCTCCCAAACCCCGCCTTTGGGCACCCAATGACGCACTAACCGAGCGCGATGAAAATCGTGATAATCGGAACTTTGGACGCTAGGTCGAGCGCTGCCGCGCAGGACCGCTTTCCATGATCTCGCGCCAAGAATGAAGTTGGTAGCGGAGGAGGGACTCGAACCCCCGACACGCGGATTATGATTCCGCTGCTCTAACCGGCTGAGCTACTCCGCCCCAAGAGGGCATCCGGCGGGTCGTCCCAGGCCGGATCCGGCGCCGGGTCTCCCCGGTGCGAGGGGGGCCATTAGGGCGGTGCGCGCGCGGGGTCAAGCCTGTTTCATGCACTGTTTTACAACCTTGCCCGGCCGCGAAATGCGCAAGTCTTGACCGCCTCCCACGGCCCCCCACGATACCGCCACAATTCGAGCGCGGGGAACACGAAAGGCGGCCGGTCGAGCCACGGTGCAAGGCTTGCCGCAAGGCTGGCCTGGAGCGCGCTCGCTTCCTCCTTGCCGACCTTGTTCTGGATCGTGATATGCGGGCGCGGCTCGTGCAGGTCCTGCGCTGTCAGGCTGCCGTGGAAGTGTTCTGCAACAAGCGCGCGCAGTTCGAGCAGTTGCGGCGCGTCGAGCGCGATTGCAGTGCCCTTGCCGAGATCCATGATCCCCTTCACCCGCCCCTGCGGCGGCGCGTATTCGCCCGCGAGCCGGGGAAGAAAATCGCACAATTCATCGAGCAGTGACGGGGCAAATGCGTGGAACAGCGTCACATGCGCATGCAGGAAGTTGCGTTCGGGTGGGAAATGCGCGCGGCGCAGGCCCTCGGCAAAGCCTGCAAGATCGGCCGGCAAGGCGGCGGTCAGGATGAAAGGGTCGGCGATCCCCCGCGGTCCTTACATTTCCCCGCGGTCACGGCGGATCGCATACCACTTGGCGACGTTGGCGTTGTGCTCGGCCAGCGTATCGGCGAACCAGTGTCCGCCGGTGCCATCGGCGACCATGAACAGCGCAGCCGTCTTTTCCGGATTCATGACCGCAGCGATGCTGGCGCGCCCGGGATTGGTGATCGGCCCTTCGGGAAGGCCGACGATCGTATAGGTATTGTAGCCGTTGACCGCCGCAATCTCGGATTGCTTGATCCGCCGGCCCAAGGGCTTGCCCTTGGTGATCGGGTAGATGATGGTGGGATCGGCTTGCAACTTCATGCCCGTGCGCACGCGGTTGGAATATAGCCCGGCGACCATCCGGCGCTCATCGGGCTTGCCGGTTTCCTTCTCGACCACCGAGGCAAGGATCAGCGCATCGCGCATCGTGCTCACCGCGATACCGGGCGCGCGCTTGGCCCATTCCTCGGCGACCGCCTTGTCCATTGCGGTCTGCATCTGTTCGACAAGGCTCGCGCGAGACTGGCCGCGTTCGAAGGCGTAAGTATCGGGCAGGATCGAACCTTCGGGCGGAACCGCCACCTCGCCCGTCAACAGGGGTTCGGCCATCAGCCGCTCCCACACGAGGATCGAGGGCATGCCTTCGGGCACGGTCACGAAGCGGCGGATCACATCACCCGACTGGAACGCCGCGAGGATATCGCCTTGGCTCATCTCCGGTTTCAGCAGGAACTCGCCCGCTTGGATCGGTGCGTCGCTGCCAAAGATGCGCGCATGCAGGGTAAAGCCGCTGGCCGAGGAGATCAGCCCTTCCGCTTCAAGCTTGGCTGCGACAGTGCCGACAGATGCGCCCGCAGGGATCGTGAACGGCGTTTCCCTGGCGATGCTGGCAGAACCGAGCATCGTCCAGGCGAGCACCGCCCCGGCCACAACAAGGCCGAGCACAATCAGAACGAAGCTGCGCCCGGCCTTCATCGGATCAGTCGACCTTCTGCATGACGATCGAGGCGTTGGTGCCGCCGAAGCCGAACGAATTGTTCAGCACTGCACGCACTTCGCGCTTTTTCGCCTTGAGCGGCACGAGGTCGATGCCTTCGGTGCCCTCGTCGGGGTCGTGGAGGTTGAGCGTCGGAGGAACGATCCCGTCGCGCATCGCAAGGATGCAGAAGATCGCTTCGACCGCACCTGCGCCGCCCAAGAGATGGCCGATCGCGCTTTTGGTGGACGACATGGAGGCGCCGCCCAGATCATCGCCCAGCACGCGCTTGACCGCAGCCAGTTCGATCGTGTCGGCCATGGTCGAGGTGCCGTGGGCGTTGACGTAATCGATATCGCCCGGCCCCAGGCCCGCCTTCTTCAACGCCATCCGCATCGCGAGTTCCGCGCCCCGGCCTTCGGGATGCGGCGCGGTGACGTGATAGGCATCGCCCGACAGGCCATAGCCGGTCACCTCGGCATAGATCTTCGCGCCGCGCGCCTTGGCGCGTTCGTATTCTTCGAGCACGACAACGCCCGCACCCTCACCCATGACAAAACCGTCGCGGTTCTTGTCGTAGGGGCGGCTGGCTTCGGTGGGCCGATCGTTCATGCTCATGTTGAGCGCGCGCGCCTGCGCGAACCCGGCGATACCCAGCGGGTTTACGGTGCTTTCCGCGCCGCCTGCCAGCATCACGTCCGCATCGTCCATCATGATCATCCGCGCCGCATCGCCGATCGAATGCGCGCCGGTGGAGCATGCGGTAACAACCGCGTGATTGGGGCCCATGAAGCCGTATTTGATCTGCACCTGACCGGTAATCAGGTTGATCAGGCGGCCGTGCACGAAGTGCGGGCTGACCCGGCCCGGGCCGCGTTCATGCAGGTTGACGCTTTCGATCTCGATCCCCGGCAAACCGCCGATGCCCGATCCGATCGAGCAACCGGTGCGCTCCTTCTCGGCATCGGTCATGTCGAGCAGACCCGCATCTTCGAGCGCCTGGCCCGCAGCATCAATGCCGTAAACGATGAACGGATCGACCTGCCGCTGGACCTTGTGATCGACGCGCTTGTCAGGATCGAAACCCCAAGGATGGTCCTTGCCCTTCACCTCGCAGGCGATGGTGCATTTCTGGTTCGAGGCATCGAAACGGGTGATCTGCCCCGCCCCGCTTTCCCCGGCGATCAGGTTCGCCCAAGTCGTTTCGACATCGCCCCCCAGCGGGGTGACGAGCCCAAGCCCGGTAACAACCACACGGCGCATATCATTCTCCCAAAACGCACAACAGGCTCAACCCGTGCGGGCTGAGCCTGTCGAAGCCCCGTTTTTCCTGACAGGTCAAGCGGCCAAAATGGACCCTTCGACAAGCGCAAGGCAAACGGGAATGGTCGGGCTATCAGCCCTTGTGTTCTTCGATGTACTTGGTCGCGTCACCAACGGTGGTGATCTTTTCGGCCGCATCGTCGGGAATTTCGACACCGAATTCCTCTTCGAAGGCCATCACCAGCTCGACGATGTCGAGGCTGTCTGCGCCAAGATCATCGATGAAGCTTGCATCCTGAGTGACCTTTTCGGCCTCGACGCCGAGATGCTCGACGACAATCTTCGCCACCCGGTCAGCAGTATCGCTCATGGTATTCCCTCTTGAAACTGGGGTTAGATAGTTCGCGTCCGCCCTAATGAACGCCGCGCCGCAGCGCAAGTGGGCATGATGCGCAGGCGTGGCTGGCCGACCGATTGTGTCGGCAGAAGGCGCGCGGAATACGGTTCGGTCGTATTTCCCGAGGGGTGGCGGGCACTTGCCAGAATTGGCAGCCGCATGCGAAGGCGTGGCGGCTATGCTGACATTTTCCTCCCCCGCCCAGATGGGCCATGCGCCGCTTCTCGAACTCGTCAACGGCGCGGCCGAGGATCATGCCGAGACCCCTGCCCGGCTTGCAAACATGCTGACGATGGCGGGCACTGTCGAAGCCCCAGGCGACCATGGCCTTGCGCCGATTCTGGCGGTCCACGACCATGACTATGTCGCCTTTCTCAAGGACGCCCACGCGGCATGGCTGGCGGCGGGGCGGACGGGCGATGCGATCGGTTATGCCTTTCCGGTGCGCGCGCGCCGGCCGCTGGCGCTCGACCGGATCGACGGCAAGCTCGGGCAATACGGGTTCGATACGGTGACGCCGATTGCGGCCGGCACGTGGGAGGCGGTCCATGGCGCGGCGCAGGCTGCGATCGCTGCTGCCGAAGCGGTCGTCAGCGGCAGATCGGACAAGGCGTTCGCGCTGTGCCGCCCGCCCGGACATCATGCCGGAAGGGACTATTTTGGCGGCTATTGCTATCTCAACAATGCGGCGATCGCGGCGCGTTTGGCCGTAGCGAGGGGCGCCGGGCCGGTCGCGGTGCTCGATGTCGATTACCATCATGGCAACGGCACGCAGGACATCTTCTACGCCGATGGCGACGTGTTCTTCGCCTCGATCCATGCCGATCCGCGCACCGATTTCCCCTATTTCTGGGGCCATGCGGATGAGCGCGGTGCGGGCGAAGGCGAAGGCGCGAATTTGAACCTGCCGCTACCGCGCGGGACGGACTGGCGCAGCTACGAAAGCGTGCTTGCCACCGCGATGGAGGCAATCGCCCGGTTCGGCGCGCGCACGCTGATCGTGAGCTACGGCGCGGACACCTTTGCCGAAGACCCGATTTCGCAATTCTCGCTGAGCACCCAGGACATGCAGCGCATGGGCACGATGATCGGCGCGGCCGGCCTGCCCACCATCGCCGTGATGGAAGGCGGCTACAACGTTGCGGCGCTGGGCCGCAACGTTGCCGCTTTCATCGCCGGTCTCGAGGGCGGTTAGGCGCTCGTCACCGGCTTGGCCTGTGGCTCGACCACGCGCAGGTGCAGATCGCGCAAAGACCGCGGTTCGGCGGGCGAAGGCGCACCCATCAGCAGGTCTTCGGCGCGCTGGTTCATCGGGAAGAGCGAAATCTCGCGCAGGTTCTTGGCGCCGCACAGGAGCATGATGACCCGGTCGACACCGGCGGCCATCCCGCCATGCGGCGGCGCGCCATACTGGAACGCGCGGTACATCCCGCCGAAGCGCTCCTCGACATCGGCCTGCGTCAGCCCGGTGATCTCGAACGCCTTGACCATCGTTTCAGGCCGATGGTTGCGGATCGAGCCTGAGGCGATCTCGTAGCCGTTGCAGACCAGATCGTACTGATAGGCCTTGATGGTGAGCGGGTCCTGCCCTTCGAGCGCTTCGATCCCGCCCTGCGGCATCGAGAAGGGGTTGTGGCTGAAGTCGATCTTCTTCTCGTCCTCGTTCCACTCGTAGAACGGGAAATCGACGATCCAGCACAGTTCGAACCGGCTTTCGTCGATCAGACCGAGGTCTTCGCCGACACGGATACGCGCCGCGCCTGCCAGCTTGGCCGCATCGGCTTCCTTGCCCGCGGCGAAGAACAACCCGTCGTTTTCGCCCAGCCCAAGCTCGGCGTAGAGCTTTTCCATGCCTTCGGTGCCGTGGTTCTTGGCGATCGGCCCGCCGAATTCGCCGCCCTTGCGGGTGACATAGCCCAGCCCGGCATAGCCTTCGCGCCGCGCCCAATCGTTCATCTCGTCGAAGAACTTGCGGCTCTTTTCATGCGTGCTGGGCGCGGGGATCACGCGCACCACGCCGCCGCTGCCGACGATCTTCTCGAACAGGCCGAAGCCGCTCTGCGTGAAGTGCGACGAGACATCGCTGATAATCAGCGGGTTGCGCAGGTCGGGCTTGTCGCTGCCGTATTTGAGCATCGCTTCGTCATAGGGGATGCGCGGGAATTCGCCCGCCGGGGTGACGTGCTTGTCGCCCGCAAAGGCAGCGAAGGTGCCCTGGATAACGGGCTCCATCGTCTCCCAGATTTCTTCCTGCGTGACGAAGCTCATTTCCAGGTCGAGCTGGTAGAATTCGCCCGGCAGCCGGTCAGCGCGCGGGTCTTCGTCGCGGAAGCACGGCGCGATCTGGAAATAGCGGTCGAAGCCGGCGACCATCAGCAGCTGCTTATACTGCTGCGGCGCCTGCGGGAGCGCGTAGAACTTGCCCGCATGGATGCGGCTGGGCACCAGAAAGTCGCGCGCACCTTCGGGGCTCGACGCGGTCAGGATCGGGGTCGAAAATTCGTTGAAGCCCGCCGCGTTCATGCGTTGACGCATATCGGCGATCACCGCCACGCGGGTCATGATGTTCTTGTGCAGCGTCTCGCGGCGCAGATCGAGGAAGCGATATTTGAGGCGCACGTCCTCAGGGTAAGGCTGCTCGTCGGCGACCGGCATGGGCAGCTCTTCGGCTGCGCTCTGCACGGTCACGCCGCGCGCGAAAACCTCGATCTCGCCGGTCGAAAGGGCCGCATTCACCGTGCCCGCGGTGCGCGCCTTGACGCTGCCTTCGATTGTGATGACGCTTTCTACGCGCAAGCCTTCGAGCACGGGCAGCGCCGGGCTGTCGGTGTCGGCGACGATCTGGGTGATGCCGTAATGATCGCGCAGGTCGACGAACAAAACGCCGCCGTGATCGCGCTTGCGGTGGATCCAGCCCGACAGCCGGACGGTCTCGCCCACATGGGCGGAAGAAAGCTGTGCGCAAGTATGCGAGCGATAGGGGTGCATCTAAACTCTTGTCCTGTTGGCAGCTATGACGCTAGGGCGCGCGGGCGCGTCTGGAGCCTTGCTCCGTCGTCGGCGCGCTAACAGGGCAAGCCTTGCACTTTGTCAAGCCGTGCGGGGCAATCTGGGTTCGAACCCGAGGGCGGCACTCCGCCCGCGACAAGTGAAAAGAACATATGAAAATCCATCCGCTGATCACCACCACCGAAGCGCTCACCGAACTGTGCGAGCGGCTTGCGAAATCCGATTTCGTCGCGGTCGACACCGAATTCATGCGCGAGAACACCTACTGGCCCGAACTGTGCCTGGTGCAGATCGCCAACACCGAAGAAGCCGCCGCGATCGATCCGATGGCGCCGGGGATCGACCTTGCGCCGCTGCTCGATCTGATGTGCGACAACGAGGACGTGCTCAAGGTCTTCCACGCCGGATCGCAGGATGTCGAAATCATCGTCAACCTCACCGGCAAGACCCCTCACCCGATCTTCGACACGCAGATCGCGATGATGGCGATCAGCCAGTCCGAACAGATCGGTTATGCCAATTTGGTCGAAACATGGGTCGGCATCACGATCGACAAGGGCGCAAGGTTCACCGACTGGAGCCGCCGCCCCTTGAGCGATCGGCAAATCGAATATGCAATCGGCGATGTGACGCATTTGGCCGGGATTTTCCCCAAGATCCTCAAGAAGCTGATCAAGACCGGGCGCGGGCTGTGGCTCGATGCCGAAATGGAAAAGCTCGCCGATCCGGCGAATTATCTCACCGATCCGCAGGTGGCATGGAAGCGCATCCGCCAGCCGGGGCGCAATCCGCAGGTGCTTGGCCGGATGAAGGCGCTTGCGGCATGGCGCGAGGCCGAGGCGCAGCACAAGAACATCCCGCGCGGGCGGATCATGCGCGACGAAACGCTTGCCGACATCGCCAGCCATCCGCCCAAGGTGCAAGGTGACCTTGCCAAGGTGCGCGGGCTTTCGCCGGCGTGGAAGGACAACGACATCGGCAAGCGCCTGATGAAGATCCTAGCCGAAGCCGATCCGCTGCCCAAAAGCGAGATGCCCGAGAAGATCAAGCAGGGTGCGCCGCTGGGCAAGGAAGGCGCGCTGGTCGCCGATCTTCTGAAGCTGCTGCTCAAGATCCGCGCGCGCGAAATCGATGTCGCCCCGCGCCTGCTCACCCGCGCCGACGAGATGGAAGCGCTTGCCGCCGGCGCACGCGATCTGCCGGTGCTCGAGGGCTGGCGTTACGAGGTGTTCGGCAAGGACGCGCTTGACCTTGTCGAAGGCAAGGTCGCCTTTGCGGTCGAAAAAGGCCGGATGAAGATGACGCATATCGACGATGTCGCTCCGCAGGCTCAACCCGCAGCCGATCCCGTGGAAGGATCGGACGATACCGCCCTACCCGGCACGCTGGCAGCGCAGTAGCCCCCCGCGGTGTCGACCTATCTTCCCACGATCAAGCAGCTTCAATACCTGGTGGCGCTGCATGAACACGGGCATTTCGGCAAGGCAGCCGATGCCAGCTTCGTCTCGCAATCAACGCTGTCGGCGGGGATCCGCGAACTCGAATCGCTGCTCGGGGTAACGCTGGTCGAACGCTCGCGCCGGGTGGTGCGTTTCACCGCGCTGGGCGAAACCGTGGTGTCCAAGGCAAACCGCTTGCTGCGCGAGGCCGAGGAACTGGCCGATCTTGTGCAGGCCTCGGGAAAGCCGCTGTCGGGCGAACTGCGGATGAGCGTGATCCCCACGATCGCGCCCTTCCTGCTGCCGCGCATGCTGCCTCGTCTGCGCAAGGAGCGCCCCGATCTCAAGCTGATGCTGCGCGAGGAGACGAGCCACGATGCGCTCGAATCGCTGTCGCACGGCCGGGTCGATTGCGTGCTGCTGGCCCTTCCCTTCGACACCGGCGATGCGGCGATCGCGCATATTGCCGACGACCGGCTGTTCATCGCCTTTCCCAAGGATGATCCGCGCGACCCGCCTGCCAGCATCAAGCCCGACATGATCGATCAGGGCCGGTTGCTTTTGCTCGAAGACGGGCACTGCCTGCGCGATCACGCGCTGGCCGCCTGCAACCGCGCCGAATTGCGCGCCAGCGCGGCGATGATCGGCACGTCGCTGCACACGCTGGTGCAACTGGTCGACAATGATCTGGGCCTTACGATGCTGCCCGAAATGGCACTGAGCGCAGGTATCCTTGCTGGCACCGAAGTGGTTGCACGGCCCGTCGATAGCCCGACCGCCAAACGCGAGATCGTGTTGGCATGGCGCAAGAATTCCCCACGCGAAGCCGACTTTCTCTTATTGGCGGAGGAATTGCGCGCGGGGTAGCCGGAGGCCAGGCCCATGCCCGGCGGGCCTACCCTATCCCGCCTAATCCATGTGCTTGAGGCCGACCCGCAGATAGTCCCAGCCGGTGATGCAGGTCAGCACCGCTGCGGTCCACAAAGAGATCAGGCCGACGAGGTGAACCCAGCTTTGCGCGATGGTGCCGCAGCCCTCGCCCACCGACTGGCATGGTGCGCCGTGAACCGCACCGCCAAGAATCAGCGCGCCCAGCGCCATCAGCTGAAACGTGGTCTTCCACTTGGCCAGCCGCGACACCGGCACTGAAACCTGCGCCCCGCCCAGAAATTCGCGCAGCCCGCTCACCGCGATTTCGCGCACCAGAATGACGAGCCCGGCAATCACGTGGACATCGCCCGCATAGGGCCCGCGCAGATAGCCTTGTGCGGTCAGCACGAGGATGACCGCAGCGACCATGATCTTGTCCGCGATGGGATCGAGGAACACGCCCATTTTCGACACCGTGCCCTGCGCGCGTGCGAGATAGCCGTCGAGAAAATCGGTCAGCGCAATCACGCAGTAAAGCACGAAGCCGATCAGATACCCTGCGCGCCATTCCGGCCACCACAGGAAGAAGGCAAGCAACGGCACCGCAAAAATGCGCGACAGGGTGAGGATATTGGGCAGGCTTGTCATGGTTCCGGCAACAGCCCTAGCGCGCGTTCGCACGCTCCGAAAGCCCTGCACGCATCGCTACGCCAAGCTATGCGCACTTGTGTAACTGCGCGCCCTCGCTATGGCGCGGATAATTGTCCGGGAGCAACAGCGTAACCGCCGCATGACCACTTCGATCGATCTCATGCGCCGGCGCCGGTTCGCGCCGCTGTTCGTCACCCAGCTGCTCAATGCGCTGAACGACAATCTCTACAAGAACGCGATGGTGCTTTTCATCGTGTACCAATTGTATGATTCGCCCGAGATGGAGACGCTGATCAGCGGCGTCGCCACGGCATTATTCGTGCTGCCTTTCGTACTGTTTTCCGCCACCGCCGGGCAGCTCGCCGACATGCGCAACAAGACCACGATCATCCGCTGGATCAAGTTTGCCGAAATCATCATCATGTCCGCCGGCGCGTTGGGACTGGCGATGGCAGCGCGCGGGTTCGAGGTCGAAACGCTCGCGATCCCGCTGATGTTTGCTGCGCTTTTCGCGATGGGCGTTCATTCGACCTTCTTCGGTCCGATCAAATACGCGATCCTGCCGCAGCATCTGGAAGACGGCGAAGTGCTCGCAGGCACGGGGCTGGTCGAGGCGGGAACCTATGTCGCGATCCTTTCAGGCATGATCCTGTCGGCGGTGCTGACCGTCGATCAGAGCACGGTTGCGGTCGTGCTGATTGCCGTCGTCGGATATGCGGTGTGCCGCGCAGTGCCGCCCGCCCCTGCCCAGACCGACGAGGTCAAGGTCGACTGGAACCCGATCCGCGCCTCGCGCTCCTTGATCGCCTTTTCGATGGGGCATCTGGAACTGCGCTATTCAGTGCTCGCGATCAGCTATTTCTGGGCGATCGCCGCGATCCTCGGCGTGCAGTTCTTCCCGCTCGCGAAAAATGTGCTGCTTGCCGACAAGCAGGTGGCGATGGTGATGCTGGTGGCGTTCTCCGCCGGGATCGCGATCGGTTCGGTGGCGATCAATGCGCTGCTTAAAGGGCAGATATCGGCGCGCCATTCGCCGGTGTCGGTGATGGTCATGGGCGCGCTGCTGATCGCGTTCTATTTTGAATGCCGGATGTGGGATTTGACCCCGCAGGGCGAATTGTTCACAGTGAGCGAATTTCTGGCCCAGCCGCTGGCGCTGTTACTGGTAGCGACGCTGTTGCTGATCGCGGTCGCGGGCGGGATGTTCGTCGTGCCGCTCTATGCGTTCCTGACCACCCGCGTCGACAAGTCCGAAGCCTCGCGCTCGGTCGCGGCGAACAACTTCATCTCGTCGATCTTCATGGCGGTAGGTGCCGGCGTTGCCGGGGTGCTTGGCTTCTTCGGCATCCCCTTGGCAGAACAGTTGCTGCTCAGCCTCGCGCTGTGCCTTGTATCGGCGCATCTGGCGCGCAAGCTTTACGCGGCCGAGCAACAGCGGGTGCTATAATTGCGCTACGCGATCCGGCCGTGTTTCAGACGATGAAGGCAAACACCGCCAGCGTCATCGCGACATAGGTGCTGGCAACGCCGCGAACGTCATCCAGCGTCAGCCGCCACAGGGCTTCGGCCGGAATCGGGAACAGGTCGCGTTTGACATGCGGCGGCAAGCTGGCGCGGAACCAGTGACGGGCGCTCTCTTCGGTGAGAACCAGGCTGCGACGCATGTGGGCGAATCTCCGATTGCGAGACCAGCATTTTTAAGAATTTCTTAACCATTGAAAATGCTTTGCGGCAGGGCTGTTGCAGGGTGGGACAGGACGAGTTTGCGCCGCGCCGCGCACGCCGTTAGACGCACTCGCGTTCACGGGAGAGTTCCGACATGTCTGATTCCACCAGCCCGCAAGCCACCCGCAGCGCCGCTGCCTTGCTGGTCGATTGCCTTGCCGCCGAAGGCGCGCGCCGCATCTTCACCGTTCCGGGCGAAAGCTTTCTCGCCGTTCTCGACGCCCTGCCCGACCGGCCCGAGATCGAGATCGTCACTTGCCGGCAGGAAGGCGGCGCGGCGTTCATGGCCTGCGCGGACGGTGCGATGAATGCCGCCGACGGCACCGCGCTTCCCGGCATCGCCTTTGTCACGCGCGGCCCCGGCGCGACCAACGCCAGCATCGGCGTGCATGTCGCGCATCAGGATTCGCAGCCGATGATTCTGTTCGTCGGCGATGTCGCGCGCGGGATGCAGGGGCGCGAGGGTTTTCAGGAAGTCGATTTCAGCGCCTTCTTCGCGCCGATCTGCAAATGGGCCGCCCGGATCGACGACCCTGAACGCATCCCCGAATATATCGCCCGCGCCCATGCCGTCGCGATCAATGGCCGCCCCGGGCCGGTGGTGCTCGCCCTGCCCGAAGACATGCTGGCGCAACCCGTGCCTGCGAGCATCCTTTCTCGTCCGCAGGCCGTCCGCCCGGCACAGGCCGTTTGCCCGGACGCTATGGCAACGCTGTTCGATCTGATCGGCAATGCGGCAAGCCCGATTGCGATCATCGGGGGCGCAGGCTGGAACGCCAAGGCGCGGACCTATTTCCAGCAATTTGCCGAACGCATCGGCCTGCCCGTGGCCACCGCCTTCCGCCGGCAGGATGCGATTGCGCCCGACAGCCCGGTCTATGCCGGCAATCTCGGCTACGGCCCCAACCCCAAACTGCTCGACCGCGTGCGCAATGCCGATCTGATCATCGCGGTCGGCGCGCGGCTGGGCGAGGCGACCACCGATGGCTACACCATTCCCACGCTCGAGCATCCGGGCCAGTTGCTTGTCCATATCCATCCCGACCCCGAGGAACTCGGCCGGGTCTACCGCACCGATCTGGCGCTCGCCTGCAGCGTCGACGAATTCGCCGAAGCCGCGATGCTGTGGGACGACAGCGAGATAATCGCGTTCGATGCCGGCGCCGATGCGCATGCCGAATGGCGCGCTTGGGCTACCCCGCAGCCTTCGGAGGCGGCGCTCGATCTGGCTGCTTGCGTAAGCGCCATGCGCGATGCGCTGCCCGCCGACACGATCATCTGCAATGGCGCGGGCAATTTTGCCGGGTGGTGGCACCGCTATTGGCGCTATACCGCCTATCCTGGCCAACTCGCGCCAACCTGCGGCGCGATGGGATACGGCGTGCCCGCTGCTGTCGCTGCGGCGCTGCACCATCCCGAACGCACCGTCGTGGCAGTGGCAGGGGACGGCGATTTCCTGATGAACGGTCAGGAACTGGCGACCGCCGCGCAATACGGCGCAAACCTGATCGTCGTGATCATCGACAATGGTGCTTACGGCACGATCCGGATGCACCAGGAACGCGAATATCCGGGCCGCGTGTCTGCGACCACGCTGGTCAATCCCGATTTCGCCGCGCTGGGCGCAGCCTATGGCGCGTGGAGCGTCGCGGTCGAAACGACAGATGCGTTCGTTGCCGCACTCGATGATGCCAAGCAGCGCAGCGGTATCCGGCTGATCCACGTGCTGACCGATCTCGAACGCATCGCGGCAAGTGGGGCAACGATCAGCGGCTTGCGCGCTCGCGTGCGCGATTGACACGAAAAAGGCCGCCTCCGGGGGGAGAGGCGGCCTTCGCATTGATCGTCAGGGGGGCGTGACGATCAGATCTTGTCGCCGAGGGCGCCCTTCACGTTGCCAGCAACCTTCTGGGCTTCGCCCTTGCGTTCCTGCGCAACGCCTTCGGCGCGCGTCTCGGGGTTGCTCGACTGCTGCTTGATGTTGCCAGCGATTTCGTTGGCGGTGCCCTTGATGTTGTCGGTGAGCTTACCCATGATGTCTTCCTCTCGTTTGCGCCTGCCGGGGGGTCAGCGGCGCTTCGACATGAGATAAGCGGATGCTCGGAGCGATGTTCCGCCGCGCAAAATTCTGATGCGACGAACCGAGGCAACCGGTCGACAAAATGTGTAATCCCGGTTCACATCGTTGAATTAGCGAAGATATTTTTCAGCCTTCCCCCATCCGGCAGATGGTCTGCCACTCATCGGCTGTGACCGCGCAGACCGAAAGCCGCGACAATCTGATCAGTTGCATTTCGGATAGGCGCGGTTCGGCCTTGATTGCGGCGAGCGTCACGGGACGCGCAAACTTGCGCCCTGCCTTCAGTTTGACGGCCGCCCATTTGCCCGTGTCGTCGGTCGGATCGCCGATCCCGGTGACGGTGATATGCGCGATTCCGACAATCTCCAGGCCTTCGCGGCTGTGATAGAAGAAGGCCTCGTCGCCCGGCTGCATCGCCATCATGTTGTTGCGCGCAAGGTAATTGCGCACACCGTCCCATGTACCCTCGCCTTCGGCAACCAGATCGTCCCAGCTGTATTTGAACGGTTCGGATTTCATCAGCCAATAGGCCATCGCGCAAAGGTCTCCGTGAAATTGCCGCCCCGATAGCCCGCCTGCCCGTGCTTCGCCAAGTCCCCATGCGGCGCGGGCGCGTTAACCCGATCTTCAGCGCATTCTGCGATGAATTGCGCAGCTGACGAGGATTGCGAGGGGGGAACCGCGTGATCTGCACAAGACACGGGGCAACGATTTTGACAGATCCCATGCCGTTCAATCCACTGCAGAGTGCCCGCCGCGATATCGTCGCGCTGGGGATCGCCGTGGCCGCGGTGCTGATGCTGATCGGGACCGGCGGCTCCGTGCTGCCGCAGACGCTGCGCGCACTGCTGGGCAGCGGTGGGCGGCCCGATGTGATCCTCGCCAACGCGCTGCTGTTGAACATCGCCCTGATCATCTTCGGCTGGCGCCGTTACCGCGAGTTGCTGCGCGAAATCGAGGTGCGGCGGCAGGCCGAAGCCCGCGCGCAGGTGCTTGCCGCAACCGATCCGCTGACCCATTGCCTCAACCGGCGCGCGATGCTCGACGCCACCGAACAGATGCGGCTGCGTGCAGCCGCGCGCGGCGACGTGGTTGCCTATTGCATGATCGATCTCGATAATTTCAAGCAGATCAATGACATGCACGGTCATGCCGCGGGCGATGCGGTGCTGGTGACCTTGTGCGAGCGGATCCGCAAGCTGCTTCCGCGCGATGCCCATCTTGCGCGTCTCGGCGGCGATGAATTCGCGATTGTCACCAGTTTTCCGGCGGGCAACACCGACCGCGTCGACGATCTCGTCATCCGCCTGTTCGCGGACATGGCCGAACCTTTCTGCCTGACCGATGTGACGATCGCATTGACGATGTCGATCGGGGTCGCCGCCGATGTCGAGACCGACAGCGGCGCGGGCAGCGCCGGCGATGCCGCAACGCTGCTGCATCGCGCGGACATGGCGCTGTATCATGCCAAAAAGCAGGGCCGGAACCGTTACTTCTGGTTCGAGACGGGGATGGAGGCCGAACTGCGGTTCCGCAACCAGCTCGAAACCGGCATCCGGCGCGGATTGGCGCTCGGCGAATTCGTGCCGTTCTACGAACAGCAGGTCGATCTGGACACAGGCGCACTGGTTGGTTTCGAGATGCTCGCCCGCTGGCGATCGCCGCAGCTTGGCCTGATCAGCCCCGAGATCTTCGTGCCGATCGCCGAGGAAATCGGCCTGATTACCGAGATGTCGGAAAAGCTCATGGATCAGGCGTTTCATGATGCGCGCGAATGGGACGAGAGCCTTACCCTCTCGATCAACATTTCGCCTGTGCAATTGCGCGATCCGTGGTTTGCCCAGCGCCTGCTGAAACGCCTTGTCGCAGCCGGCTTCCCCGCACGCCGGCTCGAAATCGAGATCACCGAAAGCTGTCTGCACGAGAATATCGGGCTGGTGCGCTCAATGATCGTCTCGCTGCGCAATCAGGGCGTGAAAATCAGTCTCGATGATTTCGGCACCGGATATTCCAGCTTCGAACAGCTGCGCGACCTGCCCTTCGACCGCATCAAGATCGATCGCAGCTTCGTGAGCGAACTGCGGCATCAGGACAAGCGATCGCGGATCGTCGAGGCGATCGTGTCGCTTGGCCGCGGGCTTGATCTGCCGCTGACCGCCGAAGGCGTCGAGGATGAGGAAATCCTCAACGCGCTCAAATCGATGGGCCGGCTAAAGGCGCAGGGCTATTTCTATGGCCAACCCGAAGATGCCGATGCGGTGCGCGCGCGTTTGCAATCGGCGGGCCGGCTGATCCAATCCTCCGCGCCTGGCGCATCCCCTGCCCCCACGCCGGATAGCGGCACCGAGCAATCGAGCTTTCGCACCGCGTAACCTTCACGCGATGATGGCCGGGCGCGCAGGCACTGGACGCGCCGCCTTTGCGTGCATAGATGCACCCGCGTGACGCGTGCGATCCCCTTCATCAAGATGCATGGCCTCGGCAATGATTTCGTGGTGCTTGATGCGCGCGCGGACGCCCTGCCCGCGATGACACCCGCGGTCGCCCGCGCCTTGGGCGACCGGCGCACCGGGATCGGCTTCGACCAGCTCGTCCTCCTCGAACCGAGCGCGACGAACGCCTTTCGCATGCGGATTTTCAATTGTGACGGCAGCGAAGTGGGCGCGTGCGGCAATGCCAGCCGCGCTGTCGCCTTGCTCCACGGTGAGGCGGTGACGATCGAAACCGGCAGCGGGCCGATTGCGCTTGAGCCGCTCGACGGCGGCGCGCGGGTCGACATGGGCGCACCGCGGTTTGGCTGGGACGAGATTCCGCTGGCCTATCCGATGGACACCTTCAATCTGCCGGTCGGCTGGGAAGGTCTCGATGCCCCTATGGCCGTAAACGTCGGCAACCCGCACGCCGTCTTCTTCGTCGAGGATTCGCACGCAGTCGATCTCGAACGGCTCGGCCCGCTGATCGAGCATGATCCGATCTTTCCCGAACGCGTCAACGTCAACATCGTGAGCCACGCAGGCTCCGATCATCTGACCTTGCGCGTATGGGAGCGCGGCGCCGGGATCACGCGCGCCTGCGGCACCGGCGCCTGTGCCACAGCGGTTGCGGCGATCCGCCGCGGGCTGGTGCAAAGTCCCGTGCGCGTGACACTGCCCGGCGGTGACCTGGTGATCGCCTGGGAACCGGGCGGAACGATCCTGATGAGCGGCCCGGCAGCCGAAAGCTTCCGCGGCACCTTCGACTGGGACGACTATTCTTGAACGCCCCGCACATCATCAGTCTGGGCTGCCGCATGAATATCGCGGAAAGCGAACGGATGCGCGCAATGCTGGCCGGAACGGGCGATCTGGTGGTCGTCAATTCCTGCGCGGTGACCAGCGAAGCCGTGCGCCAGACCCGGCAGGCAATCCGCCGCGCGCGCCGCGATCATCCCGCTGCGCGGCTGGTGGTGACCGGCTGCGCTGCCGAAATCGACCGCGCGGTGATCGGCGCGATGGACGAGGTCGATGGACTGGTCGCGAACGCCGCCAAGCTTGATCCGCGCGCATGGAATGTGCCGCTCGACGCGCCGCCGATCGCGCCGCAGCGCACGCGGGGCTTTGTCGCGGTGCAGAACGGCTGCGATCATGCCTGCACCTTCTGCGTGATCCCGCAAGGGCGCGGCGCGAGCCGTTCGCTTGGCACGGCGCAGGCGCTGGCAGAGGTCGAAGCGCACATGTCTGCGGGCGCACAGGAAATCGTGCTGACGGGTGTCGACCTGACGTCATGGGGTCATGACCTTGCAGGCCAGCCGCGCCTTGGGACACTGGTGGCGGCGATCCTTGCCGCATTCCCCCGCCTGCCGCGCCTGCGCCTGTCCTCGCTCGACGGGATCGAGATCGACGACGCGCTGTTCGAACTGCTCGCGCACGAACCGCGGGTGATGCCGCATGTGCATCTCTCGCTCCAGCACGGCGCCGACCTGATCCTCAAGCGGATGAAGCGCCGCCATCTGCGCGCCGATGCGGTCAACCTTGTTGCGCGGTTGAAGACGGTGCGGCCCGAAATTGCGATCGGAGCCGATCTTATCGCCGGTTTTCCGACCGAGGACGCCGTCCATCACGAGGCGAACCTTTCGATCATCGATGCGCTCGACATCGTTCACCTCCACGTCTTCCCCTATTCGCCGCGGCCCGACACGCCTGCGGCCCGAATGCCGCAGCTGCCGCGCAACCTCATCAAGACCCGTGCCGCACAACTGCGCGCGCGTTCTGCCGCCCGGCGCGATGTGTGGCTCGCCGGGCTTGTGGGCGAAACGCTCCCCGTCCTCGCCGAACGCGACGGCACGGGCTATGCGCCCAATTACGCGCCCGTTGCCCTGCCCCCCGGCACGGCGGCGGGCACCATCATCGACGTGACCCCAAGCGGCCTCAGGGAGGGCCTGCTCGCATGACAGAAACCAGCTGGACCCAGCGCTTGTTCGGCGGCTTTGCCAAGACCTCGGAGCGGCTTTCAGCCAATCTTCCGGTCGCAAGCGGCGGCTCTGCCAAGCTTGACGAAGCAACGCTCGACGAGGTCGAGGACGCGCTGATCCTGTCCGATCTCGGCCCGTCGGCTGCCGCGCGCATCCGTGCGCGGCTGGCGGACAAACGCTTCGGGCTCGAAATCACCCAGCGCGAATTGAAGGAAGCCGTCGCCGAGGAAATCGCCGCGATCTTGCGCCCGGTGGCAAAGCCGCTCGAAATCACCGCTTTCCCCCGCCCGCAAGTAATCCTCGTGATCGGGGTCAACGGCAGCGGCAAGACCACCACCATCGCCAAACTGGCGCACCTGTTTCAGGAAGACGATTACGGCGTCTTGCTGGCCGCAGGCGACACCTTCCGCGCCGCGGCGATTGGCCAGCTGGCGACATGGGCAGGCCGGATCGGGGTCGATCTGGTGCGCGGACCCGAAGGCGGCGATCCGGCAGCGATCGTGTTCGATGCGGTCAAACAGGCGACCGACACGGGGATCGATGCCCTGATCGTCGACACTGCGGGGCGTTTGCAGAACAAGAAGGAATTGATGGAGGAACTGGCGAAGATCCGCCGCGTGCTGGGCCGCATCAATCCCGAAGCCCCGCACGATGTGGTGCTGGTGCTTGATGCCACGAACGGCCAGAATGCGCTCGCGCAGATCGATGTCTTCAAGGAAGTCGCGGGCGTCACCGGGCTGATCATGACCAAGCTTGACGGCACCGCGCGCGGCGGGGTGCTGGTCGCGGCGGCCGAACAATACGGCCTGCCCATCCATGCGATCGGCGTCGGCGAAAAGATGGAAGACCTGCGCCCCTTCGATCCCGATCTGGTCGCGCGCGTGATTGCAGGAGTGGCATGATGGCCGAAGCCGAAACGAAGAAAGCCGCCTCGAGCTGGCTCAACGTTGCGGTCGATTACGGACCGCTGCTGGTGTTTCTCGGCGTCTACAAGTGGCAGTCGCCGGCCGAACCCAACCCGGTGGGCGAAGTCGCCGCAATCATTGCGGGGACGGGCGCTTTCATGGTGGCGGCAGTCGCTGCGCTGCTGTTCTCGAAATTCCGGCTGGACAAGGTATCGCCGATGCTGTGGTTCTCGACCGCGCTGATTGTGGGCTTCGGCAGCCTCACGATCTTCTTCGGCGATCCTACTTTCGTGCAGCTGAAGCCTACCATCATCTACGCCAGCTTTGGCGTGGTGCTGCTTGCCGGTGTGGCGATGGGCCGCGCGCTGCTCAAGATCCTGCTCGAAGCCGCGTTCGAGGGGCTGACGGATGAAGGCTGGCTCAAGCTGTCGCGCAACTGGGGGGTGTTCTTCCTCGTGCTCGCCGTCCTCAATGAAGTGCTGCGCGCGCAGATGGATTTCGAAGGCTGGCTCTGGGCCAAGATCTGGGTCTTCCTGCCGCTGACCTTCCTGTTCACTTTCCTCCAGATCCCGATGCTGCTGAAGCACGGTTTGAGCTTCGAAGAGCAGGATGACGTGCTGAAAGACGAACCGCCGACGGGTGCCTGACGCCAGCGGCGGCGATCTTTCGCAAACTGGGTCAACGGAATCAGCGCAACAGTAAAAGCGCATGGCGCAGCAGGCGCGAATGTCAGGTTATCCCCCCGACCAGCGGGCGTACTCTCTTGTATGAGGTCAAACTCGCAACCCATTGCACCGAAGTCGCCGCCCCGCCCGTATTGGTCGCGGCGTTGCATGGTCTGTGCCTCTCGCGAAAAGCGGTTCGAACGCCGATGCAGTAATAAAGCTGCGCTCCAGCCCAGCACCATCGCCAGCGACATTTAACCGACGCGCGCTCATTTACGTCCAAGCGATCAGATCTCGACCTGACTCCCCAGTTCGACCACCCGGTTGGTCGGCAGCCGGAAGAAAGCCATCGCGCTCGCCGCATTGCGCAGCATCCACGCAAACAGCTTCTCGCGCCAGATCGCCATGCCGGGCTTGCTCGACGGGATCAGGGTCTGTCGCGACAGGAAGAAGCTGGTCTGCATCATCTCGAACGCACCGCCGCACAGATCGAGCGTGCCGAGCAGACGCGGCACATCGGTTTCTTCAAGGAAACCGCAATAGATCGTCACGCGGTAGAACCCGTTGCCCAGATCCTTGCACTCGTAACGCCGAGCGTCCTCGACATAAGGCATGCCCTTCACCTGCACGGTCAGAATCAACACGCGCTCATGCAGCACCTTGTTGTGCTTGATGTTGTGCAGCAGCGCGCTCGGCACCCCCGAATTGCTCGACGCCATGAACACCGCCGTGCCCGGAACCCGCGTAGAGGAATTGTGCGCGCTCTTTGCGAAAATCTCGATCGGCAGCGAACCTTCGGCCATACTCGCGCGCATCAGTTCGCGCCCGCGCGACCATGTGGTCAGCAGCGTGAAGATCACGAACCCGATCAACAGCGGCACCCAGCCGCCACTGGGCACCTTGATGAGGTTCGCACCGAAATAGGCGATGTCGACGATCAGGAATGCGATCACCAGCGGGAGCGCCTTCCAGATCGGCCAGCGCCAAAGGCTGAACAACACCGCCGACAGCAGCAGCGTGTCGATGAACATCGCCCCGGTCACGGCGATCCCGTAAGCCGCCGCAAGCGCGCTCGATGACTGGAAGAACAGGACGAGCAGGATGACCATGATCATCAGGCCCCAGTTGATCGTCGGGATGTAGATCTGGCCAGCGGCCGACGCGCTGGTGTGACGGATTTCCATGCGCGGGATGAAGCCCAGCTGGATCGCCTGCTGCGTCAGGCTGAACGCGCCCGAGATCACGGCCTGGCTCGCGATGATGGTGGCAAGCAGTGCAAGGATGATCACCGGCACGCGCACCAGATCGGGAATCATCAGGAAGAAGGGATCCTTGACCAAGGCCGCAGCCTCGGCAGGCGAACTTTGCGACAGGATCAGCGCGCCCTGCCCCATGTAATTGAGCATCAGCGCGGGGTAAACGAAGGTCAGCCACGAAATGCCGATCGGTTTGCGCCCGAAATGGCCCATGTCGGCATACAGCGCCTCGGCACCGGTCACGGCAAGCACGACGCTGCCCAGCGCGACAAAGGCAACGAAGCCGTCCGTGGCAAAGAAGCCCAGCGCATTGAGCGGATTGATCGTTTCAAGAATGATCGACGGGTTGGCCGACAGGTGCATCACGCCCAGCACGGCAAGCATGCTGAAATAGGTCAGCATGATCGGACCGAACAAACGCCCGACCCGGTCGGTGCCGCGCGACTGGATCGCGAACAGGCCGAACAGGATCGCGACCGCGGTGGGCACGATCCACGGCTTGAAGCCGGGGACGATGTATTGCAGCCCCTCCGTCGCGGAGAGCACCGAGATCGCCGGCGTGATCATGCTGTCGCCATAGAACAGCGCGGTCGCAAACACGCCGAGCAGGATCAGCGGGCCCGTCCATGTCTTGGCCGACGAATTGCGCTTGATCAGCGCCAGCAGCGCAAGGCTGCCGCCTTCGCCGCCATTGTCCGCGCGCATGATGGTAAGCACGTATTTGACCGTGACCACCATCATCATCGACCAGAACACAAGGCTCAGCACGCCGTGGATGTGATCGGCATCGGGTGAAATCCCGGGTGCGCCGCCGTGCGAGGCGAAGGTTTCGCGGAAGGCGTAAAGCGGACTGGTGCCGATATCGCCGAACACCACCCCGATCGCACCGATCGCGAGTGCGACCGGCGATCCGCCGTGGCCATGGCTTTCGCCATGCGAGGAAGAATTGTCGGAGGCTTGGGTTGAAGTGGTGATCATCGGATTTCCCGTATCCCTCCGGTACTGCCCAACCGGCGCGGGACTCGCAGCCGGAAAGGCGGCGCGCCTAGCACTCGATCCTCGCACCTGCAACACCCCGCAAACCGGCGAGGCAGGCGGCGCATTGTTCTAGCGCCCCTGCAACATCGGTGCGCGGGCGATCATGTCATCGAGCCGCGCGACTTCGGCAGACAGCCCCTCGCGCCAGGGCGCATCGGCCGGCGAACGTGCGACAAGCCCGCTCCAGACGTTGCGCGCGGCAACAATCTCGCCGCTTTGCAGGTAGGCGTTGCCAAGGAAATAGGCTGCGCCGGGGTGGCGCGGATCGATCGCCTCGGCGCGGGCAAAGGCCTGCACCGCAGCCGGGGTGACGAAGCCATCGGCATGTCCCACCAGCGCCATCGCAAGCGCAAGCCAGCTTTCCTGATCGCGCGGGTTTTCCGCCAGTCCGCGCTGGAGTAGCGCAGCGGCGTCAGCAAACCGCCCTTGCCGGGCGAAGGCGTCGGATGTCAGCAGATAATTCGGCGGTGCCAGCGTGCGACCGAACAGCGCTGCGCGCCCTTCGACCATCGCTGCGCCTTGCCCGCCGGCCACAGGGGCGGCGGCCTTGGGCGCTGCCGGCTGACCCGGAGAGCCTTGCGAGGCATAGCCTGCGATCCCGAACACCAGCACCGCGCCAAACAGCGTAAGCCCCTCACGCGGAAGCTTCAACACCAGCACCGCAAAGGCGAACGCCGCCAACGCCAGCGCGCCTACCATCAACAGATCGCCGATCACGCCGCAGTCTCCGCATCATCGTCGCCGCGCCGCTTGCCCAGCCTGCGCAGCAACACCACAGCGACGATCAGGATGACCAGCACCGGAACCGCGAACAGCGGCCAGGTGGTGGCGCTGACCTCGGGCTCGTAACTGACGTAATCGCCGTAGCGCGCGATCAGCCAGCGGCGGATCTGTTCGGGGCTTTCGCCCGCGGCAATACGCGCGCGCACCTGATGGCGCATGTCGCCTGCCATCGGCGCGTCCGAATCCGCGATGCTTTGCGATTGGCACTTCAGACAGCGCAGCGTGTGCATCAACGCCGAAGCTTCGGCTTCGAGCCTTGGGTCCGCAAGCTGGTTATAGGCATAGGGCGCAGGCGGCATCGAATCCTGCGCTGCCAGCGACGTTGCAAACACCAGCGCCAGCGCTGCCAGCGCACGGGCGAAAACCGCGCGGATCATCGCGCCTTCTCCAGTTCGGCGAGCAGCGTTGGGACATCGTCATCGCGGATGTCGCCGATATGCTGATACCGGATCACGCCCTGGGCATCGATCACGAAGGTTTCGGGCACGCCGGATGATCCGATTCCCAGTTGCACCTCCGAAATCGGATCGCTGCCGATCCGGGTGTAGGGATTGCCGTATTTGGCGAGAAATCCCGCGACATCCTCGGGCCGGTCGCGGATCGCGATCCCGATGATCTCCACACCTTGCCGCTTCAACGCATCGAGCTGCGGGGCTTCGGCGATGCAGGGCACGCACCAGCTCGCCCAGATGTTGAGCAGCTTGGGCTTGCCGGCAAAATCGGCCTTCGCTGCGCCCGGCAGCCCGGCGAACGCCGGTTGCAGCGCGAAGGCGGGCAGCGGCTGTCCGATCATCGTGCTTTCGACGAACTGGTCCTTGTCCTGGGTCAGCATATAGGCTGCCAGCCCGGCAAAGAAGGCGAACAGGGCCAAGGGCACCCACAAGGCAAGACGAGAACGCATCTGTCGCTACTCCGCCGGAACCGGGTCGGCCACGCCCAAGGCGCCAAGGTCTTCCCGCCGCTGGTTGCCGCGCGATATGGCAACACGGCGGCGCAGATCGACGCGCACACGGCCTGCAATGGCCAGGATGCCGCCCAAGGCAATCAGCAGCCCGCCATACCAGATGAAGGTGACGAACGGCTTCCACCAGATGCGGATCTGCCAACGACCATCGGGCGCCTGATTGCCGATCACCGCGTACATCTGCCCGTTCCAGCGCGTCAGCAGCGCGCTTTCCGACGTCGCCTGCGGGGGCGACCAGAAATTGCGCGCTTGCGGGGTGAGGATCGTGGGCGCATCGCCATCGCGTCGCACCGAAAGCTGGGCTTCGATCGCGGTCCAGTTGGGCCCGGCAACCGGGGTCACGCGGTCGAGCGTGACGGCGAAATCGCCGATCTGCTCGGTCGCGCCCGGCGCCATTGCCGCAAGCCGTTCCTGAGAGAAAGCGCCCTCGCACGCCATTCCGAACAGGGCGACCGCCACGCCGAAATGCGCCAGCACCATGCCCCATGTCGCAACCGGCACGCGCGAGAGCACCCGGCCCTTGAGCGGCAGAAACGCCGCCACCGCCAGCGCGGCGGCAAGGCCAAGGCCAAGCAGCGGGAGTAGCGGGAAACGACCGAAGAAACTGACCGCAGCGATCACCCCGATCACGAGCGCGGCAATCAGCAGGACCTCGAACTGGAGCCGCGCGGGCTTGTCGCTCTTCCAACGCAGCAGCGGGCCGACCGCCATCACCAGGAACATCGGGATTGCAAAGATCGCTCCTGCCGGATTGAAATAGGGCGGCCCCACGCTGACGCGCACATCGAACGCCTCGGTCAAAAGCGGGTAAAGCGTGCCAAGCAGCACGATCGCAAGGATCGCGGACAGCATGACGTTGTTGAACACCAGTGCGCCTTCACGGCTGACGAGCGCGAACCGCTTGCCTTCGGCCACCGCGCCCGCGCGCAGCGCAAAGATCGTGAAGGCCCCGCCGATATAGATCGCCAGCAGACCCAGAATGAACGCCCCGCGTTCGGGATCGACCGCAAAGGCGTGGACGCTGGTCAAGACACCCGACCGCACGAGGAAGGTACCCAGCATCGACATCGAGAAGGCGAGCACGCCCAGCATGATCGTCCAGGTGCGCAAGGCATCGCGCGCGGCGAGCACGCTGACCGAATGCAGCAGCGCGGTCGCGGCCAGCCACGGCATCAGCGAAGCGTTCTCGACCGGGTCCCAGAACCACCAGCCGCCCCAGCCAAGCTCGTAATAGGCCCAGTATGATCCCGCCGTGATCCCGAATGTCAGCAGCACCCACGCGCCAAGCACCCACGGGCGCAGCACGCGGGCGAAAGCGGGATTGACCTCGCGCGTCAGCAGCGCGCCCATCGCGAGGCTGAAAGCGACCGACAGGCCGACATAGCCCGCATAAAGTGTCGGCGGATGGATCGCGAGGCCGATGTCCTGCAGCAGCGGGTTGAGGCCGTTGCCCTCGGGTGCGGGGGTGGCAAGCCGCTCGAACGGGTTGGAGGACAGGAGCAGAAAGGCATAGAACCCCAGCGCCACGAACCCCTGCACCGCCAGCGTCGCACCCATCGTGCGTTCGGGCAGCCGCCGCTCGAAGCCGGCCAGCAATCCGCCCGAAGCCGCCAGGACGCCGACCCACAGCAGCATCGAGCCCTCGTGGTTGCCCCAAGTGCCGGTGAGCTTGTAAAGCATCGGCTTCATCGAATGCGAATTGGTCGCGACGAGCTTCACCGACAGGTCGGTGACCGCAAAGCAATAAAGCAGCGCGAAGAATGCGAGCACCGCCAGAAACGCCTGCACCACCGCTGCCGGGCGCGCATAGATGCCCAGCGGATTGAATTCGCCCTCGCCCGCCTTGAGCACGAATGCGCCCGAGACCATCTGCAACGCCGCCAGCGCCGCGGCGAGCCACAGGGCGGCAAGTCCGATTTCGGCCATCATTGCTTCGCCCTTGCCTGTGTCACGCGGTTAATCGAGCCCGACCGTGGTTTCGGCCGCGACCTTCGCGGCCTGCGCCGTGCCCATGCCTTCAAGCTCCTTGGGCACGTAATTCTCATCATGCTTGGCGAGCAGGTTGGTGGCGATGAACACGCCGTCCGCGCCAAGGCTGCCTTCGGCGACAACGCCCGAGTTTTCGACGAAGAGATCGGGCAGAATGCCGGTGTAGCGCACCGGAATGGCATCGGTGGTGTTGCCCGTGACCATGAAGTCGACCGTCACGCCGTCTGCCGCGGTCTTGATCGATCCGGCCTGCACCATGCCGCCCAGCCGCACTGCCTGCCCCACTTCCGGGGGCGTCGCGGCCATCTGTTCGGGAAGGTAGAAATAATTCGCCTGATTGCGCAGGGACCACGCCGCGAGCAGGCCTGCTCCGACGATTGCAATCAGTGCAATCACCACCAGAACCAGACGCTGATGCTTGGCCTTCATGGCTTGTCCTTCACGCGTTTGCGACTGGCATCACGGCGCGCTTCGGCAGCGATCATCGACCGCCAGGACCAGATGATCAGCAAGGCGAGCGCAGCGCCGGCCACACCGTAGGCGAGCCAGACGAAATCCCACTGGTTCAAACTCTCGCGCATCACAGCGCCTCGGCCACGGCGTGCGTGGGCGCCGGCGCATCGTCATCGAGCGCGCGGCGACGCAAACGGGCCTCGACCTGCGCCTGCGCGATCAGCGCGCGCATCCGCATCAGCACGAGCGCGCCGAACAACAGCGAAAAGCCCACCACCGCAACCAGCAGCGGAACAAGGAACGTGCCCTGAATGGCGCTTTTGCCCAGCGTGATGCTGGACGGCTGATGGAGCGAATTCCACCACACCACCGACCGGTTGATGATCGGCACGTTGACCGCGCCGACCAGCCCGAAGATCGCGGCGATCTTGCTCGACGAGCCTTCCTGCTCTGCCGCCTCGGTCAGCGCGATGTAGCCGGCATAAAGGAACAGCAGCACCAGCATCGAGGTCAACCGCCCGTCCCACTCCCACCAGGTGCCCCAGGTCGGGCGCCCCCAGATAGAGCCGGTGGCCAGACAGACCGCGCAAAACACCATCCCCGGCACCGCGATCGCGCGCGCGGCGATGGCGGCCAGCGGGTGCTTCCAGATCAGCAGCATCGCCGAGGAAATCGCAATCCCGGCCCAGCCCCCCATGCCGAGCCAGGCGGCAGGAACATGGATGAACAGGATCCGCACGGTATCGCCCATCAGGCGGTCGGGCGGCACCATGAACAGCCCCCACGCCACCGCGCCCAGCGACAAGACCAGCCCGCTCCAGAACAGGAGCGGGGTCAGCCAATTGGCAAGACGCAGGAATCGGGTCGGGTTTGCGTAGATGTGCATGGTTTTGTCTGTCGCAGCGGCTTGTAGCCTTACACCCGCTGCCGACAAGAGAGCAAATGACGACAGGGCGGATTCGTTCCCGCCGCTCCGCCCTCCCCGGCCTTGCGCAATCAGCCGCGCCCGATCAGCTTTTGCGCCATCCGGTCGGCGACCTCATCGGCGGTGAGGCCGCTGGCATCGCTCTCGGCCCAGATCGTTTCGAGCCGTCCGGGGATCTGTGCAATCAGCGCGTCGACCTCGGCGATACCACCATCGCGGCCATCGCGGCGGGCAAGGTATTCGGTCGCGACCGAAATGATGCCGCCGGCGTTGATGACATAGTCGGGCGCATAGAGAATGCCGCGCGCGGCAAGCTTCGCGCCGTGCTCCGGACGGGCCAGCTGGTTGTTCGCCCCGCCGGCAACGATTGCGCAGTCGAGCGCGGCAATCCCCGCATCGTCAAGAATCGCGCCCAGAGCATTGGGGCTGAAGACATCGCAGGCCGTGCCCATGATCGCATCGCTGGCCACAGCCACGCCCCCAAGCTCGGCCGCCAAGGCCGAGGCGCGGGCCTGATCGATATCGGCGAGCGTCAGCTTCGCGCCGTCCTTGGCCAGCAACCGCGCCACACCGCCGCCGACGCTGCCCGTGCCCTGCAAGGCCACATGCACGCCGGCCACGCTGTCCTTGCCCAGCTTGTGGCGCACAGCGGCCTTGATGCCGAGATAGATACCGTGAGCCGTGAACGGACCCGGATCGCCGCCCGCGCGGCCTGCGCCTTCGACAGGGAGGCCGGAGACATGCGCGGTGCGCTGCGACACGGCGACCATGTCGGCCTCGGAAATCCCGACGTCTTCGGCGGTCACGTAACGCCCGCCCAGACCTTCGACCGCATCGCCGAACGCAGCGAGCAGTTCGGGGGTCTTGGTGCGCTGTTCATCCGCGAGGATAACAGCCTTGCCGCCGCCCATCGGCAGGCCTGCCATCGCGTTCTTGTAGCTCATCCCGCGCGACAGACGCAGCACATCGCGCATCGCACCGGCGGGATCGT
Organism: Erythrobacter neustonensis; assembly: GCF_001663175.1. Taxonomy (NCBI): domain Bacteria; kingdom Pseudomonadati; phylum Pseudomonadota; class Alphaproteobacteria; order Sphingomonadales; family Erythrobacteraceae; genus Erythrobacter; species Erythrobacter neustonensis. The sequence goes on along the minus strand of NZ_CP016033.1, from coordinate 2,281,675 downwards.
TGTAATGCCAGAAACGGGTGCCGCCCGCGGCAGGGCCGAGATGGGTGGAGTGGACGGCGATGATCGCGGTCAGCCCGCTCGCCCGGTCATGGACCAGCTGCACAAGTTCATGCGCGTCGAAATCGGGCTCGGCCCAGAATGCGGTCATGTCGTCTCCCCTGTGGGTGGCAGACTATGACAGCAGCAGGGGGAAAATGGGGCGATCGAGGGGTCTCGAACCCCCGACCTCCGGTACCACAAACCGGCGCTCTAACCAACTGAGCTACGATCGCCACACACCCCTGCTTGCATACCACCGTTCCGGTCGCTGCCAAGCCCGCTTGATGAGGGCCGTTTACGCATGGCAGCAACACCGTCAAGCGTGGTTGCACGGGAGGCGCGCCTCTTGCACAAAGCCTTGCCCAAGGGAAGCGAAAACTGCGCACCGCAAGATTTAGCGCAAGATTCTTACGTTGCGCCAAAATGATTGCCTGACGGTTCGCGGGATATATCGTCGCCGTCCATGTCGATGATGAGCGATTCTGTTGCCGCCCGGCTTGCCGCGACCAAGGCGATGCAGCGCGTGCCCACCGCCAAGGCCGAAATCTTTCAGCAACGTGGCTTTGTCGCAAAGCCGCTGGCCGAAGCGTTGATTGCGCTGATCGATGCCGGTCGCCGCCCCTCGACCATCGCCGACGACAATGGCGATGCCGCCTTCCGCACCAGCGAGACCTGTGATCTGGCCGCACATCTGGCCGAAGTGCAGGCGATCGAAGCGCTATTGACCACGCTGTCGGGGATCGACCCTGCCTATGGCGAGCCACTGCAGGGCCAGCGCTATGCCAAGGGGCAGGAGTTCAAGCCGCATACCGACTATTTCACCCCGGGCGGACGCGATTACGACAGATATTGCGCGCTGTCGGGCAACCGCACGTGGACTTTCATGGTCTATCTCAACGATGTCGAAGCGGGCGGCGCGACGCGGTTCAAGGCGCTGGACAAGACCTTTCAGCCGGAAGCCGGCAAATTGCTGTGCTGGAACAACCGCCACGCCCCCGCCTCCGGCGAGACGGTCGGCGGCGTCAACCCGGCGACGATCCATCACGGGATGAAGGTGCGCCAAGGCGTGAAATACGTGATCACCAAATGGTATCGCGAGCGCCCCTGGCAGGGGTGACCTCCGGAAACGAAAAAGGCGAGCCCGTCAGCCCGCCTTCCTCGTTACAGCCCCGAAGGACTGCGCAGCTTGTGATCGAACTTACTTCTTGAGAGTAAGGCCGCCGAAACGCTTGTTGAACTGGGCCACACGGCCACCTTCGGAAACCTGCTGCTTGCCGCCGGTCCAAGCAGGGTGGCTCAGCGGATCGATATCGAGCGCGAGCACATCGCCTTCCTTGCCCCAGGTCGAACGCGTCTGGAACTCGGTGCCGTCGGTCATCTTGACCGTGATCATGTGGTAATCGGGGTGACCTTCGGTCTTCATGTCGTGTGTCCTTGTCAGCTTTCGCCGGTGCCGACCGGCGGTGCTATGAATTGGAAGCGCGCGCCTTAGTGGCGAAAACGGCGCAATGCAACCTTCGATGTTGCCGCTCGCGATCAGGCGGGCGGATCGGTCATCATCGCGGTGAATTCGACCTCGCAGGTGGTCTTGCCTTCGACGCTGGCAATACCCTTGAACTTGTAGACGCGGCTGCGCCTCTGCGTGAATTCGACGTGGAGATCGAGCAGACAGCCCGGCGTTACGGGACTGCGGAACTTCGCGTTCTCGATTCCCATGAAGATCACAAGCTTGCCTGTGCCCGCCAGCTCCATCGTTTCGATCCCGAGGATGCCCGCAGCCTGCGCCAGCGCCTCGATCTGGAGCACCCCGGGCATGATCGGCGCACCGGGGAAGTGGCCCTGGAAGAACTGCTCGTTCATGCTCACGGCCTTGACCGCGTGAATGCGCTCTCCCAGCTGTATGGCCTTCACCCGGTCGACCAGCAACAGCGGGTAGCGGTGCGGCAAGGCCTTGAGGATCTTGACGATGTCGTAATCCAGCACCTCGGCCGGCATGCTACCCGTGTCGTTCATCGGTCGCTGTTCCTCGCGCGCAGTTTAGCGACCGGCCGGTGCGGCAGGGGCTGCCTGCTGCTGGCCTTGCGCAGCCTGGGCGGCCTGGATCTGTGCTGCCAGCTGGAGGCGCTGCGCGATTTCCTGATAGACCTGCACGCTGTCACGGCTGGGCTGCCAACCGGCGGGCGGCACAACACCGACCGCAGGCACCTTGAGGTTGAGCGCTGCCGTCACCTTGGTGGTGATGTCGGCTTCGGGTGGAGCGAACAGCAGCGCCGACGGATCGAGCACCAGCTTGATCTGCTCCTTGGTGGTCACTTCCTGAAGCGCCGCCGAATACTGGGCAATGATCTGCTCGACCGCGAACACCCGCGCGCCGTCGATCTGGTTGTTGATGCCCTGGATTTCCTGGTCGACCGTCTGCAGCTTGGCGAAATCGGCCGACTTCTGCATCGCTGCCTGTTCGGTTTCGTCGATCTGCTTGTCGCCGTTCTTGTCGAACTTGGCGAGCATGGTCTGGCGCTCCTGTGCCTTGGTGCGGCGCAGTTCGGCTTGCGCGGCATAGGTGGTGTTCACCTGCTCGTAGGCGGTCTGGAATGCGGTGGTGCCGATGATCGTGCGCGAAACATCGACCGTCGCCAGCTTGCCGGTGACCTGCGCCTGAGCGGGCAGAGCAGCAGCAACGGCAAGGATCAGGCCGGCAGGTGCAATAAGCTTGGCAAGACGTGTCATCAGAATTGGGTTCCTACGTTGAAGGTAAAGCGCCGCTCGTCATCCCCTTCGACCTTGCGGATGGTCTGGGAGAAGTCGATGCGGAAAGGTCCGAAGGGCGAGTTCCAGTTGACCCCGATCCCCGCGGTGACGCGCGGACTGGGCGAATTGCCGAGGAAGAGTTCGCGGATGTTCGAACCCGGGACGATCGCCCGGCGGTTGACCGTGCCGTCAGCCTCGGTGGCATTGGTGGTGATGCTGCCCGATGCGGTCTGATACAGCAGCACGCCATTGGCGTCGCGTTGCTGCGTGCCGGCAGGGTTGACCGTCAGGACCGGCGTCTCGACACCCCACAGGGCGCCGACGTCGGCCCAGATCGACGGCCGCAGGCCCAGATCGCGCGCGCCGCTGCCCAGCGGAATTTCGAGCTCGGCGCGGCCAAGGTAATAGTTGCGCCCGCCGATCGCGTCGTCGCGGTTGTTCTCGCGCACCGTGTCGTAAGTGGGGTTGCCGTTCGCATCGAGGATCGGGTTGCCCGCGTTGTTGAGCAGCGACACCTGCGTCAGGATGCGCGGGCCCACGCCGCGGATTGCAAACCCGCGGAACTGCGGTTCGCCAAGGAAGAAGCGGTCGGTCAGCAGCACGTCATCGACGCCCGCGCCTTCGCGTTCCTGCAGCGGAATGATCGTTCCGCCCTCGGCCAGCAGCGAGAAGATGAAGCCCGAGTTGCCCACGTTCCAGAACTGCTGCGCACGCCCGCGGAAGCGCGCATAGCGCACATCTCCGCCCAGCCCTGCGAATTCCGCGCTGAGCGACACCGTGCGTCCGCGCGACGGGCGGATGCGCGAATTGAGCGAGTTGTAGTTGAGGCTGAGCCCCACGATCGAGCTCAATCGCTCACCGATCGCATCGCACAGGAACCGGCCCGCGCGCAGCGGATCGCATTCGGTCACCCCGTCGCCGTTGACGTCGGTGAAGAACAGGTTCTCGTCCAGCGACACATCATCGTAGTTGAGCGTGTAGCTGCCCACCAGCGACATGTATTCGGTCAACGGCACACCCGCGCGCAGCGACATGCCCGTGGTGGCCTGCTGGAAGGTCGTGTTGCGGTCGTTGCCGGTGAAGTTGAAGCTGTTGAAATCGCGACGATAGATATCGAAACCGCCCGAAATGTTGCGGTCGAAGATATAGGGGTCGGAGAAGCTGACCTGCGCCGAACGCGAGAACTGCGAATAGTTGATGCTCAGCCCGACAGTCTGCCCGCGCCCGCGGAAGTTGCGCTGACGGATGCTGCCGGCAAGAATGAACTGTTCGATCGACGAGAAACCGGCCGAGAACTGCAATTCGCCGGTGGGGCGTTCCTCGACGTTGGCTTCAAGGATGATACGGTCGGGCGCGCTGCCTTCGACCTGCTTGACCTCGAAGTTTTCCTGGAAATAGGCGAGCGAGTTGATGCGTGCGGTGGTGCGCTGAACGCCCAGCGAGTTGAACGCGTCGCCCTCGGCCAAACGGAATTCGCGGCGCACGACCTTGTCCTGCGTCAGCGTGTTGCCGTTGATGTCCACCCGCTCGACATAGACCCGCGGCGCTTCGCGCAGATTGAAGGTCACGTTCATCTTGCGGTTTTCGGGATCGCGCCGGAATCGCGGCTGCACATCGGCAAAGGCATAGCCATAGCGGCCCGCCAGCTCGGTCAGCTGCTCGACCGTGTCTTCGACCGTCTTGGCGTTGTAGAAATCGCCTTCCTTCATCGGCAGCTGCGTGCTCATCACGTCGCTGTCGAAGTCGCGCAGCTGGCTGTCGACCTTCACCTCGCCGAACTGGTAGCGCTCACCCTCTTCCACCACGTAGGTGATGATGAAGTCGCGCTGGTCGGGCGTGAGCTCGGCCACGGCCGAAACCACGCGGAAATCGGCATAACCTTCGGTGAGGTAGAACTGGCGCAGCTTCTGCTGGTCGAAGGCGAGACGATCGGGATCGTAGCTGGTGTTCGAGCTGAAGAAGCTGGTGACGCGCGCCTGCTTGGTCACCATTTCGCCGCGCAGATCGCCATCGGAGAACTTTTCGTTACCGAGGATGTTGATCTGGCGAACCTTGGACTTGGGCCCTTCGGTGATTTCGAACACGATATCGACGCGGTTCTGCGGCAGCTGCACCATCTTGGGCTCGACCTGCGCGGCGAACCGGCCCTGACGCTTGTAGAGCTCGATGATGCGCGCAACGTCGGCGCGCACCTTGGAACGGGTGAAGATCTGACGCGGTGCGAGCTTGATTTCGGGCAGGATCTTGTCGTTCTTGAGGCGGCTGTTGCCTTCCAGAACGATGCGGTTGATCACCGGGTTTTCGGTGACGTTGATCACCACGTTGCCCGCATCATTGCGGATCGAGAAGTTGGCGAACAATTCGGTCGCGCCAAGATCCTTGAGCGCCTCGTCGGCGCCGGCAGAAGTGTATTCCTGGCCAACGCGCAGCCGGATATAGCTGAGGATCGTGCTCGCTTCGAGCCGTTCGGCGCCAACCACGCTGATCGACTGGATGATGCTGCCGCGCGGTGCGACGGGCGCCGGAGTTGCTGCGGGCGCAGGTGTGGGCGTGGCTGACGGCGCAGGCACCGGCGCAGTCTGCGCATGCGCGAGCGCGGGCATCCCTGCGAGGATCGAACCACAGGCCAGAAGGCTTGCCAGCCTGAGCGCCGGGCGTGCGGAAACAGGATTGCCAACGACGGGCATCGCGCCTGTCTCGATCATTCGGTTCATGCAGCTAAAATCCCGTTCTCAACCCATGCCGCCCGGTCCCGTTCGGACCGCAAGACGTCAATCTGCCAGATACCACCCGAGGCCCCCTAGCCCCGTCTCGTCCAACCCCGACCCGCCATTGCCTGATGTGCCTTGCGCAATCAAGCTGCCAGCGCGCAGGCGCCTGCGCGTTTTGCACCAATCGGCACTCAGCTGCCGAAAATCGGCAAAGTCACAATGTCGTTCACCGTCACCACCACCATCAGCATCAGCACCAGCGCGATTCCGGTGCGATACGCCCATTCGGTCACTTGCGGGCCCACCGGCTTGCGGCGGATCGCCTCGGCCAGGTAGAACATCAGGTGTCCGCCGTCCAAGGCGGGAATTGGCAAGAAGTTGATGAATGCCAAATTAAGCGAAATCAGCGCAGCCAGTTCGATGAAATTGAGCGGGCCCTCACTCATCTGCTCGCCAGAGAATTTGGCGATCTTGATCGGGCCGCCCATCTCGCTGAAATCGCGGTCGCCGCGCACGATCTGCGCAATCCCCGTGACCATCGCCTGCATCGCATCAGCGCATTGCCGCACGCTGCGCAGCAAGGCTTCGCCCACCGCCATCGGCGCATAGCGTTCGGCGGTTTCCTGCGTGCGGACGCCGATCAGGCCCACGGTCTGCGTGTTGCCGAAGCGATCGGTGAACTTTTCCGCCGCGCTGGTCACCGGCAGGTCGATCCGGTCGCCGCCGCGCTCGACGGTGATGACAAAGCGCTGGTTGGGCCGCAGCATGATCGTTTGCTGGATTTCGCGCCAGCTGGCCTTGGACCCGCCATCGATCGCGACGATCCGGTCACCGACCCTGAAGCCCGCCGCCTCGGCCCGCGAATTTTCGGCAAAACCGGCGACCAGGCCGACCTCGTCGGGTTCGGCGGGAAGCGGTTTGCCGAAGTAGAGATTGAAAGCGAAGAAGATCGCGATCGCGACGACAAGGTTCGTCACCGGCCCCGCCGCAACGATCAGCGCGCGTTTCCACAAAGCGGCGGCCTGAAAGCTTCCCGGCTCGACCGGCGCACCCGGATCGGGAACGCTGGCGGGGTTCATGTCGCCCTTGAACTGGACATATCCGCCCAGCGGCAGCGCGGACAGTTTCCAGCGGGTGCCATGCCGGTCGTTGAAGCCGACCAGCTCCTTGCCGAAGCCGACCGAGAAACTCTCCGCCTTTACCCCGAACAGGCGGCCCATCAAGAGGTGACCCAATTCGTGCAGTGTCACCAGCGGCCCCAGCAACAGCAGGAAGCCGGCCACATACATCCAGAACGGGGGCGCTTCAAACAAGGGCGTGGCTCTCCAGCAGACGTTGCGCTTGCAGCCTTGCAGAACTGTCCACCGCCAGCACCTCTTCAAGGCTTGCCGGGCGCGGGGCATCATTGCTGCGGGTCAAGGTTTCCTCGACCAGTGCCGCGATGCTGGTGAACCTGATCTGACCGGCCAGGAATGCGGCCACCGCAACCTCGTTTGCCGCATTCAGGATCGCGGGCGCGGAGCCCCCTGCCCTGATCGCATCGCGCGCCAGCCGGGTCGCGGGAAAACGCTGTTCGTCGGGCGCGTGGAAGGTCAGTTCGCCGATCTGAGCGAGATCGAGCGGGCCGAGCGGCGTTTCCATCCGTTCGGGCCAGGCAAGACACGAGGCAATCGGCACGCGCATGTCGGAAGGCCCAAGCTGTGCCAGCGTCGACCGATCGCGGAATTCGACCATCGAATGCACCACGCTTTGCGGGTGGATCACGATGTCCAGCTTGTCGAGCCCGACGGGGAACAGGTGGTAAGCCTCGATGTATTCGAGTCCCTTGTTCATCATCGTCGCCGAATCGACGCTGATCTTCGCGCCCATCGACCAGTTCGGGTGCGCCACCGCTTCGGCCGGGGTTGCATCATCAAGCTGCGCCTGCGACCAGGTCCGCAACGGGCCGCCGCTGGCGGTCAGCGTGATCTTCGCGACATCCTCGATCCGGTTTCCGGCAAGGCACTGGAAGATCGCGTTGTGTTCCGAATCGGTCGGCAGGAGCGTCGCGCCGTGCCGCGCCACCGCCTCCATCAGCACTTCGCCCGCCGAAACCAGCGCTTCCTTGTTGGCCAGCGCAATCGTGCCGCCGCGCTCGACCGCGGCCATCACGGGGGCAAGACCAGCGCAGCCGACGATCGCCGCGACGGTCATGTCGACCGGGCGCGCCGCCGCTTCGGCCAGCGCCTGCTTGCCGCCGGCGGCCGCGATCCCGCTGCTGCCCAGTGCGGCGCGCAGTTCGGGCAGACAGCCTTCGTCGCCAACCACCGCCAGCTTCGCGCCGAATTCGATCGCCAGCGCGGCCAGCTCGCTCGCGCTGCAATTGGCGGTGAGCGTGTCGATCCGCCATTCGTCCGGATTGCGCCGCACCAGATCGAGCGTCGATGCACCGATCGATCCGGTCGCGCCGAGCAGGGTCAGGCTGCGGCTCATACGGAGAGCATGCCCGACACCAGCCGCACCTGCTCGATCACGAACAGCATGAAGAACACCGCGATGAACCCGTCGAGCCGGTCGAACAATCCGCCGTGGCCGGGGATCAGCGCGCCCGAATCCTTGACCCCTGCCCGCCGCTTCATCCAGCTTTCGAAGAAGTCGCCCGCCTGCGCCACGATCGCGATCAGAATGCCGCCGATCACCGCCATCCCCAAAGCGAGCGACGATGTGCCCGGATAGGCCGCAGGGCCGAAATCGGTCAGTTCCACCGCCACGGCGAGCGATGCGGCAAGGCTCGCTCCGCCGAACAGCCCTGCCCAGGTCTTGGACGGGCTGATCTTTGGCGCGATCTTGGGCCCGCCGATCGCGCGTCCCGCAAAGTAAGCCCCCACATCGACCGCCACCACGGGAAGCAGGAAGCTGACCAGAACCACCAGCGGCGCATAGCCCAGCGCCTGCGGATCAAGCGGGAGCACCTGCCGCCCGTTCCTTACCGCCATGATCGCATAAGCCGCACCGCCGACATACAGCACACCGGCGAAGAACCACAGCGTCTCGCCCACGCCCGACAGGCCGAAGCGTTCGATCAGGCGGTTCCATTCCCACATCACGCCGGCAGCGATCACGATGACGAAGGCGGTCCAGAACCAGCCGCCCAGCCACAAGGCCCCGCCCGCCAGCACCAGCATGACGATCGCGCTCGCCAGCCGCACCGGCAGATCGGATACGCCCGCCCGCGGATCCCTCACCCGCACTGCCTCACCGTCCGCCATAGCGCCGCTCCCTCCGCGCAAAATCATCAAGCGCCTGGCGAAGATGCGCAGGCTCGAAATCGGGCCACAGCGTATCGACGAAAAGCATTTCGGCATAGGCCGCTTGCCACAACAGGAAATTCGACAGGCGGATTTCCCCGCTGGTGCGGATCAGGAGGTCGAGCGGCGGCAGATCGGCGGTGTCGAGATGCGCCGCGATCGTATCGATGTTGATCGCGCCCTCGGCCGCAGCCTGCGCCGCGGCGCGCGCGATTTCGTGCTGCCCGCCATAATTCAGCGCCACCGCCAGCGTCTGCGTGCCGCCTGCGGTCTGCGCCAGTGCATCTTCGAGCATGGCGACAATATCGGGCGCAAGGCTGCGCCAGTCGCCGATGATCTTCAATTTCACATTGTTGGCGACGAATTCGGGGAGATCCGATTTGATGAACCGCCGCATCAGGTTCATCAGATCGTCGACCTCGTCCTCCGATCGTTTCCAGTTCTCCGAGGAAAAGGCATAAAGCGTCAGACACTCGAGCCCCGTGCCGTCGAGGCTGCGCACCAGCCGGCGCACCGCCTCGACCCCGCGCTGGTGGCCGACCGCGCGCGGCAAGGCGCGGCGCTTGGCCCAGCGGCCATTGCCATCCATGATGATGGCGACGTGCCTCGCGCGCGACGTGTCCAATCCGTTCCCCACGATCCGTGCCGCCTGTTACTGCGTCAGGATTTCCTGTTCCTTCTTGGCCGCCGCGTCATCGGTGTCCTTGACGTATTGGTCGGTCAGCTTCTGGACCTGATCTTCGGAACGCTTGCGATCGTCCTCCGAGATTTCCTTCTTCTTCTCGTCGGTCTTCAGGCTTTCCATCGCATCGCGGCGCACGTTGCGGATCGCGATCTTGGCTTTTTCCGCATACTGCCCGGCAAGCTTGGCCAGTTCCTTGCGCCGCTCCTGCGTGAGATCGGGGATCGGCAGGCGCAGCGTCTGACCGTCGATGATCGGATTGAGGCCGAGGTTGGCATAGGCGATCGCCTTTTCGACCGCATGCATGTTCGACTTGTCCCACACCTGCACCGACAGCATCCGCGGTTCGGGCGCGGACACGGTGGCGACCTGCGAGAGCGGCATCATCGAGCCGTAAACCTCGACCTGCACGGGATCGAGCAGGGTGGTGTTGGCGCGGCCCGTGCGCAGACCCTGAAGATCGCTTTTCAGCGCTTCGACAGCGCCCTTCATCCGGCGCTCGACATCGGCTTTGTCAAATTGCGGCATGATCTGGCTTCCTTTGGTTCTATCGGTCTTGAACGATGGTCTGGACACCCTCGCCCGCCAGCACGCGGGCAAGATTGCCCTGCTCGCGGATCGAGAAGACCACGATCGGAATGTGATTGTCACGGCACAGCGCCACGGCCGAGGCGTCCATCACCTTGAGATTGTCGGCAAGGACGCGGTCATAGGTCACGGTATCGAACCGCACCGCATCCGGATTATGCTTGGGATCGCTGTCATAGACCCCGTCGACGCTGGTGCCCTTGAGCAGCGCGTCGCAGCGCATTTCGGCCGCGCGCAGGGCGGCCCCGCTGTCGGTGGTGAAATAGGGCGCGCCCACGCCCGCGGCAAAGATCACAACGCGGCCCTTTTCCAGATGGCGTTCGGCGCGGCGGCGGATCACCGGCTCGCACACCTTGTCCATTTCGATCGCGGATTGCACGCGGGTCTGGACGCCAAGCTGTTCCAATGCGTTCTGCATCGCGAGCGCGTTCATCACGGTCGCCAGCATCCCCATGTAATCGGCCTGCGCGCGGTCCATCCCCTTGGCCGCGCCCGCCATCCCGCGGAAGATATTGCCCCCGCCGATCACGAGGCAGATTTCGAGCCCCGTTTCCTTCGCCGCCTTCACTTCCTTGGCGAGCTCGGAAACGAATTCGGGATCGATCCCGAACTGCTGGTTGCCCATCAAGACCTCGCCCGAAAGCTTGAGCAGGACACGTTTGATGGCAGGCAAGGACATGGGATTATCGGCTTTCTGGCGGGAATGGGCTTGCGCAGGGCCTTTATCGGGGTGTCACCGTGCTGCCAAGAGCATAGCGGGGTTATCGACCAAGACAATCATCGCCTTTGCCGCCCCTGCGCGCGGGCGCGTGAGGCATGCAGACCAGACTGGTCGGCAGGCTTTCATGGAGTTAGGCTGCTGGAATGAAACAACTGCGCGCCGCCTTGCAGGCCTATGACGAATGGCACGTGCCGCATCCCGGTGCGCCCGATGCCCTGACCGCTGCCCAGCGCGAGGAAAACTTCGCCGCGACGATGGCGGTCAAGTCCGCGCGGATCGCCACCTTGCGCGGCGCGCTGCCCGCGCTGGACGATGCGTTCGGGACGCTGCTCGATCCCCTTGCCGATCCGGTGCCGGCAATCCGCGCGCTGGAGGCATGGTGGAACGAATGCCTGTCACAGATCGATCTTGTTCCACCTGTCACCAGCACCTTGCGCCGATTGCTGCGACCGGGCGCCTATCTGGCGAAAAATGACGCGATGGCCGCGGCCTATTGGGACGAGCGGCATGATCATCCGCTGGTGCCCAAATTGGCATCGATGCTTTGCGATCTGGGGCTGATTCTTGGCGAGGCGGTGGTGCTGCGCCGCCCGGACTTTGCCTGGACGCTCAACCACGAGCCGATCGAAAAACGGCTCAAGACGATGGAATGGGGCCGGGTTTGCGTGCTGCGGCCCAAGCTCGGCGCGTTTCCGGTCAAGGCATTTGCGATGCCTTTCCTAGCGCGCTCGGCCTATGGCCAGATGATCCTCGACAAGCGCAACCGGATGCTCGTTCCGGCGAGTTACAAGGATGGCGCCTGGTATGGCCGCTTCTTTGGCTGGACGGTGGTGGACATCTGCGGCGGCGGGTTCACCGAAGATCACTATCCCGACGGCCCGGGCGGCGAACGGGTCGCCGGGCGCCGCTATCAAGAACCGCCCGCAACCTAGAAACGCAAACGGCCGCCGCAGCGTGAATGCTGCGGCGGCCGTACGTGTTGTTGCGGCGAAGGATCAGCCCTTGAGCGTGGCTGCGACTTCTGCGGCGAAGTCGACTTCTTCCTTCTCGATGCCTTCACCCAGCTGGAAGCGCGCGTAATCGACCAGCTTGATCGACTTGCCAGCGTCCTTGGCAGCCTTGGCGATGTATTCTTCAACCGTCGCCTTGCCGTCCTTGACGAAGATCTGGCTGAGCAGCGCGTTTTCCTTGGCGAACTTCTTCACCGCGCCGTCGACCATCTTGGCCTGCACGTCTTCGGGCTTGCCGCTTTCGGCAGCCTTTTCGGCAGCGATCTTGCGCTCGCGCTCGATCACGTCGGCATCGAGGCCATCGGCGTTGAGCGCCTGCGGGAACATCGCGGCTGCGTGCTGCGCGATGTCCTTGCCCAGTGCATTCAGCGTGTCGGCATCGACATCCGATTCAAGCGCGACCAGCACGCCGATCTTGCCGAGGCCTTCGCCCGCAGCGTTGTGGATGTAGGGAACAACCGCGCCCTGCGTCACCGAAACCTGCTTGATCCGGCGGATCTGCTGGTTTTCGCCGATGGTGGCGACGTTGTCCGTGAGCTTGTCGCCGACCGTGCCACCTTCGGGATAGGCAGCGGCCTTGAGTTCTTCGACATCGCTGGTGCCGGTTTCAAGCGCGACTGCGGTGGCATTGCGCACGAAGCTCTGGAACTGGTCGTTCTTGGCGACGAAATCGGTTTCCGAGTTGATTTCGACCGCAACGCCCTTGGTGCCCTGAACGAGGACGCCGACGAGACCTTCAGCCGCGGTGCGGCTCGACTTCTTCTGGGCGGTGGCGAGGCCCTTGGCGCGCAGTGCGTCAACCGCAGCTTCGATGTCGCCGCCCGCTTCGGTCAGCGCCTTCTTGGCGTCCATCATGCCAGCGCCGGTGCGCTCGCGCAGCTTCTTCACATCGGCGACAGAAATATCGGCCATGGGAAATTCCTTCTTGAGTGTGTGGTGGCGCCCGGCCCCGCCATCCCGACAAGGAACGGCAATGCCGGGCGCGCTAGAGGGGGATTGTGACGCGAGCATGGCGAGCGGATCGCCCATGCCCGCGTGCAGAAAATCAGGCTTCGGTTTCTTCCGCAGCCACGTCAGCTTCGGCGGGCGGGTTCGCCATCGCGCCGAAATCGCTCGACACGTCGGCCTGGAACTTGCCCTTGCCGGCCAGCGCCGCTTCGCCGATCGCCTGGCAGTAGAGACGCACAGCGCGGCTGGCGTCGTCGTTGCCGGGAACGGGGAAGGCGATGCCGTTCGGATCGACGTTGGTGTCGAGGATGCCGATCACCGGAATGCCGAGCACGTTGGCTTCCTTGATCGCGAGATCTTCCTTGTTGGCGTCGATCACGAACATCACGTCGGGAATGCCGCCCATGTCGCGGATTCCGCCGAGCGAGGCTTCAAGCTTCTCGCGCTCGCGGGTGAGGTTCAGGACTTCCTTCTTGGTCAGACCGCTGGTGTCGCCCGAGAGCTGCTCTTCGAGGCTCTTGAGACGGCGGATCGAACCCGAAATGGTCTTCCAGTTGGTAAGCATGCCGCCCAGCCAGCGGTGGTTGACGAAGTGCTGACCCGACATGCGCGCCGCTTCCGCGATCGGCTCCTGCGCCTGACGCTTGGTGCCGACGAACAGCACCTTGCCGCCCGAACGCACGGTCGATTCGACGAAGTCGAGCGCGCGCGCGAACAGCGGCACGGTCTGCGACAGGTCGATGATGTGAACACCGTTGCGCGCACCGAAGATGTACGGCTTCATGCGCGGGTTCCAGCGGTGGGTCTGGTGGCCGAAGTGTGCGCCGGCCTCGATCAATGCATTCATGGTGACGACGGGAGCCGCCATAGGGAATTCCTTTCCGGTTGGTCCTCTGGAAGGCTGGAACCGCGTGTGCGGATCTCCCGCAAACGGCACCGGTATGTGCACCTTCCATGTGAATTTGCCGCAGCCTGGATACGCGATCCTATTCGCAGCAGGCGGGCCCTTATCCGCGCACCGGAACAAAATCCAGCCCCGAATGCTTGTGGCTGTTGAAAAATCGCTCGACGATCCTGCGGATGGCGCTTGACACGCCGGAACATCTAGAGAACATTGCGTAGGAACAAAGAACGAACACAGGTTTCAGAGGACTTCGCCATGCTGAGCACCGCCATCACCGTCCTGTTCACCTTCACCGGTGTCTTCGCCATCATCGCGATTGGTTATGCCCTGCGCGATGCGCGTGCGGTCTATGCGGCACTGCTGCGCGAAGGGCAGTTGCTGCGCGCCGGTCTGGCCGAGGCTCAGCCGGAATTGCACACAGCGAAGCTGCCCGCCCCGCGCCGCGTGATCGCTACGCCGCGCCCGGCGCTGGCGCAGCCGCGGCTGCGTCCTGCATACGCCGCTGCCTGATCCGGCCATATTTCACCAGACCATAAGGCATCAGCAGCAGATAACCGATGCTGATGGCTGCCAGCGTCCACCACGGTTCGAGCAGCAGCGCGGCAAACGCCAAGCCGGTGAACGCGATCAGGGGCAGACGGACCGAGCGGCGCGGCCGGATCGATCCCCAACTCAATGTCGGCAGGTTCGAAATCATCAGGCTTGCGATCACCGCCAGCCACACGGTGTTGAGCACCGGATCGCGAAACAGTTCGATCCCGGTTTCATTCCACAGATAGAACGGCGTGAACGCCAGCCCTGCGCCGACCGGCGCAGGCACGCCGGTCAGGAACCCGGCGGACTTGTGCGGCTGATCGTCGAGATCGATCCGCGCGTTGAACCTCGCAAGGCGCAGCGCGCAGCAGATCGCGAAAGCCAGCGCCGCAAGCCAGCCGAAGGTCGACCACCCTTCGAGCGACCACATGAACACGATCAGCGCGGGCGCGACGCCAAAAGACAGCGAATCGGCCAGGCTGTCGAGCTCGGCGCCGAATCGCGATTGCGCGTTGAGCAGCCGCGCAACGCGGCCATCGAACCCGTCGAGCACGCCGGCCAGCACCACCAGCCCGATCGCAAAGGCCCACATGCCCTCGGTCGCAAAGCGAATGCCCGTCAGCCCCGAACACAGCGCGGCGGCCGTGATCGCATTGGGCAGCATCGCGCGCAGCGTCAGCCCGCCCCCGCCGCCACTGGCGGGGATCGGACGCTGGTCATCCTCGTCCTCGGCCGCCTTGGGGCCGAACCGGGCCATCAGGAACCGCGCACCGGGAAGCTTGCGCCCCTCGCTGGACGGGCGAACAGGGGGGCGGCTCATTGGGAAATTCCTTCGATCAATCCGCGCATGCCGATTTCGGCAAGCACTGTTTCACCGGCGACGACGCGCTGCCCGGTCATCACCCGGGCATCGGTGCCCGCTGGCAGATAGACATCGACCCGGCTGCCGAACCGGATCAGCCCGACCCGCTGCCCCTTGGCGAGGATATCGCCCGGCTTCACGAACGGCACGATCCGCCGCGCCACCAGCCCGGCGATCTGGGTAAAGCCGACGCGAATGCCATCACTGCGCTCGACCAGAATGTGCTGGCGCTCGTTTTCCTCGCTCGCCTTGTCGAGCTGCGCGCTGATCGCGCGGCCGGGGATATAGACCACGCGCCGCACCGTTCCGCCTACCGGCGTGCGGTTGATGTGGACATCGAACACGCTCATGAAAATCGATACCCGCGTGACCATGCCCGAAGGCAGGCACGCCGCGCCCGTTCCATCGTCGATCTGCAATTCGAACGGCGGCTGGGTTTCGGTGATCAGCGTCACGATCCCGTCGGCGGGTGACAGGATCACGTTGTCGGTCTGCGGCACCACGCGTTCGGGATCGCGGAAGAAGGCGAAAATCCCCGCCGATGCCAGCGCCAGCGGCCATCCGATGATGCCCCAGCCCACGATCAGCAGAAAGAACGCCGAAAGCCCGGCGGCGATCAACCCCAGCTTGCGGCCCTCGGGATGGATCGCGGGCCATTCCCATTCGGCCTCACCGCGGCCTTTGTTATCGAGTATTTCGCCTGCCATCGTATCGCTTCTAGGGAGGGGTTGCGTCCCTCGCAAGGAAAGTCGCCCGTTCAGCCGACCTTGCGCACGAACACGGTGCCTGCCGAATAGCCCGCGCCGAACGAACAGATGAGGCCCGTGTCGCCTGCGGCCAGTTCCTCATTGTGCTTGTGGAAGGCGATGATCGAGCCTGCGCTCGAGGTGTTGCCATAGGTGTCGAGCACGGTCGGGCTTTCGTCCTCGCTTGCCTCGTGGCCCAGCACGCGGTGCGCGATCAGCCGGTTCATGCCGGTGTTCGCCTGGTGGAGCCACAAGCGGCGCAGCGATGCCGGATCGATCCCCAGCCGCGCGGCCTCGTCGACGATCATCTGCGCGACCATCGGCACGACTTCCTTGAAGACCTTGCGGCCTTCCTGAACGAACAGCTTGTCCGCGGTGCCCTGGGTCTCGGGCGCGGCGCGGTTGAGGAAGCCGAAATTGTTGCGGATGTTGTTCGAAAACACGGTCTTCAGCCGCGTGCCGAGAATGTCCCAGTGCTGCGCAGGCGCGATGGCCGCGTCCTCGACCAGCACCGCGGTCGCCACATCGCCGAAGATGAAGTGGCTGTCGCGGTCACGCCAGTTCAAGTGGCCCGAGGTGATCTCGGGGCTGACCACCAGCACCGAGCCCGCATTGCCCGCGCGAATGTAATCTGCCGCGGTCTGGATTCCGAAGGTCGCCGAAGAGCATGCGACATTCATGTCGAAGCCGAAGCCTTCGATGCCCAGCGCGTGCTGGATCTCGATCGCCATCGCCGGATAGGCGCGCTGCATGTTCGATGCCGCGCACAGCACCGCATCGACATCCTCGGGGCGGCGGCCAGCACGTTCCAGCGCCTCGCGCGCGGCGGCAACGCCGATTTCGGCCATGATCGAGATTTCGTCATTGCCGCGTTCGGGCAGGCGCGGACACATCGTGTCGGGGTCGATGATCGCCGCCTTGCTCATCACGTGGCGCGCCTTGATGCCGCTCGCCTTCTCGATGAACTCGACCGAGGAATGGTTGAGCGCCACAGCCTCGCCGGCCGCGATCGCGTCGGCGTTGGCGGCATTGTGGCAGTCGACGAAGGTGTTGAAGCTGGCGACCAGCTCTTCGTTGGTGATGCTTTCGGGCGGGGTGAACAATCCGGTGGCCGAAATGACCGGGCGGCCCGTAAGTGCGGCGTGCATGTCCTGCATGAAACTCTCTTGGCTGGGGGAGAGCGGCCATAATCCCCGCCACGGACGGCTGCAAGCCTTGCCGCGCCGATCAAAGCCGCCGCATCGCGCCTTTGCCGGGCGAAGGAGAAGCACACCTTCTCGGCCGCGCTCTTGCCGCTGTGCAATGCCAGCCGCAGACCCGTTTTAACCCCCTCCAGACCCCGCCCAGCCCCGTTCAGACCCCGTCTTGCCCCGCCCTTGCGCCCGTTAGATACAGCAAAAGGCACATGTTTCACGTGAAACACGCGCGCCACCGTGCGGCGGTTGGCGGAACGCGAAAATCGGGCGGGATAGAAAGGGGAAGTGGTGGACAGGGCTGGATTCGAACCAGCGTACGCTTGCACGGGCAGATTTACAGTCTGCTGCCTTTAACCACTCGGCCACCTGTCCACACAGTCCCTCCGAAGAGGGGGCCTTCCGAAAGCGATGATTCGCCCTGAAATTGCGCGGTTCCCCGAGGGGCCCCGCTGCCGAGAGGCGCCCCTTTGGCGAAGCGATGCTTGCCTGTCAATGGTCCTGCTGGCAGGGGGCAACTTTGGAATGGCGCAGCCGGGACACAACATGACCAAAGTCGAGAAGAAACGAGCATTGCGCGGGCGCGCCGGACGGATGAAAGGCGGCCGCGGTTCGGGCCGCGCCTCCACCGGGCAGGTGCGCCTGTGGGGCCGCCATGCGGTCGAAGCCGCGCTCAAGAACCCCGAACGCCAGCACCGCAAGCTGTGGGCCACACCCGAAGGGCTCGACAGCCTCGACGGCGAACTGCCTGCCGATTTCCCGATCGAACGCGCGCAAGCCGCTGATCTGGCACGACTTGTCGCCAAGGACGCACCGCATCAGGGGCTGGTGCTCGAATGCGCCCCGCTCGAAGATGTGTTCCTCGACGAGGTCGCGCTCGGTGAAGCCGATCGTCCGATCGTGGTGCTCGATCAGGTTACCGATCCACACAATGTCGGCGCGATCCTGCGTTCGGCCGCCGCGTTCGGTGCCGCCGCCATAGTGACGCAGGACCGCCACGCTCCGCCCGAAGGCGGCGTTCTGGCCAAGGCGGCCTCGGGCGCACTGGAAACCGTGCCCTGGGTCCGGGTGGTCAACCTTGCCCGCGCCTTGGAAGAACTCGCCGAGGCAGGCTATTGGCGCATCGGTCTGGCGGGCGAAGCCGATGTGGTGCTCGCCGATGTCATGCCCACCGGTCCGCTGGTCATCGTTCTAGGGGCCGAGGGCGATGGCATGCGGCACAATATCGCAGGCCATTGCGATGTGCTCGCCAAGCTGCCGATCTCCTCCGCGATCGAGAGCCTCAACGTCTCGAACGCTGCCGCGATTGCGCTTTATGCGGCGGCCAGCCGAAGCTAGATAACGGCACAAACGGGGGAAGTGTTATGATCGATCTGACTGATATGCGCGTGCGGGCCGCGGCCATGCTGACGGGCCTTGCACTTGCGCTGACGGGGTGTTTCATGACCCCCGGCAAGTTCACCTCCGAGCTTGCGCTGACCGGACCCGACACTTTCACCTTTACCTACGAGGGCGAGATATTCTTTCTTGGCATGTCCAGGCTAGCGCGTCTGGGGGCGGGTACCGAAGAAGCCTTTGCTGCGAACTGTTTCGACGACGAAACCTACGAAAGCCGCGATTGCACGGCCGAGGAAACCGCCGAGCAACGCGCAGATTGGGAAGCCGGCGCTGCCGAACGCGAACAGAAAGCGCGCAAGGATGCCGAGACCATGAACGCGATCATGGGCGGGATCGACCCGTCCGATCCCAAGGCGGCAGAGGAACTGGTGCGGCTGCTCGAACGCCAGAAAGGCTGGAACCGCGTGGTCCACAAGGGCGACGGCGTATTCGAGATCAGCTATGCCATCAGCGGCACGACGGGGCATGATTTCATGTTCCCAATGATCGAAGGCTTTCCTTCGGTGAATCCTTTCGTCCAGATGTTCCTGCGCGATGGCAATCAGGTGCGCATCAACGCGCCGGCCTTCCTGTTCCAGAGCGGCGAGAACCCGCTGGGAGGACTTGGCGGAGGTTTTGGATCGCTTGCCGGCCTTGCAGCGATGAGCGCCGGCGAGACCGCCGGCGAAGGAAGCGAAGGCGGCGAACCCGCAGAGACACCGCCGGGGGTGCCTGCGCTCGACGGGACGTTCACTATCCGCACCGCGCCCGGCATGCGGATCCTCGCCAACAACACCGACGAAGGCCCACAGGCAGCGCCCGGCGGCGGCGAAGTTCTGCGCTGGACGATTTCTTCGCGCACCGCACAATCGCCGACTGCCCTCGTCGTCACCGCCATGCGTTGATCGCGGCGCTGCCGCACCGCGGACCAAACGAAAAACCCCGCCAGCCACAGGGCCGGCGGGGTTTTTCGCGTCCGCAGTCAGTCCGTTGTCAGGCAGGCTGCCCGATCAGTTGACCGCATCCTTCAGGCCCTTGCCGGCCTTGAACTTGGGCTGGTTCGATGCCTTGATCTTCATCGGTTCGCCGGTGCGCGGATTGCGTCCCGTCGATGCCTTGCGCTTGGCCACCGAAAAAGTGCCGAACCCTACCAGCCGCACTTCGTCGCCGCTGGACAATGCCTTGGTGATCGCCTCGAAAACGCCTTCAACCGCGTTCGAAGCATCGTTCTTCGAAAGACCGCTGGCGTCGGCAACCGCGCTGATCAGGTCGTTCTTGTTCATCTGGGAACCCCCTCGTGTCAGGATTTCGTCATATCGGGATGGATCGCACATTGCGAAAGCTGACGAATTGAGACGTTTTCGCAAGGACTGTCAAAGGCAAACCGCCCATATGGACGGTCTTGCCAAAACCTGTCAGCCCCCGCGCCATCGCCGGCGGCGTGGAACCCGTCTCGTCACTGCCTCTTTCGGAAAGTGCGACCCTGCCGCGAATCACGGCAGGGTCGCCTTCTAGCGGGTCAATGCGCGGTTGGCACCTCTGACGGCGCGCCGCCGGACGCCGTGGCGGCACTGCCCGGCTGGCTCGCCAGATCATCCGCCTCGGTCCACTCGATCGCCTCGAGCGGCCCGGTCAACGCGCGCGCGAGCACCTCGTCGACATGCGAGACGGGAATGATCTCCAGCCCCTCGCGCGCGTTGGCCGGGATTTCCGCCAGATCCTTGACGTTTTCCTCGGGGATGAGGACCGTCTTGATCCCGCCGCGCAAGGCTGCGAGCAGTTTTTCCTTCAATCCTCCGATCGCCAGCACGCGTCCGCGCAGAGTGACCTCTCCGGTCATCGCCACGTCGGGCCGCACCGGGATCCCGGTCAGCGTAGAGACGATCGAGGTGACCATCCCGATCCCTGCGCTCGGCCCGTCCTTTGGAACCGCACCTTCGGGAAGGTGGATGTGGACGTTCTTGCGCGCGATCAGGCTCGGCTTGATCCCGTAGGCCGGCGCGCGCGCCTTCACGAAGCTGAAGGCCGCCGCGACGCTTTCATTCATCACCTGGCCAAGCTTGCCCGTGGTTTTCACATCGCCCTTGCCCGGCGTGGTCACGCTTTCGATGGTCAGCAGCTCGCCGCCCACCGATGTCCACGCGAGGCCCGTCACCGCGCCGACCTGCGGTTCATCCTCCGACACACCATGCTTGAACCGCCGCACACCGGAAAATTCGGCGAGATTTTCGGGCGTGATCGTGACGCTGGTCGCTTTCTTTTCGAGGATCTGGCGCAAGCTCTTGCGCGTTAGCTTGGCAATCTCGCGTTCCAGCGTGCGGACACCGGCCTCGCGGGTGTAGTAGCGGATCAGATCGCGCAAGGCGTCCTGCGTGAGCGTGAACTCGGCGGGCTTCAGCCCATGAGCCTTGACCTGCTTTTCGATCAGATGCCGCTCGGCAATCTCGACCTTTTCATCCTCGGTATAGCCTTCGAGCCGGATGATCTCCATCCGGTCGAGCAGCGGCTGCGGCAGGTTGAGGCTGTTCGCGGTGCACACGAACATGATGTCGCTGAGATCAAGATCGAGTTCGAGATAGTGATCCTGGAACTTGGCGTTCTGTTCGGGGTCGAGCACTTCGAGCAGCGCCGAGGCCGGATCGCCGCGGAAGTCCTGACCCAGCTTGTCGATCTCGTCGAGCAGGAACAGCGGGTTCGACGTGCCGGCCTTCTTGAGGTTGGCAACGATCTTGCCCGGCATCGAACCGATATAGGTGCGCCGGTGGCCGCGGATTTCCGCCTCGTCGCGCACGCCGCCCAGCGACTGGCGGACAAACTCGCGGCCGCACGCCTTGGCGATCGACTTGCCGAGCGAGGTCTTGCCCACACCCGGCGGCCCGACGAGGCACAGGATCGGCCCCTTCAGCTTGTTGGTGCGTGCCTGCACCGCCAGATATTCGACGATCCGGTCCTTGACCTTTTCGAGCGCATAGTGATCGGCATCGAGCACGCTCTGCGCTGCGGCGATGTCCTTCTTGAGCTTGGACTTCTTGCCCCACGGCAGGCCGAGCAGCACGTCGAGATAGTTGCGGATAACCGTCGCCTCGGCGCTCATCGGCTGCATGCCGCGCAGCTTCTTGAGCTCGCCCAGCGCTTTGGCCTTGGCTTCGACCGACAGCTTGGTCTTTTCGATCTTCTCGGTCAGTTCGGCGATTTCATTGGCTTCGCCATCATCGCCGCCGCCCAGTTCGGACTGAATCGCCTTCAACTGTTCGTTGAGGTAATATTCGCGCTGGGTCTTTTCCATCTGGCGCTTCACGCGGCCACGGATCCGGCGCTCGACCTGCAGCACCGACAGCTCGCCTTCCATGAAGGCCATGACGAGTTCGAGCCGCTTCAAGGGGTTGCTTTCTGTCAGCAAGCCCTGCTTGTCGGCCACCTTGGCGCTGATCGCGGCGGCGATGGTATCGGCCAGCTGGCCCGCATCATCGACATCCGACAGGTCGACGCCGGTGTCCTCGCCCATCTTCTTGTTGAGCTTGACGTATTCGCCGAATTGTTCGGTCACCTGCCGCATCAGCGCAGTAACCTCGCTGCCAGCGACGGTTTCGGGCTCGAGCACTTCGACTTCGGCGAGCATGTGGGTTGCCGTGCTTTCGAGCGAAGCCAGCTTTGCGCGGGTCTTGCCTTCGACCAGCACACGCACGGTGCCATCGGGCAGCTTGAGCAATTGCAGCACCTGCGCGATCACGCCGACATCGTAGAGATCATCGCCCTCGGGATCGTCGCAGCCCGGATCGAGCTGCGCAATCAGGACGATATCCTTCGACGATTCCATCGCCGCTTCGAGCGCCGCGACCGACTTGTCGCGTCCCACGAAGAGGGGGACGACCATGCCGGGAAAAACAACAATGTCCCGCAAGGGGAGAAGTGGGTAAGTCTGGTTCATTCCCGAGATATGGGAAGACCGCCCCGCCCCTGCAATGGCCGCGTCAGGCTAAGCTGTGGACGCGGGCCATTGCGGGACCGGTTCAGCCAAGGCCCGGCAGATTGAAGCCCGGCGGCAGGCCCATCGAGGACTGCATGTCCTTCATCTGCTGCTCCGAAACGCGGTCGGCGCGGTCGCGCGCATCGTTGAATGCGGCGGCGACGAGATCCTCCAGGATCTGCTTGTCATCGGGTACCATCAGGCTGTCGTCGATGTGAACGCCCAGGATGCGGCCCTTGGCGCTGGCGCGGACTTTGACCAGCCCGCCGCCTGCGGTGCCTTCGACCTCGATCGAATCGAGCTTCACCTGCATCTCGTTCATCTGCTTGCTGATGGTTTCGGCTGCCTGCTGCGCAGCTGCCATCATCTCTTCCATCGACTTCATCGGGGGTTCTCCATCAATTCCACGGGGGGCTCTCGCCAGCGGCGGCGACAGCGGGTTCGGTTGCGATCAGTTCGGCATCGGGGAAGGTTTCAAGCGCCGCCTTGACCAGCGGATCGGCGCGAATGCGCGCGTCCTCGGCGGCGGCTTCGGCTTCGGCGGCCTCGCGCAGGGTTGGCTGCGCGGCGCCGGTGCCGCGCTCGATCGACCAGCGCTTGCCGGTCACCTTGAACAAGGCTTCGCGGATATCGGACGATGGGTCGTCGGGGAAATTGTCGGCCTGTTCGAAGACAATGCGTTCCGGACCGATCTCGATGACGCGGACCCGGTCGCGCATCATCTGTGCGACACGCAATTGTCCTGCGGCATCGACCTGATCGACCAGCGCGGCCCAGCCTTGCACCGCAGATGTCGGGGCGGGCGCGGAAGTATTGCCCCCGACTGCTGCCGGCGACTCTGTTGCAGACGGCCCTCCACCCGCAGCAGGCGAGGCCACAACCCCACTCGCCGCGATTTCCTCGATCCTGCGCGCAAGCTTGCCTGGATCGGGCATCTGCGCTGCGTGGAGGATCCGCAGCAACGCCATCTGAAGCGACACCAGCGGGTCGGGCGCTGTGCGCACCTCGTCGTGGCCTTTGAGCAGCAATTGCCACAAGCGGTGCAATTCGCCTGCGCCAAGACGCTGCGAAAAGTCTGCCAGCGCGGCGCGCTCTTCTTCCGACGGGGCCTCCGGCGCGCCGCCCGACACCTGTGCCAGCGTGATGCGATGCACCAGATCCATCACCGTCCGGATCAGTGCCAGCGGCTCGACGCCCAGCGCGTACTGCTCATCGACCGCGCCAAGCAGCGCCGCAGCATCGCCTTCGAGCAGATGGCCAAGCAGGCGGCGCTGCGCGCTCTTGTCGGCAAGCCCGAGCATATCGCGCACGCGCCCTGCGGCGACCTTGCCCTCGCCATCGAGATCGGCATGCGCGATCGCCTGGTCTAGGATCGACAACCCGTCCCGCACCGATCCTTCGGCGGCATTGGCGATGATGCTGAGGCCCTCGGCCTCGGCCTCGACCCCTTCGAGCGCGCAAATCCGCGCAAAATGTTCAGCCAGCAGATCTGCCGGAATGCGCCGCAGATCGAAGCGCTGCGTGCGGCTGAGCACGGTGACGGGCAGCTTGTCGACTTCGGTTGTCGCAAACAGGAATTTCACATGCGGCGGCGGTTCCTCAAGTGTCTTGAGCAAGGCATTGAAAGCATTGCGCGACAACATGTGAACTTCGTCGATGATATAGATCTTGTAGCGTGCGGAAACCGCAGCGTATCGAACCTGCTCGATGATCTCGCGGACATCGTCGACCCCGGTGTTGGAGGCGGCGTCCATCTCGATCACGTCGATATGACGGCCCTCGGCGATCGCGGTACACGGCTCGCACACGCCGCACGGATCGATCGTCGGTCCGCCCTGACCATCCGGCCCGACGCAATTGAGCGCCTTGGCAATCAGACGTGCGGTGGAGGTTTTGCCCACCCCGCGCACCCCGGTCATCAGAAAGGCATGCGCCAGCCGGTCGCGTGCGATCGCGTTGGCCAGCGTGCGCACCATCGCTTCCTGGCCGATCAGTTCCGAAAAGGTTTGCGGGCGATATTTGCGGGCGAGAACGCGGTAGGCCTGCCCGCCGGCGGAGCGTGCGGCCGGCGCAGGGGCTGCGGCATCCATCGCGACGGGTTGCGGTGCCGCCTCGGCAAGGGGCTCGGCATCCGGTGCGGGTGCGGGTGCGGGTGCGGCAGGTTCGCCGAACAATCCGCCCTGCCCCGCAGCCTCAAGCTCGGTGGCAGAAGGGCCGGTGGCTTCTTCCGGAAGTTCGGGGTCGGATTCGTTCATGCCGACAAGCTAGGCGCTTGGCACCTGTTTGTCATGATGGACAGGCCTGCGATGTCGTTGAAAAAGGAGCCGAGCGACCCGCCGCAATCCACCTGAGCTGCTTCCTTCCGGACCTGACTCGGTGAGCGGACGCAAACGTCCACCCGACTCCCGGGGGAGCCTATGGCGCAGCCTGCACGAAACGTCAACTCAGCGGAAATTGTCCGCGTAGGCCTGCAGCTTGAGCCGCTTGGGCGGGGTCGCGAACACGCGTGCGGGGATGCCGTATTTCTCGGCATAGGACCGCGCGGCGGCCTTGTCGGGGAAGGTCAGGCGAACCTGCGACTGGGTGTCGCCGGTCCCGGTCCAGCCCATCAGCGGATCGGCAAACCGCGCCTGCGATTGCTCAAACTCCAGCACCCATTCATCGGTGTGCGCCTTGCCCGATTGCATCGCGTGCTTGGGCTTCTGATAGATCCTCGCCGTCATGCCGTGCCCCTTAGATCACGAATCGCTGCGGTTGAAGGCATTTTTCGTCTTCATGCTCGGCCGTTCGAGCCACGGCTGATCGGGCCAGCGGTGCTTGGGATAGCGGCCCTTCATGTCTTTCACTACATCGCGCCAGCTGCCCCGCCAGAAGCCCGGCAGATCGCGGGTCGATTGCACGGGACGCCCACCCGGACTGGTCAGCTTCAGCAGCAACGGCGTGGTGCCGATCATCGGCTGGCTGTCGAGCCCGAACACGCCCTGCACCCGCACCTCGACACTTGGCGCGTCATCGCCCGCATAATCGATCGCATGGCGGGTATCGGCGGGCGAGATGAAATGCGTCGGTGCCGCGCTGTCGAGCCGCTGGCGTTCGTTCCAGTCGAGCAGGCCGAGCGCTGCCTCGGCAAGGCGGTGGGGCGGCAAGTCGAGATCGCGCCGCCCCGCCAGCACCGGGGCGAGCCACGTGTCGGCGCTTTCACGCAAGGCATCGGGCGCCAAGGCGGCAATCCCTGCAAAGCGCGCGCGCGCCAGGAACCCCGCGGGCAATATATCCCCCAGTCTTTCCAGAGCCTTTTCGACAAGGATATCCACAAGCAGCGCGGGATCGGGCGAAGGCTCGGGAACGCTGGCGAGCACGATCGCGCCAAGCCGCCGCTCCCGCCGCGCCTCGACGCGGGATTTCTCGCTATTCCAGCGCGTTGTCACGCGTTCCTGTAGTTCGTCCGCAAACAGCGTTGCAATCCGTCCCGCCGCGATCTCGGCCCCAGCTGTGATCCGCGCCCCCTTTGCCTGGCCTTGCGCATCGCCGATCACGATCCACTCCGCGCGGGCCAGCGGCGCGGCGGGATCAAGCATGTAGCCGCGTCCGCCTGCGCTCAGCCAATGTTCGCCCGTGGCGTCGCGGCGGCGTGCCACGAAATCGGGCCGCGCGAGCGCAAGCGCCTCTGCCGCATCCGTGGCCGGGCTTTCGCCGATCGCCTGTGCAAGCGAGCGTGCCTGCGCCGCCCACCCGCGGGCAATCCCCGCCGCCGACTTGCTGCGCGCGCTGTTCTCGCCCCGCCAGCGTGCCAGGCGCTGCGCCAGATCTTCTCCGCGCCCGCCAAGCCCGCGTTCCTGCAGCAGCATGATCAGCCGCGCGGCATCGTCGCCCACCCCTGCCGCCGCGCCGTGAAGCACTGCGGCGGCCTGATCGGGTGCCATCGGCAGCGCGGCAACCGCTTGCCCCAGCGCGGTGATCCGCCCGCCTGCATCAAGTGCTCCCAAACCTTCAAGCGCGCGCCGCGCCGCCGCGACGGACGGCTCCGGCGGGGGATCGAGCCATGCCAGCGCCCCCGGATCGGCGGTCCCCCATTTCGCCAGCCGCAGCATCAGCGGCGCAAGATCGGCCTGAAGGATCTCGGGCGGAGCAAATTCGGGCAGTCCGGCATGACCGGCTTCTTCCCACAGGCGGTAGGCCACGCCCGGCCCCTGCCGCGCCGCACGGCCTGCGCGCTGTGCTGCCGATGCGCGGGATGCGCGGCGCGTCACCAGACGCGTAGTGCCTGCCGCGCGGTCGAATTCGGCAAGCCGCGCCAGCCCGCTGTCCACCACGACCCGCACCCCGTCGAGCGTTAGCGACGTCTCGGCAATCGCGGTTGCGAGCACGATGCGTCGCCGCCCCTCGGGATCGCAGCGGATTGCGGCGCGCTGCGCAGCAGGATCGATCTGGCCGTGAAGCGCATGAACCGGGGTTTCGGGCAGCCGCGCTTCGATCCGTTCGCGCACCCGCTCGATCTCGCGCACCCCGGGGAGGAAGGCAAGGATATCGCCCTCTTCGTTGCGCCACGCCGTCATGATCGCGGATGCCATGCGATCCTCGATCCCGAGCGAGGCATCTCCGCCAAGCCATTTGATCGTCAGCGGAAAACTGCGCCCCTCACTTTCGATGATGGCAGCATCACCGCCAAGCAGCCGCGCAAACCGCGCGCCGTCGATCGTCGCGGACATGACGAGCAGGCGCAGATCCTCGCGCAGGATGCTGCGGGTTTCGAGCGCCAGTGCAAGTCCCAGATCATTGTCGAGGCTGCGTTCGTGCGCCTCGTCGAACAACACCGCCGACACCCCGGACAGTTCAGGATCATCGACCAGCCGGTTAACCAGAATCGCCTCGGTCACGACCAAGATACGCGTGCGGTCTGACACCTTGCTGTCGAGCCGGGTGATGTAACCCACCGTCTGCCCGGGTGTCTCGCCGAGCATCTGCGCGATGCGCTCGGCTGCGGCGCGGGCAGCCACACGGCGCGGCGAGGTGAGGATGATTTGTCCGGTGCACCATGCCTCGCCCAGCAGATCGGGCGCGACAGCCGTCGTCTTGCCGGCTCCCGGCGGCGCGACCAGCACCCCCGCACCCGTTTCGGCGAGCGCAGCACGGATCTGCGGGAGGACAGACTGGATGGGAAGAACCGGGCTCATCGCCCCGCCCGATAGCCGGATCAGTGGCCCCGTGCGACCGCGAATTGCGCCGCTTCGGCCATTGCCGCGCGCGCCTTGGAATCCGGGAAGATCGCGATCGCATCGATCGCGCGCTGCGCGAAAAGGCGCGCGCGTTCCCGCGTATCGGCGAGCGCATTGTGCTTGCCGATCAATCGGATCGCGTGGGCGAGGTCATCATCGGACGTGCGATGGCCGATGATCGCATCTTTCCAGAACTTGCGTTCTTCCTCGTTCCCGCGCGCATAGGCGAGGATCACCGGCAGCGTCATCTTGCCTTCGCGGAAATCGTCGCCCTGATCCTTGCCCATTTCGGCGGCGTCGGAATCGTAATCGATCGCATCGTCGACGAGCTGGAAGGCCACGCCAAGGTTGCGGCCATAGGCCTCGAGCGCACGCTCCTGCTCGTCCGAGCATTCCGCAACCACGGCGGCGATCTGACTGGCGGCGGCGAACAGTGCGGCGGTCTTGGCGCCGATGATGTGGAGATATTGCTCTTCGCTGGTCGCAATCTGGCGCTGTGCGGAAAGCTGCGACACTTCGCCCTCGGCGATCACCGCACTGGCGCGCGACAGGATTGACAGGACGCGCAAGGAGCCGTCCTCGGTCATCAGTTCGAACGCGCGGCTGAACAGGAAGTCGCCGACGAGAACGGTGGCGGGATTGCCGAAAATGATGTTGGCCGCCGCCTTGCCTCGCCGAAGTTCACTGCCGTCGACCACATCGTCGTGCAGCAGCGTTGCGGTGTGGATGAACTCGACCGCCGCGGCGAGCTTGTGATGGCGCGTGCCCTTGTAGCCCACCAGTTCGGCACCTGCGAGGGTGAGCATCGGGCGCAGCCGCTTGCCCCCACCGCTGATCAGGTGGCCAGCAAGACGCGGGATCAACGGAATTTCGCTTTGCATCCGGTCGAGGATGACCGCGTTGACCGAATTCATGCCGCCGGCCGTCAAGGACAGCATCGGGTCGAGTGTCGGCGCCTTGCGGGGCATAGGGAGGATGTCGGCACTCATGCTGCTTGCGGCTCTAGGGCGGGCCGCGCGTGCTTGGCAAGCGCAGAATTGCTGCTAGTTTTGCGTTCCATGCCGCATGATCCGCAAGCCTCGCCCCTGCCCGAACACGCGCCCGATGCGGTGCTGGCGGCGTTTCGCAAGAGCATCGACAATATCGACGCCGCGATCATCCATATGCTCGCCGAACGTTTCCGGATCACGCAGGCAGTGGGCGAATACAAGGCACGCGCCACACTGCCGCCTGCCGATCCCGAACGCGAGGCACGCCAGATCGCACGGCTGCGCAAGTTGTCGGAAGACGCCGATCTCGATCCCGAATTTTCCGAAAAATTCCTGCGCTTCATCATCGACGAGGTGATCCGTCACCACGAACGCGCCGCCGCGGGCTGAACCGGGATTTCAGCTGGCGCGCGGCAGGCGTAGTTCGACAAGCAGGCCGCCCAGGTCCTCGCTGGTGCCGAGTGTGACGCTGCCACCGTAGATTTCTGCGACATCGCGCACGATCGCAAGGCCAAGACCGGTCCCGGGCTTGCCCGTGTCGAGCCTTGCGCCGCGATCGAAGATCCGCACGCGCTCAGCCTCAGGGATGCCGGTGCCGTCATCCTCGACCCAGATCAGACACATCCCGGGATCCTGCGGTGCCTCGGCTTCGTCGGGGTCGATCGTCACGAACACCGACCCGCCACCATATTTGGCCGCATTCTCGATCAGATTGCCGAGCAGCTCGTCCAGATCCTGCCGTTCGAGCGAGACCATCGCATCGCGGCCGCCCGCGATATCGAGGCGGCCTTCGGGATAGAGCCGCTCGACCGCACGGCGCACGGCTTCGGCGCTGTCGCGGACATTGGTGCGCGCATGGCCCACCGCGCGGCGCCCCACCGCGCGGGCGCGCGCCAGGTGGTGATCGACGTGGCGCTGCATCGTCCGCGTCTCGCGCATTACCGCTTCCCCCAGATCGGGCGCGCGCGCGGTGGCCGCGTTGGTGAGCACGGTCAGCGGGGTCTTGAGAGCATGCGCAAGATTGCCGGCGTGGCGGCGGGCCTCTTCGGCCTGATGCTCTGAATGTTCGAGCAGCGCGTTCAGTTCGTCGACCAGCGGCTGCACTTCGAGCGGCAATGGCTCGGTGATCCGGCCCGCGCCGGTGGTGCGCAGGTTCTGGATCGCGGCGCGCACGCGGCGGAGCGGCGAGAGGCCATAGCGCACCTGCATCAGCGCCATCAAAAGCAGGCCAAGGCCCAGCACCGCAAAGCTCCAGATCAGGATCAGCCGCACCCGGCTGACCTGCGCGTCCATCTGTTCGGTTGCGCTGGCAACCGCGAAGGTCCAGCGCGTCTCGCTGCCCGGGAGGATCACGGTGCGCTCGGCGATCCGCAGCGGTTCGCCTGCGAACTGGTCCGAATCATAGACGTGAACATCGCTGTCGAAATGGCCGGCCTTGGCGTCCATCCCCTGCAACTTGAGCGTCCGGTCCCACAGGCTGCGCGAGGGCCAGGGTTCGTAGTTGCCGCCCGATATCTGCCAGTAAAGCCCGCTGCCCGGCTCAAGAAAACGTTGATCGCCCAGCGTGCGATAGAACCATACCTCGCCGCTGGCATCGATCTCGGCCGACGCGATCATCGCGGTCAGCTGGTAATCGAGCTGTTCGTCGAAGTTGGCTTCGACCTGGCTGGTGAGCGTGCGTTCAAGCGCGATGCCGCCGCCCAGCAAGAGAACCGAAATCCACCCGGCAGCGATCAACCCCATGCGCCGCGCAAGGCTGGCGCGCGGCTGCGGCGGGTGTGTCAGATCGTCGGCGGGCGCACCGAGGCCGTCCCCGCCACCGAGCGGAGAAGCGGAACGATCGCCGCCGCCGGAAGCCGGATCAGGCGCGCGGCTGATCGGCGGGGTCGTCGAGGCTGTAACCGAGGCCACGGATGGTCGTAATCACGTCTGCACCCAGCTTCTTGCGAATACGGGTGACGAAGACTTCGATCGTGTTCGAATCGCGGTCGAAATCCTGATCGTAGATATGTTCGATCAATTCGGTGCGGCTGACGACCTTGCCCTTGTGGTGCATCAGGTAGCTCAGCAATTTGTATTCCTGCGCGGTCAGCTTGACCGGCTCGCCCGCCAGCGTCACGCGGCCAGAACGGGTGTCCAGCCGCACGTCGCCTGCGGTGAGTTCGGAGGACGTATTGCCCGATGCGCGGCGGATCAACGCGCGCAGACGGGCGATCAGTTCTTCGGTCTGGAACGGCTTGGCGAGGTAATCGTCCGCGCCTGCATCAAGCCCGGCGACCTTGTCGCTCCACGAATCGCGCGCGGTCAGCACCAGCACCGGGAAGGCGCGCCCCTCGCGGCGCCACATGCCCAGCACGCTCAATCCGTCGATTTCCGGCAGCCCCAGATCGAGCACGACCGCATCATAATCCTCGGTCGAACCCATAAAATGCCCGTCCTCGCCATCGACCGACAGGTCGACCGCGTAGCCCTGGCCTTCAAGTGTCGACTTGAGCTGTGCGCCAAGGGTGGGTTCGTCTTCGACGATCAGAATGCGCATGAGGATCCGGTTTCCTGATTAACGTTGGCCGGGTTGGTGCGCGATTGACGCGAATGCGTCAAGCAAGGCTGACGGCAATCCTTGCCGACTGTCCCCGGCACGTTGTCAGCGAGAGCGCCCGATAACCCTGCCCGTGCGGGCATCGACATCGACATAGGTGACACGGCCATCCTTGATGAACTTCAAGCGGTAGGCGCGCGCGGTCGAATCGTAGGCAAATCCGAGATATTCAGCCCCGCGCATCGCAGGCAGGATGCGCGCCTCGATCTCGCTCGAGCGCATGATCGTGCCGGCCTGAAGCTCGCGCCGCGCTTCGCCTTGGTCACCGCGCGGCTGATCCTTCTGCGCCATGGCAGGCGCGCCGATCAGGGCGAGAAGAGCAAGCGAAATTCGCAGCGAGGCGCGGGGAGCATTCATGACAGAACCATGCCTACCCCCCGGCCATTGAACAAGCCGTGAATGGCTTATCGCGCGGCAGGTGCTCCCGTCAGCTCGAAGGTGACGGTCACAGTCACGCCTGCGGAGACCATCCCCGGCTCGACCGGGGCAACCGGCGCAGAGACATCTGCCGAAACGACGCGCATCTTTGCCGATTCGAACGGCATCGGCATCCCGGTCAGGCTTTCGTTGATCGCCAAGACGCGGGCGCCCGAATAGCCGAACATACCGGCATAATCCTTGGCCTGCGCGGTGGCGCGCGCAACGGCACGTTCGCGCGCCTGCTTCTTGGCGGCGGTATCATCGTCAATGCTGAAGGTCGGGCCATTCAGATCGGTCGCACCCGCGGCGACCAGCGCATCGAGCACGCGGCCCGTATCGGCGACCTTGCGCAATTTGACGCTGACGCGGTTCGATGCCTGATAGCCGCGGAAAATCTGGCGCTGCGTGGTCTGGTCGTAATCGTAGCGCGGGTTGAGATTGATGCCGGTGGTCTGGATATCGCGCGCGGCAATCCCGAGCGATTTGATCCGGTCGACCACCTTCTTCATTTCGACCGAATTCAGACGCAGGGCTTTAGTCGCAGTCGTAGCCTCGGTGCTGACGCCGGCACCGATCGTGGAGGTGTCGGGCGCGATCTCGACGTTTTCGAAGACGGTCAGTTCGACCACGGGGCCGGTCGCGGCGATATCGACCTGCGGTGCAGCGGCTGCGGCTGCGGAGATGGACATCGCCGATGCGGCGGCAAGGATAGTCACTGATTTCATTGGGGCATTCCTCCGGTTCGCCTCGTGCCTGACACGGCTCGGCTTTCTGGCGGTTGAACCGGACCGGGCGGTCACATGTTCCCTGCCCTTGTGGCGATGGCCGCCAGCCCTTACGTGCTCCGCCTATGGCACAGCCCCCAATTTTCTCGTTCGAAGGTCTCGCATTGCAACAGGGGGGGCGCTGGCTGTTCGGCGGGCCGACACCCACCAGCGGCGCGGCGCCGATCGATCTGCATGTCCTGCCGGGCGATCGGCTCGCGCTGATCGGACGCAATGGCGCGGGCAAGACAACGCTGCTGCGGCTGATCGCCGGGCAGATCGATGCCGACCGGGGGGAGCGCCGGATCAAGCCAGGAACGCGGCTGGTGTTCCTCGAACAAGATCCCGATTTCACCCCCTTCGCCACGCTGATGGACTTTGCGATCGGCGGCGACGATGCGCCCGCAGCGCATGAGGTGGAAGCCATTGCCGGTCAGCTCGGGATCGACCTGACCCGCGAGGCCGCCACCGCGAGCGGGGGCGAGAAGCGCCGCGCCGCGCTCGCCCGCGCGCTGGCGCAGGACCCGGACCTCATCCTGCTCGACGAGCCGACCAACCACCTCGATCTGGCCGCGATCGACTGGCTTGAGGACTGGCTGTCGCGTTACCGCGGGGCCTTCATCACCATTTCCCACGACCGCACCTTCCTGACCCGGCTGACGCGCGCGACCTTGTGGCTCGACCGGGGGACGCTGCGGCGCAAGGAAGTGGGCTTTGGCGGATACGAGGCGTGGGAGGAAACCGTCTATGCCGAAGAGGCGCGCAATGCCGATCGGCTCGATGCCAAGCTGAAGCTCGAAGCGCACTGGCTCGAACGCGGGGTGACCGCGCGGCGCAAGCGCAATCAGGGCCGGCTGGAGAAACTCTACCAGATGCGCGAAGTGCGCGCCGCGATGATCTCGGGTGCCGGCACCGCCAAACTAAAGCTCGCCAGCGATGCCGATTTCAAATCCAAGTCAGTGATTGTCGCGGACAATATTTCAAAGACTTACGGGACACGCGCGATCATCAAGCCGTTCTCGCTGCGGATCCAGAACGGCGACCGCATCGGCATCGTCGGATCGAACGGCGCAGGCAAGACCACCTTGCTGAAACTGCTCACCCGCGAAATCGAGAGCGATACCGGCTCCGTCACCCATGCCCGCACGCTGACCGGGGTGATGATCGACCAGCAGCGCAAGCTGCTCGCGCCCGATGCGACGGTGCGGCAGATCATTGCCGAGGGCGGCGACTGGATCGATGTGCGCGGGGTGCGCAAGCACGTGATGGCCTATCTCAAGGATTTCCTATTCGATCCGGGCCTCGTCGATACCAAGGTCGGTATTCTGTCGGGCGGCGAACGCTCGCGTCTGCTGCTCGCGCGCGAATTTGCGCGCACCGCGAACCTGCTTGTGCTCGACGAGCCGACCAACGACCTCGATCTGGAAACGCTTGATCTGCTTCAAGAAGTCATCGCCGATTTCGACGGCACCGTGCTGATCGTCAGCCACGACCGCGACTTCCTCGACCGCACGGTCACGATCACGCTGGGGCTCGACGGATCGGGCAAGGTGGATATCGTCGCGGGCGGATACGCCGATTGGGAAGCGCGCCGCAAAGCGCCGCCAGCGGGAGGCAAAACGGGGTCCAAAGCGGGTCAAGGTGGGTTCGAGACGGGGTCTAGAGGGGGGCAAAAACCCGTTCCTACAAAACCCGCCGCAGCACCGAAATTGACCTACAAGGATCAGCGCGATTACGAAATCCTGCCTGCGCGGATCGAGGAACTCGAAGCCGCGATTGCCAAGGGCGAGGCGCTGCTGAGCGATCCCGAACTCTACACCAAAGACCCGGCGCGGTTTGCGACGATCAGCACCGGGGTGGCGAACGCGCGGGCGGAAAAGGACGCGGCAGAGGAACGCTGGCTGATGCTGGCGGAAATGGTCGAGGGTTGAAGAAGACCGAACGGGGCGGGGATTACATCGACGACCTGCGCCGGCGGATCGCCGCTTGCACCCTGTGCGCCGCGCATCTGCCGCTCGGGCCGCGCCCCATCGTGCGGTTTTCGCCCACCGCGCGCGTGTTGCTGGTGGGCCAGGCGCCGGGCACGAAGGTCCATGCCAGCGGCGCTGCGTGGGACGATGACAGCGGCGACCGGCTGCGCGAATGGCTCGGGCTCGACAAGGCCACGTTCTACGACGACGACAAGATCGCGCAGATGCCGATGGGGTTCTGCTATCCGGGCCGCGCGGGCGGCGGGGATGCGCCGCCGCGCCGCGAATGTGCGCCGCGCTGGCATGATGCGGTGCTCGACATTCTGCCCGACGACCGGCTGACGCTGCTGATCGGGGTGCATGCGCAGGCGCGCTATCTGCCGCATCTCAAGCGGATGGGCCTGGCGGAGCGTGTCGCACGTTTCGGCGAAGACCTGCCCTTTGTCGCGCTCCCCCACCCTTCATGGCGCGCGCGGATGTTCGTGGCCAAACATCCGTGGTTTGCAGACGAGGTGCTGCCGACCTTGCGCGAGATGATCGCCGCGCGGGTCAGGTGATCCGGTAGAACCCCGCAACCCGTTCGAGCGCGAATCGCAGCACAAGCTTGCCGCTGCGCGCGGGCCACCCCATCCCTTTTTCCGCGTCGGGCAAGGCCTCGCCAGCGCAGACCACGCGCCACAGAATATCCTCGAGCCCGTGCCCGGCGGCCTTGATCGCCCCGTCGAATCGCTGACGCGCGGCGATCTGGCGTTCGGTCGGGTCGAGCCCGCCCGGTGCGGTCGAGGCGCTGCGCACCGGGTCCCAGCGCATCGTGATGCTGGCAGGCAGCTGTGCGCGCTCGTAATCGGCACGCAATGCTTCGCCGGCATCGAGCAACCGCTGCGACAGATGCCCGCGCGCATGCAGCCAGACCAGCGGGCTTTCGGCAAGATTGACCGTCACCGAACGGCTGCGGCGCAAACCGCCTGGCCCTGCGGCGCGGCTCCGCGGGCCTTCGGAGGTGAGTTCGCGTTCGACGAGATGGCGTTTCATGCAGGGCTCCTTGGCACGTTGTGGCCGACAGGACTTGCCAAGCGGCACAAAGTGTAGGAAAGAAAAAACCAATCCGGTTAATTCTGCGGGCGACTTTAGCCGCCACGCGATCGAGCCAAAGAAGGCGTGACATGACCAACCGCATCCGCGATTTCCGCAAGGCCAAGGGCATGACGCTGGCCGATCTGGCTGCGGCCTGCGATCCGCCAACCACTGCGCAGACCATCGGTCGTCTCGAAACCGGGATGCGGCAATTGTCGCTTGGCTGGCTCAATCGGATTGCCGCCGCTCTGGGCGTCGAGCCTGCCAGCCTGATGCGCGCAGGCGAACAGAGCGCGGTTCAGATCGTCGCCGAGCTGGGCCCCGCGGGCGCAGAGGCGCTGCGCACCCCGCGCGAAGCCGTCGCGCCCAGCGCGCTTTCAACCGGCGATGGCCCTTCGCCGATGGTGCTTGCGGTGAGCCACAGCGCGGGCGAATATCGCAGCGGCGATCTGGTGTGGCTGCGCCCGATCAACATGCAAGCGGTGGGCGCCGCGATGAATTGCGATTGCCTCGTGCCGCGTCCGGGCGGGCGGTTTGCCTTTGGCCGGTTGATCGACCGGCGCGGGACGATGGTGGGCCTGCTTCCCCCCGGCGCCGGGCAGAAGCAGGTGGTGGTCGACAACCCGCCATGGATCGCGCGCGCATTCATGCTGGTGCGGTCGCTGTAACCGCCACCGCTTGCAAGGGAGGCCTTCGTGAACCACGTTCTGGCAATCTCGACCCTCTATCCCAACCCGGTCACCCCGCGGTTCGGGACCTTTGTCGCGCGCTCGCTCGAGGCGCTGGCGCGGCGCGGCGACTGGCGGGTGACCGTGATCAATCCGATCGGCCTGCCGCCGGTGGCGTTTGGTCGCTATCGCGCGCTCGCCGATCTGCCTGCTGTCAGCGAGGAGTGCGGAATTACCGTCCACCGCCCGCGTTTCACGCTGATCCCGCGCATCGGCGCGCGTTACAATGCCGCCGCGATTGCCGCCGCCGTGCTGCCATTGGCGCAGCGACTCGATACCGAAACCCCGGTCGATGTGATCGACGCGCAATTCTTCTTCCCCGATGGGCCCGCTGCGGCCCAGATCGCGCGAAAGCTTGACCGGCCCTTGTCGATCAAGGCGCGCGGAAGCGACATCACGCTCTGGGGGGAGCGCGGCTTTGCGCGCACGCAAATGGTCGCCGCGGCGCGGCAGGCCAAGGGGCTGCTTACCGTGAGCGCCGACTTGGCCGACCGGATGGCCGCAATGGGGATGGAGCGCGCCAAGATCACGCTGCATTACACCGGCCTCGACCGCGACCGGTTCCGGCCCTTCAACCACCCGCAACTGCGCCGGCAATTGTCCGAGGAGTTGGGCTTTGCCCTTCCCGATGGCGTGCCGCTGCTGGTGTGTGTCGGCGCACTGATTGCGCGCAAAGGGCAGGCGATCGCGATCCGCGCGCTGCATGCCATCCCCGAGGCCTTGCTGGTGCTGGTCGGCAAGGGCGAGGACGAGGCCGATCTGCGCGCGCTGGCGGCAAGCGAGGGCTTGGCACCCCGCGTGTTCTTTGCCGGCTCGATCGACCATGATCTGATGCCGCTGATCCTGTCGGCGGCCGATGTGATGGTATTGCCCACCGCGAACGAGGGGCTCGCCAATGCCTGGGTCGAGGCGCTGGCCTGCGGAACCCCGGTGGTCACCTGCGATGTCGGGGGGGCACGCGAGCTTATCGCCACCGACACGGCAGGCAGACTGGTCGAACGCACGCCCGAAGGCGTCGCCGCAGGGGTCAACGCGGTGCTCGCCGCCCGGCCCCCGCGCGAGGCGGTGGCGGCCTTGGCCGAAGGCTTCAGCTGGGATGCGAACGCCGCCGGTTTGGCGGCGCATTACGAAAAGCTGGTGAGCGGGGCCTGAGCCCCGCCCGCCTTCAGCCTTCGCCGCGTGCGAGCTTTTCCTGGCGGTCGACCGCGCTTTCGGTCTGCACGAAGCTGTTCGAGGTCACCCCCATCCAGATCAGCAGCGGCCCGGCCATGTAGATCGACGAATAGGTGCCGATGAACAGGCCCGTGGTGATCGCCGCAACCATGCCGAACAGGCTTTCCGGCCCGAGGAACAAGAGCGGGATCAGCGCGATGAACAGCGTCAGCGAGGTCATCACGGTGCGCGCCAGCGTCTCGTTGACCGACAGGTCGAGCAGTTCGAACATCGGCATCTTGCGATACTTCTTCATGTTCTCGCGGATGCGGTCATAGACCACGATCGTATCGTTCAACGAATAGCCGATAATCGCGAGAATCGCGGCGACGATCTGCAGGCTGAACTCCATCTGGGTCAGCGCGAACAGGCCCACCGTGACCGACACGTCGTGCACCAGCGCGAACATCGCGCCAACACCGAACTGCCATTCGAAGCGTATCCAGATGTAGAGCGAAACCGCTGCCATCGCCGCGAGCAGCGCCAGCATCGCCTGATCGCGGAATTCGCCCGCGACCTTGCCCGAAACGGTGTCGTTGCCGTCCTTGCGCGCGTCGGGATAGGCCTCGGTGATCGTTGCGATCACGCGGTCGCCGATCGCGGTTGCTGCGCCCGGGGTATCCTCGGCCCCTTCGGGCAGCGCGACGCGGATCGACACCTGGTTGGGCGCGCCGAATTCCTGCACCACGGGTTCGCCGTAACCCAGCCCGCCGACCAGTTCGCGCAACGGCGCGATGGGTGCGGTCTGCTGTTCCTGGAAGGTGATGCGCACTTCCTGTCCACCGGCAAAATCGACCCCGAAGTTGAGGCCGTTGACGGCCACCGCGATCCAGCTCCCCACGATCAGCACGATGCTGAGCACGAAGAACGGCACACGCAGTTTCAGGAACTTGATATTGGTGTTGTCGGGGACGAGCTTCAGAAGTTTCATGGGTCAGCCCTCCTCAGATATTGATGTCGTTGGGGCGCGCCTTGCGCAGCCACCCGGCGACGAACATGCGGGTCAGCGTGACCCCGGTGAAGACCGAGGTGACGATGCCGATCACCAGCACCACCGCAAAGCCCTTGATCGGGCCCGACCCGAACGCGAACAGCGCAACGCCCGAAATGACGTTGGTGAGGTTCGCGTCCCAGATCGCGCGGCTGGCTTCCTTGTAGCCGGTCTCGACCGCGGCAACGACCTTGCGGCCGCGCGCGCGTTCTTCGCGGATGCGTTCGTTGATCAGCACGTTGGCATCGACCGCCGCCCCGATCGTGATGACGAAGCCCGCGATCCCCGGCAGCGTCAGCGTGAACCCGCCCAGCGCCATCAGCCCCAGCAGCATCAGCACGTTGAAGACCAGCGCGACCGTGGCGTAGATGCCGAAGCGGCCATAGGTCGCCACCATCAGCGCGATCACCGCAAGGCTGCCGATGCCCATCGCGAGCAACCCCTTGCGGATAGAATCCGCGCCGAGATCGGGGCCGACGGTGCGTTCTTCGACCACCGCAAGCGGCACGGGCAAGGCGCCCGAACGCAGCGAGATCGCGAGATTGTTCGCGCTTTCCGGCGTAAAGCTGCCGGAAATCTGCGCGCGCCCGCCGATGATCGGTTCGTTGATGTTGGGCGCCGATAGCACCTTGCCATCGAGGATGATCGCGAAGGGCTTGCCGACATTTTCGGTGGTGAGCTTGGCAAACTTGGCCCCGCCCTGCGCATCGAACGAGATCGAGACGATGCTTTCGTTGGTCTGCTGGTCGCGGCTCGCCTGTGCGCCGGTGAGGTTGTCACCGCGAATCCCGCCAAGCCTGCGCACCGCGATCGCGCCGCTTTGCCCGTCGGCATAGGGGACGATCTGGCTACCGGCAGGCGCGATGCCTGCCTGCACGTTGCTGGGCAGTGCGTTCAAATCGACCAGCTTGAATTCGAGCTGCGCGGTCTGGCCGAGCAGGTTCTTGAGCGCGTCGGGGTCCTGCAGGCCGGGCACCTGCACCACGATCCGCGTGTCGCCCTGTCGGATGATCGTCGGCTCGCGCGTGCCCAGTTCGTCGATCCGGCGGCGCACGACTTCGGTGGCGCTGTCCATCGCATCGTCGATCGCCTGCGCGACGCCCGCGTCGGTCTGGCTGAGCACCATGCGCTGGCCATCGACCACGTTCAATTCCCATTCGCGCACGGTGGTCTGGCCCTGCATCACCGGTTCGATCAGCCCGCGTGCGCGGTCGATATCGGCGGCGTTTTCGAGCATGAAGGACAATTGCCCGCCCGCGGTCGAGACATCGCCGATGCGGATCCGCGGGGTCGCGCCGCGCATGAGCTGACGCACGGTTTCTTCCATGTTGTCGAGCCGCTGCGCGCGCACGTCGCTCGCCTTGGCTTCGAGCAGCAAGTGCGAGCCGCCGGCAAGGTCAAGCCCGAGATTGACTTCGGGGCGCGGCAGCGACGCGGGCCAATCGAGCCCCGCGACATTGAACAGGGATGGCAGCGCGAGCAGCGAGGCTGCCAGCGTCACCGCCCACAGCGACAGCTTTTTCCAGAGGGGAAAGTCGAGCATTGCGTCAGGATCTCACACGCAGGAAGAAATTATGCGGCGCTCGCGCGGCCGGCCGGATCAATCGTTGGCGGGCGCGCCGCCGGGCGTGATGATGTCGCCCAGCGTCGCCTTGACCGCCTTGACGCGGACATTGGCGCCAAGCTCAAGCTCGACATAGGTTTCGTCGACCTTGATCACCTTGCCCAGAAGACCGCCGGCAGTGATCACCTGATCGCCCTTTTTGACGGCGGCGACCTTTTCCTGGTGCTGCTTCTGCTTTTTCATCTGCGGATTGATGATCAGGAACCAGAAGATCGCGATCATGCCGACGATCGGCACGATGTTCATCAGCAGCGCGGTACCCGAAGAGGCGCCCGCCCCGGCGGCAGCAAGAAGGTCGATTGTCATGCGATAAAGAGCCCGTCAGATCCGGTGATTGCGACAAGGAGGCTCGCGCCCCCCGTGATTTCAAGTGGGCGCGCCTAGCAGCAATGCAAGCGTCTCGCAATCTTTGCCCCGTGGTTGGCACGCCGCCTGCCGCAGCGTTCGGCCGAAGTGCAGATTGCGGCACGAAAGCGGCTTGCCAGCCTTGCAGACCCCCCCTATAGGCGCCCCTCCACTGGTGACGGGACGTAGCGCAGCCTGGTAGCGCATCACACTGGGGGTGTGGGGGTCGGAGGTTCGAATCCTCTCGTCCCGACCAGTGGAATTTTCCTTCTTTCTTTGGCTGACCGGGGCAGATTGCCCGCCTTTCAGGCGCTGCGGCGCGATTGCGCGCCCGCGTTCGGCGGCGTAGGCGGGCGGCATGTTCCTGCCAAAACGCCTTGTCCCATGATCCCCCGCCAACTTTCCGCCGCGCTCGACGATATTCGTCAGGCGCTCGTCGCCATGCCTGCGCTGCCGCCGCGCCTCGCAATCGCGACGCTGGTCGAGGTCGACGGTTCGGCCCCGCGCGATGTCGGCGCGCAGATGCTGATCACGCCCGATGCGCAGTGGGGTTTCCTGTCGGGTGGGTGCATCGAGGATGATGTCGCGCAGCACGGGCGCGCGGTGCTGGCCGAAGGCGCGCCGCGGCTGCTGCGTTATGGCGAAGGCAGCCCGTGGTTCGATATCAGGCTGGCCTGCGGATCGGGAATAAGCGTGCTGGTCGAACCGGTGGCCGCCGATGATCCCGCGCTGGCGGTGCTGTGCGATAGCTGGCGGGCGCGGTATCCGGTGATGTGGAGGAGCGACGGCAAGGCGCGCAGCATCGCTGCTTGCAGCGATCCCGCCCGCGATGAGTGGGACGGGGCGCGTTACACGCGGTTCTATCCCCCACCTTTGCGGCTGGTTCTGATCGGCGAGGATGGCGCGGCGCTGACGGCGGCCCACCTTGCGCAGACGATGGGCTGGGAGGTTGTGCTGGTGTCCCCCGGCGGGCCCGAGGCTGCGCCTCTGCCGGGACTTGCCTATCATCGCGGCGATCCTGCCGCCGCGCTCGCCGCCATCGCACCCGACCGGTGGACGGCAATCGCAGTGCTATCGCACGACCGCGAGGATGACGAGCGCGGCCTGGCCGCTGCGCTGCAATCATCGGCGTTTTATGTCGGCGCAATCGGCGCGCGCGCGCGGCTGGAGGGGCGGATCGCGCGGCTTGCGGGTCACGGGGTCGGCGAAGCGGACATTGCCCGGCTCAACGCGCCGATCGGTCTGGCGGGCTTTGCCAAGACACCGCGCGATGTCGCGCTGTCGCTGGTCGCCGAGGTCGCTCAGGCCGCGCAGGCTGCCGCGATTCGCGCCAGATCATCCGGCGTATCGATATCGAGCAGCACGCCCGCATCATCGGTATCACAATAGTCCACCCGTTCGGGGTGCGCCCTGAACAATGCGGCGGCGCCTTCGTCGCCTGTCAGCGCCTGCAAATCGGCAAAGGCTGCGCGGGTGAAAGCGACCGGATGCCCGGGCTTGCCGTCATGGCGCGGGCGCGCGGCATAGCCGTTGTCGAGCGCGGCTTGGGCAAGGTTCGTGCAAATACCTTCGGGCACCGACGGCATGTCGCCCAGAAATACGCACACGCCCTGCATGCCGGGCGCGAGCGCGGCGATTCCCATCCGCAAGGTGGCTGCCATGCCTTCGGCCCAGTCCGCTGCCGCGATGATCCGGCATGCCGCACCTTCGAGCGCCGCGCGCACCGCAGCCTCGTCGGCGCCGGTCACCACCACCACATCGGCAAAGCCTGCGCTGCGGGCGCGATCCGTCACGCGGCGGATCACCGGCACGCCGGCAAGATCGGCAGAAAGCTTGCCCCCGCCAAAGCGCCGCCCCGCTCCGCCGGCGAGCACCAGCGCGGCCCA
Organism: Erythrobacter neustonensis; assembly: GCF_001663175.1. NCBI lineage: Bacteria > Pseudomonadati > Pseudomonadota > Alphaproteobacteria > Sphingomonadales > Erythrobacteraceae > Erythrobacter > Erythrobacter neustonensis. Next base: position 2,239,540 of record NZ_CP016033.1, on the reverse strand, counting down.
GCCGTCGAGCGGTGCGCCGCCGGTCAAGCGCTGGCCTGCGTCAGCACTGGCAGGTTGCGCACCCGCTTGCCCGTCAGCGCGGCCAATGCGTTAGCGAGCGCGGGGCTGGCGGGCGGCAGGCCCGGCTCGCCGATCCCGCCGGTCTTCGCTCCGCTTTCGATGAAGTGGACATCGACCTGCGGCGGGGCATCGGCAAGCTTGAGAATCGGGTAATCGGCAAAGTTGCTCTGCACCACCGCACCCTTGTCGAGCGTGATCGCTTCGCCCAATGCGGAGGACAGCCCCATGATCAGACCGCCCGAAATCTGCGCTTCGGCGTTGCGCGGATTGATCGTCGTGCCGCAATCGACCACCGCAAAGGCGCGGACCACCCTGGGGGTGCCGTCGTCCTTGAGGGTCGCTTCGACCACCTCGGCCACGATCGTATCGAAGCTTTCGACGATCGCGATGCCGCGGCCCACGCCTTCGGGCAGCGGCGTGTTCCAGCCGGCGCGCCTGGCGACTTCGTCCAGCACCCTGAGATGCCGCGAGCCAGGTGCCAGATGCCTGCGCCGGAACTGGTAGGGGTCCTCGCCCGCTGCCTGGGCGAGCTCGTCCATGAAGCTTTCGGTGTAGAATCCGATCTGCGTCGCATTGACCGATCGCCACGGCCCGTCGACCTGGTTCGACTGATAGGCGAAATGCCGCCGCGAAGTGGCCGGGATGGCGTAGATGAAGGGGACCTCGCCCTCGGCATTGCCGCTTTGCGCGTAATCCATGCGCAGGGCGGTGATGCGGCCATCGTCCAGCACCGCCTTCATCCGCGCCGAGGATTGCGGGCGATAGGTGCCGTGGGTGACTTCCTGCTCGCGGCTCCAGATCAGCTTGACCGGGTATGGCACCTGTTTTGCCAGCAACGCGACCTGATCGATGATTTCGGTCACATCGGGGAAGCGCCGGCCAAAGCCGCCCCCCATGATCATCGGGTGGAAGACGACGTTGCCCACCTCCAGCCCGGCGGCCTTGGCGGCGCGTACGCGGGTGCTGAGCGGGTCCTGCAATCCTCCCCACATGTGCAGCGTGCCATCCTTGAAATGGCCGGTGAGCGCGAAGGGCTCCATCATCGCATGGTGCAGGAACGGCACGCGGTATTCCGCCTCGACCAGCTTCGCGCCCGCAGCGCCGAACGCCGCCTCGACATCGCCGTCACCCGCCGCGTTGTCGGCCTTGCCGCCATCCATCAGTTTGGCCTGCGCGCCGTAGATCGCTGCGGTGGAGACGCTGGCATGCCCGCCATCGGTGAATTGCGGGGACAGCGCCGCCAGCCCCTTGGTCGCGGGCCAATAGCCGTTGGCAACCACGATCACCGCATCGTCGAGCGTGACGACCTTTTCCACCCCCCTGACCGCCAGCGCGGGCGCGGCATCGACCGATTGCAGCGTGCCGCCGCGCACCGGAGCGGCAGCAATCGCGGCAATCCGCATGTCGGGGAGCGTGAAGTCGATCCCGTAAACCGCGCTGCCATCGACCTTGGCGGGAATATCGCGGCGGGGCACGTCCGTGCCGATCAGCGTCCATTGATCACGCGTCTTGAGCGGCGGATCACCGCTGAGCGACCGCTCGGCTGCGCCCGCCGCCAACTCGCCATAGCGCAGCGCGCGGCCCGAGGCGGCGTGCGTGACGCGGCTGTTCGCGGTGGTCAGTTCGGCTTCGGGAACGCCCAGCCGTTCGGCGGCCTCGGCCACCAGCGCCGCACGCACCGCTGCGCCCGTGCGCCGCATCCCGACCTCCCCGGTAAAGCGCACCGCGGAGGATCCGCCCGTAATCTGGAGCGGCATCGAACGCGCCATCATCCCGATCACTGCGTCGGGCAACAGCCCGGCCACGGCCTCTCCCGTCATCGTCGGCAGGAAGCCCTTGGCCAGCGCATCATTGGCGAAAGCCGGATCGGCCGGGGCCTGTTCGATCCGCACCTTTTCCCAGTCGGCGTCAAGCTCGTCCGCGAGCATCTGGCCAAGCGCGGTGTGCGAGCCCTGTCCGAAATCGATGTGCGGCGAATAGACCGTGACGGTGTCATCCTCGGCGATCTTGAGGAAGGTGGCAAAACCATGCTCGCCCTTGCCCACGGTCAGCGCCCGCGCCCGCGCGCTGGCCGAATTGCCCGACCACCACACGCCGAAGATCCCGCCGCCCACCACCAGCGCCGAACCGGCCAGGAAGATGCGGCGCTTGATCCCCTTGCGCTTTGGTGCGGGCGCAGCGCTCTCTGCCTCGGGATAGTCGAGATGCGGGGTCGGATTGTCGGCCATTATGCCTCTCCCGTCCGGGCCGCACCGGGCGCTGCGGCTGCCGCGCCGGTGGCCGCGAGGATCGCCTGGCGAATGCGCGGATAGGTGCCGCAGCGGCAGATATTGGTCATCGCCTCGTCGATCTGCGCATCGGTCGGCGTGCCCACAGCCTCGATCAAAGCGGCGGCCGCCATGATCTGGCCCGACTGGCAGTATCCGCATTGCGGCACCTGCGCGTCGATCCAAGCCGCCTGCACCTTGTGCAGCGTGCCGTCGGTGCCCTTCAACCCTTCGATCGTGGTCACCGCCTTGCCTGCAAGCTCGCTCACCGGAATGCTGCACGACCGGCCGATCGCCCCATCGATATGCACGGAGCACGCTCCGCACGCGGCGATGCCGCAGCCGAACTTGGTGCCGGTCAGCTTGAGCTCGTCACGCAGCACCCAGAGCAGCGGCGTATCGTCGTCGACCGCGACGCTGACCGGCTTGCCGTTGACGGAAAATGCTATGGCCACAGACGTCGCTCCCCCAAGGATCGCAAAATTTGCGTCTCTTGTAGCAACCGGATTGCCGCCGCGCCAAACGCAAAAGAAGGTAGGCGCCGACTCCGCCGCTCACACCCTTGCAGCAAGCCCGCGCCGTCCGTAAGCGCCAAGGGCACGACAAGAGGATTGCCAGACCATGCTGCCCACCGCGCCCGCCCTGCCCAAGATGCGTTCATGGCTGTTTGCGCCAGGCGACAGCGAAAAGAAGATGGGCAAGGCAATCGCCGGCGCCGCAGATATCGCGCTGCTGGACCTCGAAGATTCGGTTGCTCTGGAAAACAAGCCCGCCGCGCGTGCGCTGGTGGCCGAGACGATCAAAGCGTCGGACAACCGCGCGCGGTTGTGGGTGCGGATCAATCCGGTTTCGACCGCGGACTGCATCGCCGATCTGGTCGCGGTGATGCCCGCGCAGCCCGGCGGCGTGTTCCTGCCCAAGGCCGAAGGCGCAGCCGATGTGACGCGGCTGCACCACTATCTCACCGCGCTGGAAGCGGCGAACGGGATCGTGCAGGGGCGCACCCTGATTGCCGCGCTGGTCACCGAGACTGCGGCGGCGATGTTCAAGACCGGCGATTATGCCGGCGACTATCCGGGGCGCGAGCGGCTGGTGGCGATGAGCTGGGGGGCCGAAGACCTGTCCTCGGCATTGGGCGCACGCGAACAGCGCGGCCCCGACGGAGAATATGCACACACCTACGAAATGGCGCGCAGCCTGTGCCTGATCGGGGCCGCCGCGGCAGGGGTTGCCCCGATCGAAACCGTGCAACCCGAGTTTCGCGATCTCGACGCGCTGGGAGCGCGCGCGCGGCGGGTGCGGGCGCAGGGGTTTGCCGGAATGCTGGCGATCCACCCGGCGCAGGTCGATCCGATCAATGCCGCGTTCACCGCCAGCGCCGAGGAACTCGCCCACGCGCGCGCGGTGGTGCAGGCCTTTGCCGATCATCCCGGCGCGGGCGTGGTCGCGCTGGACGGCGCCATGCTCGACCGCCCGCATCTGGTGCTGGCACAGCGCCTGCTTGCCGACGCAGAGAGGTAATCGGTTAAATGATTTTTCTACTCTAACCTATTTGGTCATTTGATGGCGCGACTCACCAAACAGGAGCGCGCGCATCATGGCCCTCGTCGACATTCTCATCGGCCCCATCGCCTCGATCATCGATAAGATCATCCCCGACAAGGAAGCGCAGGCGCGTGCCGAGCTTGAACTGATCGCGCTGCAGGGCACGCAGGACATGCAGATGATCGAGACGCAATTGAAGGCGATCGTCGCGGAAGCCAATTCCGCCGACCCTTGGACCAGCCGCGCACGGCCCAGCTTTTTGTATGTGATGTATATACTGCTGCTCGCCGCACTGCCAATGGGGGTGCTCTCCGCCTTCAGCCCCGCCGCCGCGCAGGATATCGCGGCGGGCATGAACGCCTATCTCGCCGGCCTGCCCGAACCGCTCTATGCGCTCTTCGGCACCGGCTACCTCGGCTACACCGCCGCGCGCCAGTGGGGGAAGGCCAAGGGCACCGACAGGTAGCGCTTTTGCATTCGCGCGCCGCGCGCTAACGGCGGGGCCATGACCAACCTCGTATATGTCCTCAACGGCCCCAACCTCAATCTTCTCGGCACGCGTGAGCCGGAGATTTACGGCACCACCACGCTCGATGATATCGCCGGGATGCTCGAAGACCGCGCGCGCGATCTGGGTCTCGAAATCGAGATGCGCCAGACCAATCACGAAGGGATGCTGGTCGATTGGCTGCACGAGGCACAAGCCGAAGGCGCGCGCGCAGTGCTGCTCAATGCGGCCGCCTATACCCACACCTCGATCGCGCTGCTCGATGCGATAAAGGCGATCCGCACACCGGTGATCGAGGTGCATCTGTCCGATCCCAAAACCCGCGAAAGCTTCCGGCACACATCCTATGTCGGCATGGCGGCGGCGATGACAGTCGAGGGGCATGGCGCGGATTCATACCGCATCGCGCTCGAAGCCGTAGCGTCCGGCGCGGTCTGATCCGTCACCAGACTTTCACATTTTCGATCCCTTGCCACTTGCCAGCCGCAATTGGTGGCAATAGTCCCGCGCGATATTCGGGCGAACCAAAGGATAAGGGATCTTCATGTCGAACGACGAGGGACAGGACAAGCACTCGGCAACGCGCAAGTCGGGGGGCATGAACATCGACACCGCACTGGTGCGCGAGCTCGCAGAACTGCTCAACGAAACCGGCCTCACCGAAATCGAGGTCGAGGACGATGATCGCAAGATCCGTGTGTCGCGCGGCGCTGTCGCCGCTGCCGCGCCGGTCTATGCCGCAGCGCCCGCTCCTGCCGCCGCAGCAGCGCCGGCTGCCGCCGCTCCCGCTCCGGCAGAGCCTGCCGCACCCGCTGGCCCCGACATGACCAATGCGGTCAAATCGCCGATGGTCGGCACCTGCTATCTCACCCCCGAACCGGGCGCAGCGCCGTTCATTTCGGTGGGCCAGGCGGTCAAGGAAGGCGACACGCTGCTGATCGTCGAAGCGATGAAGGTGATGAACCCGATCACCGCACCGCGCGCCGGCACCGTCACCGCGATCCTGATCGAGAGCGCGCAGCCGGTCGAATTCGACCAGCCTCTGGTGGTGATCTCGTAAGCTCATGGGCATTAAACGCATCCTGATCGCCAACCGGGGCGAGATCGCCTTGCGCATCCACCGCGCCGCACATGAAATGGGTATCGAAACCGTCGCGGTGCATTCCACCGCCGATGCCGACGCGATGCACGTGCGTCTTGCCGACCACGCGGTCTGCATCGGCCCGGCACCTGCGGCCGAGAGCTATCTCAACATCGCCAACATCATCTCGGCGGCCGAGATCGCGCAGTGCGATGCGATCCACCCCGGCTATGGTTTCCTGTCCGAGAATGCCAAGTTCGCCGATATCGTCGAGGCGCACGACATCATCTGGATCGGGCCCAAGCCCGAGCATATCCGCACGATGGGCGACAAGATCGAGGCCAAGCGGACCGCGGGCGCACTGGGCCTGCCGCTGGTGCCGGGCTCGGACGGCGCGGTATCGGACATCACCGAGGCCAAGGCGATCGCCGAGGCGGCGGGCTATCCCGTCATCATCAAGGCGGCGAGCGGCGGCGGCGGGCGCGGCATGAAGGTGTGCAACAGCCCCGACCAGCTCGAAACGCTGATCCAGCAGGCGGGCAGCGAAGCCAAGGCCGCGTTCGGCGATGCCACGGTCTATATCGAGAAATACCTCGGCAACCCGCGCCACATCGAATTCCAGGTGTTCGGCGATGGCAATGGCAACGCGATCCATCTGGGAGAGCGCGACTGCTCGCTTCAGCGCCGGCACCAGAAGGTGCTCGAAGAAGCCCCCTCCCCCGTCATCAGCCACGAAGAACGCATGCGCATGGGCGAGGTTTGCGCCAAGGCAATGCGCGACATGGGTTATCGCGGCGCAGGCACGATCGAATTCCTGTGGGAAAACGGCGAGTTCTATTTCATCGAAATGAACACCCGCCTGCAGGTCGAACACCCCGTGACCGAAGCGATCACGGGTCTCGATCTGGTGCGCGAACAGATCCGCATCGCCGAGGGCCGGCCGCTGTCGGTCACGCAAGAGGATATCGAGTTCAAAGGCCACGCGATCGAGTGCCGGATCAACGCCGAGGATGCGTTCAACTTTGCCCCCTCGCCCGGTCTCGTGACCTATTTCCACGCGGCTGGCGGCATGCATGTGCGCGTGGATTCGGGACTCTACGCCGGATACCGGATCCCGCCCTATTACGACAGCATGATCGCCAAGCTGATCGTCTATGGCCGCACCCGCGAAGGCTGCATCATGCGCCTGCGCCGCGCGCTTGAAGAGATGGTGGTTGAAGGGGTGAAGACCAACATCCCGCTGCACCAGGAACTGCTGCGGCAGGACGACGTGCTCAACGGCGATTATTCGATCAAGTGGCTCGAGGACTGGCTGGAAAAGCGCGAAGTCTGACAGCCATAATTCAGCGGTGCAATTTTGCTGCACCGCAACACAAATCGACATGCCATGCGGGCGGGAAGGTTGGACCTTTCCGCCCGCTTCGCTATGCAAGCCCTTTCCTCCCCCGGGAAACATCATGCCCGGCAGACAAGCCGCATGATTTGACGCGATTTTGCCGTGCAGACCCGCTATTGCTGCGGCGGGATTGCGTTGCACGGCTGTGCCAAGGGGGGCTGAATGGACCGCAAGACCCAGATTGTCGTTGTTGGCGGAGGCGCAGGCGGGCTTGAACTCGTGCGCCGGCTGGGCGCCAAATATGGCCGCAAGAGCCACGACATCATCCTCGTCGACAAGAACCTCAGCCATATCTGGAAGCCCTTGCTGCACGAGGTCGCGGCCGGATCGCTCGACGCCAATCTCGACGAGGTCGGGTATCGCGGGCATTGCTACCGCTGGGGTTATCGCTTCTTTCAGGGCAGTTTCGAGGGTGTCGACCGCGCGGCCAAGACCATCCGGCTGGCCGCGGTCAAGGACGAGGACGGCAGCGAGCTGATCGAATCCCACACGATCCGCTACGATATTCTCGCGCTGGCACTGGGGTCGGTGTCGAACGATTTCGGCGTGCCGGGGGTTAAAGAGCATTGCCTCTATCTCGACAGCCGCGAACAGGCGGACCGGTTCCGCACCCGGCTATTGAACCACTGCCTGCGCGTCAGCCGGGCGATGATGAACGATCCCTCCGCCGACGAACAGGTGCGCATCGCGATCGTCGGCGGCGGCGCGACGGGCGTGGAACTGGCAGCAGAGCTTTACAATGCCGCAGGCGCCCTCAGGCATTACGGGCTTGAGGTGTTCGACGAAAGCCGGATGCATGTCACCCTGCTCGAAGCCGGTCCGCGCATCCTTCCCGCATTGCCCGAAAAACTCGCTGCTGCGGCCAAGCACGAGTTGGAAGCGCTCGGCGTGGCCGTGCGTCCCGATGTGCAGGTGGTCGAAGCCCGCCCGCGCCAGCTCGTCACCAAGACCGGCGAGGTGATCGAAGCCGATCTGATCGTCTGGGCAGCCGGGGTCAAAGGCGCCGATTTCCTGTCCGGGCTCGGACTTGAAACCAACGGGCGCAACCAGATCATCGTCACCGACACGCTGCAGACCCGCGACGATCCCTGCATTTTCGCGCTGGGCGACTGTGCCAGCTACACCCCTCCGGGTGAGGATCGCCCGGTTCCACCGCGCGCGCAGGCCGCGCATCAGATGGCCGAGACCGTGTTTGCCAATATCGTCAGGCTGCAACAGGGCCGCGCGCTGACGCACTTCGTCTACCGCGACAAGGGCTCACTGGTGTCGCTTTCGCGCTTTTCGACCGTGGGCAGCCTGATGGGCAATCTGATCGGCGGCAGCATGGCGATCGAAGGGCGGCTGGCGCGGTTCATCTACACCTCGCTCTACCGGTTGCATCTGATCGGCATTCACGGCTGGGTGAAGGCGACGTTCCTGATGCTGGTAGGCCGGGTCAACCGCATCGTGCGGCCGCGGCTGAAACTGCATTAAAAGTCGATCTTCACCCGCACCTCGCCGCCATCCGCATCGAAACCGCCGACGCCTTGGCTGATGAGGTTCGCTTCCGCCTCGGCATTGTCCGATAGCTTGATCCGCGCACGCGGGATCGCGCTCGCAAACCCGTCGTCCACCGGCCCCACCACCGGGCCAAGCCGCGGTGCAGGCCCCGTGTCGGCGCATACAAGAATGACAGGGTTGAGCGGATCGGGCTGATCGTCATCGCACGGCTCGCTGGGCGGCGGCGGCGCCAATCGGGTCAGGTCGATCACTGTCCCGCCGGTGGCGGGCGGCACATCCAGAACGGGAACCGGTTCGCACCGCACCGCGTTTGGCTGCGCCGGATCGATGGTGTAGCTGGCGCAGACATGGCCGGGTAGTTGCGGGACCGTCTCGACAATCGCCGCTGCATTGCCATCCCCTTGGGTGGCTGGAACTGGCGGCGGTTCGTCAAACATCGACAGCGCCCCTCCCCTTGCGATCAGCCGAAGGTGAAGCCCGCAGCCTCCGCCTCGGCGACGCATTCCGGCCCGGTCAGCATCGGGCTTTGCTGAAGGATATCATACCAGTCGGGCTTTTCATCGACGAAAATCTGCCGCTCGATACCGAAACCCGGCGGCAGATCGAACAGTCCGGCAAGAAAGCTGCGGCTGCCGGTGGGCAGAAAGCGATACCACAGGTTGCTGCCACAGGTGCCGCAGAACGCGCGCTCGGCCCATTCGCTCGAACGATAGACAGTGATCGCTGCTTCGCCCGCAATCTCGCAAGCATCGCCTTTGACTCCGGCATAAAACGCCCCGCCCCACCGCTGGCACATCGCGCAGTGGCAGATGTCGACTTCGGGGTGCATCGCGGTGACAGTGATGCTGATTGCGCCGCACAGGCAGCGCCCGGTGACAGGCTCTGCGAGGCGCGGCGCTTGGGTCACAGCGGAACGCCGGGTTCCTGCTTGGCCGTGCGGATCGTCAGCGACGTCTTGACGCTTTCGACGTTGGGGGCCGGCGTCAGCTTGCCCGTCAGGAATTCCTGAAAGCTTTGCAGATCCTTGCTCACGATCTTGAGGATGAAATCGATCTCGCCGTTGAGCATGTGGCATTCGCGCACTTCGGGCAGCGCGCGCATGTGCTCCTCGAATTCGCGCAAGGAACTTTCGGCCTGGCTCTTGAGGCTGACCATCGCGAACACGGTGATCGCAAAGCCCAGTTTCGACGGGTCGAGATCGGCATGGTAGCCGCGGATCACGCCGTCCTCCTCAAGCCCGCGCACGCGGCGCAGGCACGGGGGCGCGGTCAGTCCGACACGCTGGGCGAGTTCGACATTGGTAACGCGGCCTTCCGCCTGCAATTCCGCCAGCAAGCGGCGATCGATTTCATCGAGATTGGCCACGTGACCCAAGCTCCCCTAAGCAAACCGCCGATCCTTCACGGACCGGTCCGGTGCTGCATCATCCCAAAGAAACAAGACGCGCGCCGGGTGGGCCGTCTGGCTAATATTATTAGGTCTGCCAGCAATTGTCCCGCTTTGCAACGCACCTTTCACGTCAGACTGTGACAATTCCCCTACCGTGGTAGGACGCCGTGCTGGAGACGGGATAGTGTGCGCGTGCTGCCCGCGGCGATGATCGCGATTCGCGCGCGCGCTTGCCTTTCACGATTGGAGACCGGTTGGTGTTTTTCGACGATCGCCTTGCCACAGTGCTGCGCCAACGCGCCGCAGGTGAGGGATCGCTGCGCACGCAATACCGGCAGTTGCTCGATCTTCTGGGCCGCGATCGCGCGCCCGATCCGGGCGGCGATCAAAGCCTGCTGGCTGCCGCCTGGCTGCGGCTCGATGCGCTTGCCCAAGCCATTCCCGCCGCCTCGCGCGCGCGGATGATCCGCGAGCCGGGCTGGCGCTTTCGCAACCCCGATCTGGCCGAACATCTCGCCGATCAGGAACCCGAGGTCGCCTCTGCCGCGCTGTCGCGCGCCGACCTTTCGGTCGATGACTGGAGCGCGCTGATCCCGCGCATGCCGGTGCGCGCGCGCGGGTTTCTGCGGCTGCGGCGCGATCTGCCGGTCGATGTCGAGGCGCTCTTGTCCCGGCTGGGAGTGCACGACCGCGGCTTGCCTGCGCCCGGCGCACTGGCCGATCGCGCGAGCGAGGCGGCGCCGGTGTCCGGGGTGCCGACCCCGCTCAGGGTAATGACGGGCGAAAGTCGGGAAGCGCAGCCCGCAGCGCCGGCCGGGCAGAGCCGCGACGATGCCGGACGCAGCGAAATCTCCGCGCTGGTCGAACGGATCGCGCAGTTCCGGCGCACCCGTACCGAAAACGGTGTGGAGCACGATTCCTCGCCGCGGCTGCCGCTGGGCGAATTGCCCGAACGCCCTGCCCGCAATGCGGCCAGCTTCGGCTTTGCCACCGACACCACCGGCCGGATCGTCTGGGCCGCGCCCGATGTCGCGCCGATGGTCATCGGGGTGCGGCTGTTCGGCGCGCAGGCAGGACTTGGCACCGATGCCGATGGCGCGGTCTTGGCCCGTGCTTTTGCGCGCCGACAGCCGATTACGCATGGCGAAATCGCCTTGGCCGGCGCGCCTGCGATCACCGGTGACTGGATCATCGATGCCGAACCCCGTTTCAGCGAGGACGGACATTTCACCGGCTATGCTGGCCGGTTCCGCCGCGCGCCTGACCCGCATGCCGCCGCGTCGTCCGCCAGCCCTGCCGCGCGTGAGGCCGATCGCATCCGCCAGTTGCTGCACGAATTGCGCACCCCGGTCACCGCGGTCCAAGGCTATGCCGAAGTGATCCAGCAGCAATTGTTCGGCCCTGCCCCGCACGAATATCGCGCGCTGGCCGCGGGGATCGCGGCGGATGCTGCGCGCATCCTCGCCGGGTTCGAGGAACTTGACCGGCTGGCCCGGCTCGAAACGGGGGCGATCCGCACCAGCCCGGGCGAAACCGATCTGGTCGCGATCCTGCGCCGCACCACGGCGCAGCTCAACGCCGCGCTGGGCACGCAGGATGCGGGACTGGCAATCGATATCGCCGCGGATGTCGAATTGATCGTCGGCCTCGATACCGAAGAGACCGAAGCGCTGGTCTGGCGCGTGCTTGCGAGCCTCGCCGCGGCGGTGGTTCCGGGCGAAAAGGTGGTGGTCGGGGTCGATCCGCTGATCGGCCGCGAGGGCGCGTTTGCGCGGCTGCACTGCCAGTTGCCCGGCCGGCTTGCGGGCCCGGACAACCTGTTTGCCGCAACCATCCGCGGCGCCGACAGCACGATCAGCCCCGGCCTGTTCGGGGCCGGGTTCGCCTTGCGCCTTGCCCGCGCCGAAGCGCGCGCCGCGGGCGGAAGCTTGCGACGCGACAAGGATGTCCTGCTCTTGACCCTGCCCCTGCTTGGCGGGAATAAGCTAGCCCGGGGTCCGGTTGGCACCTGACAATCGGGGGCGGGTGCGATGATGACGACAGGGTCGATGCTTGAGGTGCCTCCTGAGGGGCGCGAAGCGGGTTTTGCGCCCGCCTTCGGGCAGCGCGTGTTGCTGACTGTCGACACCGAAGAGGAATTCGACTGGCGCGCGCCCTTCCGGCGCGAAGGCTACGGGCTGAGCCATGTCGCTGCGATCCCGCGCTTTCAGGCCTTTTGCGAGAAGATCGGTGCCCACCCTGTCTATCTGTCCGATTGGCCGATCGTGCATGACCCTGCGGCGGCCGAAATCATCAGGGACGCGGTATCGCGCGGGACCGCCGATATCGGGGTGCAGCTCCATCCGTGGGTCAATCCGCCCTTCGAGGAAGACATCTCGGCGCACAATTCCTTCGCCGGCAACCTGCCGCCCGCACTCGAAGCGGCAAAATTTCGCGCGCTGCGCGATGCGATCGAGCAGACGTTCGGCACCGCGCCGCTGATCTACCGCGCCGGGCGATATGGCCTGGGGCCGCATACCGCCGCGATGCTCAAGGATGCCGGCATCCGGATCGACACATCGGTCAGGCCCCTGTTCGATTACAGCGCCGAAGGCGGGCCCGATTACAGCAATCACCCCGTTGCGCCCTATTGGGCCGATGCCGAGCACCGCTTGCTCGAGCTGCCCGTGACCAGCGCCTATTGGGGCCCGCTGCGCCGATTGGGACCGATGATCCACCGCGTCCAGCGGCACACGCCCACGTTCTTCTCCGGCTTTTCGCGGCTGCGTCTGCTTGAGCGGATCGCGCTTACCCCCGAAGGCGTTTCGGCGGACGAGGCGCTGCGCGGGATCGATCTGTCGCTCGATGCGGGGCTGCCACTGCTGGTGCTGTCGTTCCACAGCCCCACGCTAGCGCCCGGCCACACGCCCTATGCACGCACGCAGGACGACGTCGAGGCGCTGTATGACTGGTTCGCAAAGGTTTACGCGCATCTCGCGGCGCGCGGCGTGCGCAGTTGCACCACCGCCGATGTGATCGCCGCAACCGGCGGATAGCGCGGCAAATCATCGCCGCGTCCCCGCTTGTCTCACCGCCCCGCGCACAGTAGAGCGAGCGCTCTTGCCCCGCCTTCCGGCGCACATTTGCGCAACGGGCCTGTAGCTCAGCGGTTAGAGCTGGCCGCTCATAACGGCTAGGTCGCGGGTTCGAATCCTGCCGGGCCCACCGGAAGGCGGGCGAGAGCCTGAAAAGGCGTAACAATCTGGGAAAGAAGGGTTTTCTCGGTCGGACTGTGACACGAGAGCGTGACACATGGACGATGATATGGCCCGATATCTCGGTTTGGCCGAGAGAGATAGCGTGAGGCAGATCCGCAAGCGCATTCGTCAGCGAAATACGCGCCATCCAGACTTTATCTAACAATAACCATTCACCCATTTCCCGCAGCTAGATCGCGAAAAATCGGCATTTGCTTGGCACCGATTTGATCGCAATCAATCCCCGCCATCCCGCCGCTACGTATAAATACTTGCTGGCTAATTCGGGAACTTGTCAAACTAACATGCGTTAACACAAATACCTGTCCGAATGCGGGGGCATTTGATTGGGGGCTTTACTATGTATGCACCAAAATCGTTTGTTCAGACTGAAGACCATCCTGACGGAGAGGATGGCTTCCTCTCCGTTGTTACCGAGCTTGTTATGATCACGGAACGTTTGGCAAACATGGGGCCGGTTGAGCGTAACCCTGTTCGCCCTGGACCGAATACTGCGCCGATTATCGATCGCCAAACTCATCTTGTCGGACTCGCCGAAGAAGAATTGCGTCGCCGAAAATTGCGTGCGCGTTTCCTTCCCGCCCAATTTTTCGGCGAAGCCGCGTGGTCGATGCTTCTCGATCTGTATGTGTCAGAGTTTCGGCAGCGCCCTGTCGCAACGACAAGCGCTTGCATCGCCGCCGATGTTCCCGCTTCCACAGCCTTGCGGTGGCTCGACCTTTTGGAACAGCGCTCATTGATCGAGCGCTATGACAGCGATCAGGATCGGCGGGTAAAATTCATCAGGCTTACCGGCGACGGCCGGCAGGCTCTCGAAGCTATCTTGTCCAGCTATTGAGGATTTGGTAACTTAATTTAAGTCGCAAGCTCGGGCGCCCTCTTGGGCGTGCCCCGGAGTGTGACATGAAGAGAGATGCTGTGGTCCACGAATATTCGAAACGTCTGGCCAAACTAGCCGATGAACTGGCACAATTGGGCCTGCTGGTGCCAGCAGCACATGCCCAAGCCGCAGCGGACAGCCTTTCAGAAAGCGCGCAATAGGCGCATCTTGTAGATCCAAAATTTTGTTTTTTGGCGCCGGGATTAGCCGGGCCCTGCTTTGCCAAGCCTTCTTGCCGATGGATATGCCTGAAGCCAGACACCGCGATTGCAGCGGCGGCTAAGGTTTCGAGCATCGTGTGGGCTTGGCAGGCAACAGATCAGGACTAGGGTTCGGGACTAATCCGGGAGTTCTAACGCCAGATCCTGCCTTGTTCTGCCATTCTTTGCGGCGAGGGGTTGCCATAATCTGCGGTAATACATAGGGGCCAGCGAGCGTCGGGGAGTGGCGCAGTCCGGTAGCGCGCTTGCTTTGGGAGCAAGATGTCGCAGGTTCGAATCCTGTCTCCCCGACCACTTTCTACGCAAAGCATTGAAGGAAAACCGCTTTTCACCTCTCGTTGAGGCGGAGTGTCACATGCGTTGTCACATGCCGGTTCACCGAGGCATTTCGGAAGAGCCCTTCAATGCCCAAAATCCCCTTCAGCTCGCGCCGCGCTGGCCGCTACTATTTCCGCCGACGTGTCCGTTTGCACGATGGCAAGGATATCCATGTAATCGTGCCGCTTTCCACCTGCGACGGGCAGGAAGCGCGGGAGCGGGCCGCGATTCTCGCCGCGCAGTTCGACAGGGTGCGCCGGACCGTGAACGCCTACTTCAAGCTCGACCAGACGATCGACCCCGCGATGCTCAAGGGCCTGTTCGAGAGCGAGCTGCGCCACTGCCTCGCCGCCTTCGTCTCCGAGTTCCACGAAGGGGTCCGCGATCCGCGCGCCCTGGTTGCCATCCACCGAACCCACGCAAGCGCCTATGACATCGCCCAGCGTCCCGGGACTGGAAACGAACTCACGGACGAGCAGCGCCAAAAGCTGGCGGCCGCAGGTCATGATGAATTTGCGATCGAGTGGGTCGCCTGCGATCTCGACCGCTACTGCAGCAAGGACAGCGTCGGCGATGACAGCCTCGCTCTGATGGCAGAAGGGCTCGGCCTCGAGCCCACCGACGCGATAATCGGCCGCCTGCGCCACATCCATCTCCAGGCCCGCGCCGAAGCGCACCGGCTCGCGGCGCACTTCATGGACGAGGACGTGCAATCGGCTTTCGATCAGGAAGAGGCCCTGCTCGCCAAGCGCCGCCGTGGCGGTGAGCCGCTGACATTTGTGCCGCCTGCCGCCCAGGATCCGCAGCCTGTTGCACCGCCCTACCCTGTAGATCCGGCGGTTGCGGGGGTCGAAGCCGGCAGAGACGATTGCCTGTTCAAGACCTACCATGCCACCCGGTTCGGCGCCGTCATCCCGAAGGTTCTTCGGCTCGCGCGGGCGGCGGGACACTGGAACAGGGGCCTGGCGCAATACGAACGCGTGCTGCATACCTTCGCTTGGGTGACAGGCGACAAGCCCCTCGGCGACTACGGCCACTCTGATGTCGCCAAGTTCAAGAACGCTCTCCTCGAGATGCCGCGCACTTACCGGCCTAGCAAGGATTTCCAGCGCCCCTTTGACGAGGTGCTCGCCACGCTGAAGGTCACCCAGGCCAACGCCCGCTCGGTCAACACGATCAAACGCGACCTCTCCTATATGTCGACCGCCTATCAGATCCTCGCCGAGGACGAGTGGGCACCCAAGGCCGCGAATACGAAGGCACTCGACTTCGCCGGGTTCAAGTTCGGGAAGCACAAGAAGGTATCCGAGAAGACCGAGCGCCCGCCGTGGACCCCTGAGCACATGAAGTGCCTGTTCTCAGCCCCGATCTGGACCGGCGGCGGTGGCCACTTGCGCCGCCTGACTGCCGGAGCGGGACCGGCTGTGTATCAGGACGCGGCCTATTGGCTGCCGATCCTGCTCTACTACACCCATGCCACCTTGAACGAAATCGCCGGCCTGCGCACCGACGAGGTGCACATTGACGATGCCGTCCCCAATCTCGTGATCAAAAACAACGACCTGCGTGGAGAGGACGGGGTTGAAGGTGGCGAGAAGAACATCAAGCGCGGCCGGATGATCCCGCTCCATCACGAGATCCTCCGCCTCGGCTTCGCCGAATACGTGCAAGCGATCCGGGCCGAAGGCCACACGGCCCTGTTTCCCGAGCTCTACCTCAACCAGGCACGGATCGGGGGCCACCAGTTCCGCAACATCGCATGGGGCCACATGAGGGACTGGATCGGTCTGCACATGCCGATCCCGGTCAATGTGATGTCTGGCAAACAGGCGGACATGCATTCGATCCGCTCGCTGGGCTCGAGCTTCTACGCCACCTCGGAAGCCCCAGATCTCATGCGGGCAGACGTGATGGGCCATGCACGGAGCGGCACCAATGCCCTGCACTACTCCAAGCGCACCAAGACTCATGGTGTCGATAAGGTGCTCGCCGAATACAAGGCGTTCATGGCGAGGTGGACGGATGTCGCTACCAGTCACCTCCAGCCGCATCCGGTAAAGCTGCTGCCGATCAATCACCGGTCGCGGACGGGCAAACCGCGATTAAAGGCTTTATGATGATGGCGCGGGGCTGCCGCGATCAGTGGCAGCCCTGTCAGCGCCGTCCTTGGAATTCGCGTGCCGGACTGCAGGTCGTATTGAAGATCACGAGAATGCTGACTGCCTGCAGATCCTTCCGCCCCAGCCAAGAAAATCTTCAAATTCAAACGCCTGAAAAATAACGCGTTTCTCTTCGAGTAAAAACCCCGTGGCACCCTGCCGGGGCACCCTATGGTGGTCCTGATTTCGCCACCATGATTCGAGCGGATTCCGGGTGCAAGACGACCATCCGATTTGCGCAGCTTTTCCACCGGCAAGTGCACAGGTTTTACACCGTGTCTCGGCGCCGTGCCAGTTCGTCGCTTGCATGCAGATGAGGCTGCCGATCAGCTCAATGACTGGGTTTGGGACAAAGCCGTCGTTGCTAAACGGCATGCCGAATGACCGGTATTGCCGGAAGGGGACATGCGCCTGCTAGGCACTGAAGTTGGCGGCTATTGGTTCGTTTCCTGAAACACGCCAACCAGGAAACGACCTGTTGCCGAAGAAGTTCGCGCGTGCGATATCCGTAAAGGGCTAGGAGACAGGTAATGATTTTATCTACCATTATCGCAGTGAGCGTTGCTACCCAATCGGCACCGGCACCGGCATCAAAAAGCTCGCCTGCCCCTGCAGCCGAAAAGAAGATGGCATGCTGCGAAATGATGGCGAAGGGCAACGGTTGTTGTTGCTGCAAAGACATGGCCGCGGAAAGTCCGAGCAACCAAGGTGGAAACCAAGAGAGCGATGACGCCAAAAGGCATGCTCACTAAGCAGGGCATCGGGTTCCTACTCACTTCCGGCCATGAGTGGCGCAACTGGGTGTAGCGGCCCTCGAGCCCCTGTATCCTGACATTGGCAGCGCCGAGCGCGGGCGATGTCACCTGCACGCGGACCCCTCCGATTTCGTTAACCAGCATTGCGATATTGCCGGGGCGCATCAGCGCCTTTTCCTCGATCTCCTCGCCCGCGATTACCTCGACCCGCAGCGGCTCATGTTGCAAGCGCCTCCCGAGGCGCGTGCCCTGAACGATGATCTCGACTTCTTGTTCTTCCGCTCTCTCGTGATCGTGTTCAGCGACTTCGCGGAGGTGTGCCGACCCTTCGGGAAGCGCCTGCGCAAAAGCAGGCACAGGCGCAGCAAGGACGCAAGCCATGCCAAGTAGCAGCGCAGCGTGGAAGCGGTGGATCACATCAAGTCTTTTGTTGGAACGGTGGCGCAAGGTCGCGCCGTGAAGAGTCAATCGGGCGTGCGGTCGATTATCGCACGCAGGTCAGACGGAATATCCATCGCGGTAAAGGCGCTCACCGTGCTGCGTCCGGTGTTGCCGATTGGCAGGCGCCCCGTCAGATTGCCGAGCGGTGCAAGCGCGAGCCGCAGGAGCTGTCCTGCCGCTTCCGGCCAGTCGCGGAGCTGAACAGCAAAGGCGAGCATTCTCCGGTGCGATACGCAATGCGGGCCAAGGCGCGTCTGGGCGAGGATGTGCGCACGCCCAAGATGGTGCCATGCCAGCGGGACATCACCCTGCCGCGCAGCCTCTTCCCCCATACGATATTCTTCTGCAAGTGCTGCAGCGATAGCGTGCATTGTCCGCTGGTTGGCGGTGAGCTGTGTCATGCCTTGCTCCTCAACGTAATCGTTCTCCTCGGCGATCGTCAGATAACCATCTTCGCTGCCATCCAGAGCGCCATCGCGATCATCATCAGGTTTTCGGTTAGCGAAACGAAACCAAGCGGAACGTTGCTCGATCCCCCGACGCATGCGCACTTGAGCTCGCGCCGGTCGATGTAGACCGCCTTGAACACGGAAACCGCGCCGATCGTGCCGATGAACAGTGCTACCGGGATCGAGACCCAGTGCAGCACGCCTGCTACCATCAGGACGCCGGCAAGACCCTCAGCGAAGGGGTAGATGCGCGCATATGGAACCCAGCGCTGCGCCAGCAGGTCATAATTGAGGAACATTGTCGCGAATTTGTCGACATCCTGCAGCTTGAGGAGCGCGAGGACACACATCGAAAAAGCGATGAACCACTCGGCCACGTGGACACTGATGGCGTTGCCGTCGGCGGCAATACCAACCGCCACGGCCATCAATGCAGTCATAGCAAACAGCGCCATGACCGGGCGATAGGTGGTCGCAGTGGGATCGGCGACCTTGAGGCCGAAAAAGCGACGGAGGTCATCGTGGCCGCCGATCCGCTGCCCATCAATGAAGGTCTGCGGCGTTGTAGTGACGCCATGTTCAGCTTTGAAAGCGTCGGTTTCTTCCCGCGTCGTCAGGTGATGGTCCTCCACCTCGTAACCGCGAGACGTAAGCAGGTGTCTCGATTTCAGGCCGTATGGGCAAGTATGGCCGGGCATGACCATGCGATGAAGCACAGCTATCTTGGCAGATTGGGGCATTGGCGATTTCCTTTGATTCGCTTGCAATGCGGCCGCTATAAACTCCGTACCATGATACGGGATCAAGTGCCTTTATGAAAATCGGCGAATTCGCTCGCGCGGGCGGCGTGAACGTTGAGACAATCCGCTATTACCAGCGACGCGGGCTCTTGATCGAGCCGCCGCGCGGACAAGGGCCGCGGCGTTACGGGATCGATGACCTTGATCGCTTGCGGTCAATTCGCGCCGCGCAGACGGCAGGCTTCACGCTCGAAGAGATAGCGACCTTGCTGGCGCTGGACATGGCAGACCGCTCTGCAGCGCAGGCGCTTGCAAACAGCCGCATCGCTGCCCTTGATGAAAAGATTGCGACCTTGCAGACCATGCGCGGCGCCCTCGTCCGTCTGGCGGAAGCCTGCGCAGCCGAAGACGCCGGGCCGTGTCCCATCATCTCCGCCTTCAATCCGATCGGCGTTGCCTAAGCTTCGGATACCTGACGAACGCTCCCCATCCTGATCGAAGGCCGCTTACATCATCGTCGGCGACATCGATCCGAAGACCGCGACCAGGCTGATGACAAAAAGCCCGAGCAGGAATTCGGCAATGAGGGTGCGCTGCAACGCACCCAAGGTTTGAGCGGGATAGGCATTGCTAAGCCTCACAGCTGTTGCAGCGCTCCTGCTCACGCGCGCATGATGTGCGCCAAAGGCGACCATGGCTGCCACTAGGGCCAGTTTGATCGCCAGAAGGATGCCGTATGGCGTTGAAAGGGTCGCCGCAACGTTCGGTAAACCGAAGATCAGGTGAGAGTTGACTGTCCCGGTAACCGCGACAAGCGCAACCAGTGAGATCCCCTTAGGTGCAAAGGCGTGCATGGCCCTGAGCACTGCATGCGCCTGGGTGACGTCAGGATCCTTGTAACATCGGATGGTCAGAACAAGGAACCAACCGATTGCTCCAAGCCACAGGCCCGCGCTGACCAGATGGATGCCGTTGTTGAGGCGATGGAATAGCCCCAATCCGCCTTCGGTTGCAGCGGCATGACCACTCCAACCTAGAGTCACAAGGGCGCTTCCGTAGCAGCCCGCCGCAAATACCACCGCTGCCCGGCGGTTTCGAAGCGCGAGAATAGCGGCCAGCCCTGCAAAGAGCAGCCCAGAGCGGACAATGAAGGCAAACCCAATGTCGGTGCCGAAGATCATCGCTTCGACCATTGCCCGGTCGAGGTCGAAGACCGGCACGCCCATCATCGCAGCAATCGACATTAGCATGAGTGCCGCTGATACCACCGGTGCGACAAGAGCCGCCAGAACGGCTAAGCCTGGCGCGCGGTCAGCCCTCAGCCCGTCGACGCTTCGCAGGCCAAGCAACCAGAAAGCCGACCACCCGAACAGGCCCAGCAGCAGAGCATATTGCGCAACCCGCAAGACCGTTTCGAAGAAACCCTCTATCACCGACTCAGCCGATGATGAACGTGACGGTGCCCTTCATCCGGTGACCGTCAGCCCCGGCTGCCTGCCAGCGAACCTCGTAGGTCCCCTTGGGCAGTGGCTTTGCCAGATTGAGAGTCATGGTCTTGTTGTCGTTCGACCATGCGGTCTTGAAGTTGCGGATCGCCATCTCGCCGTGGTTTGCCATGCCCGGCATCGCAGTCATTACGATGCTGGCTGCGGCAGTGGGCGGCAGCAGGGCTTCGCTGAACGTCAAGGAAACGGTCCGCGCGCTTGCGACTGTCGTGCCCTCAGCCGGGGTCGAGGCAACCACCTTGGTATGCGCCAGCGCGGTAGCGGGCAAAGCGAGCGGGGATGCCGCAATCGCAAGGGCGGCAAATAGTGATGCGATCTTCATGTGAGTTTATCCTTCGTGTTGATCAGAACCAGAAACGGATGCCGGCGATAAAGCTGGTGGCAGAGGGGTCTTCGCCGCGAGCGCGGGCGAAGTCGGCGCTGCGCCCGGTGCGCCATGATTGCTCCACGCCAATATAGGGCGCGAACTCGCGCCGGATCTCGTACCGCAGCCGCGCGCCGACCTCGATCTGGTCGAACCCCGCGCCAATGCCGAGCAGGGGAATGTCCTGCGCTGACAGGTTGGCCTCGATCCGCGGCTGAAGGATCAGGCGCTGGGTGATGCGCTGATCGACCTCGGCCTCGACCCGTGCGGTTAAATCGCCGCGGTGCGACAGGAACAGCCCAGCATCGACCTCGAACATGTAGGGTGCCAAGCCCTGCACGCCGATCACGGCATGGGTGGTGTCCGGCCCGCCGATGTCGTGACGGATGCCTGCCTGGAAATCCCAGAACGGCTTGAAAGCCTTTGAGAAGAGCGCTTGAACCTCGGCATCCTCAGGCGAGGAGCCCCATTCGCCTTCGCCCTCGCTCTTGAACCAGAGGCGCTCGGTGGGGCCGCCGTAGTAACCCTGGATATCCCACAAATAGGCGTCCTCGCCGCCGCGCACCTGCGTCTCCAGTCGGTCGCCCTGGAACCAGAACACCGGAAAGTTTCCGTGCGTCCTGCGCAGGTCGTTGCGCGAGGAAGCCATCGCCTCTGCGCCCCATATTGCATCGGCGGCGCGCGGCGGCCCACTTCCGGCCTCCGGCGGCGGCGGGGTTTCCATGTCCGGACCAGGTGAGGCGGTCGGTGCAGCCATGCCTGCGCCATGGCCCATAGTGCTGTGATCCATGCCGTCCATCGGCTCGGCATTTCCGTCCGATGGAGCTCCCATATCATGGCCTGCGTGGGGATCGGCAGGATCGGCGTCGGCCTGTCCGTCCATGTCATGACCGGCATGCGGGTCGTTTGTCGCAGGGGCGGGTTGATCGCCCATATCGTGACCGGCATGGGGGTCAGCCTTGGCCTCTGCCGGGGCCGGCTCGGGCATATCGTGACCCTGATGCTGCGCCAGCGCCGGCGCTGCGCTCAGCAGTAGGACAATCGCGAGGGCGGGTTTCATTGCCCGCTCTCCGGACCCATCACCGTTACTGTCTGCATCATCCCGCCATGCATGTGGTAGAGCAGGTGGCAGTGAAATGCCCAGTCGCCCGGTTCATTGGCGGTCAGGTCGAACTGTGCGCTCGCTCCAGGCTGGACAATGACGACGTTTTTGCGGGGCTGATGGGCGGCATCCTCGCCGTTGACCAGCTCGAAGAACATCCCGTGAAGGTGGATCGGGTGCGCCATCATGGTATTATTGACGAGTTTGACCCGCACCCGCTCGTTCCACGCAAAGCGGATCGGGACGTCGCTGACGGCGGAATACATCTTCCCGTCGAATGACCACATGTAGCGTTCCATATTGCCGGTGAGATGCAGCTCCAGCAAACGCGAAGGCTCGCGCGTGTCTGCATTGGGCTCCAGCGCTGACAGCAAGCGGTAATTGAGCACGCGATGTTCGACATCGCGCAGGCCGAGACCGGGATCGCCCATCTTGTCCACCGGAGCCATCGAGACCATGTCAATCCCTGGCCCCACCTTCACGTCGGGCGGCAACAGCAGCGTGTCACGCATCTTCATGCCATCCATCGAATGCCCGCCGCCGCCGTCATCCCCGTGCCCGCCATCGCCATGGTTCATTCCCATGTCGCCCATGTCGAGCAGGGGCGGCTTTCGTGGCGGAGGGATGGCCGCGCGCGCGCCGGGACGGCTCGCCAGCGTTGCAAGCGCCATGCCGGAGCGGTCCATGCTCTCGGCGATAATGGTATAGGCCTCCGCGTCGCGCGGGGTGACGATCACATCGTAAATCTCGGCGGTGCCGATCTGGAGCTCATCGACTTCAACCGGCTTCACGTTTTGGCCGTCCGCCGCGATCACCGTCATGGCTAGGCCGGGTATGCGCAGATTGAAGAAGCTCTGCGCCGCGCCGTTGATAACGCGAAGCCGCACCCGCTCACCGGGCTTGAACAGGTATTCCAGCCCCTCTTTCGGCCCGCGCCCGTTGGCGAGGTAGGTATAGGTGGAACCCGTCACATCGGCGATGTCGGTCGCAGGCATGCGCATCTCGGCCCACATCCGGCGGTCGGCGGCGGTCAGCGGGTAATCGTCGGCCCAGCTGGTCTGTTGATAGTTGAAATAGCCTTCGCCCTTGCGAAGCCGATCCATGATGAAATGCGGATCGAGGGGGGTGAATTCGCTCAAGAGCAGGATGTAATCGCGATCATACGCGGCAGGCTCGTCGCCCGCCGGGTCGATAATCAGCGGGCCGTAATGCCCCTGCTGTTCCTGAAGCCCCGAATGGCTGTGATACCAGTATGTGCCCGCTTGCCGGATAGGGAATTCATAGGGGAAGGTCTGACCCGGCTTGATACCGGGAAAGCTGATGCCTGGCACACCATCCATTTGGAACGGCAGGAGCAGCCCATGCCAGTGGATCGAAGTATCGGTATCGAGCGTGTTGGTGACATTGAGGCGGACATTCTGCCCTTCGCGCAGGCGGATCAGCGGCCCAGGCACCGAGCCATTGACTGCGATCCCGTGCCCCTTGCGCCCTTGCACCGTCCGAGGGCCGTGGCCGACAGTAAGATCGATCACTGCGCCTGACACCTCGTCGAAGCCCACACGGATCGGCGAGCCGCCGCGCATGCGGTGGACAGAGTGCCCTTGCGCCCATGCGGGCATAGCGGCGAAGGCCGAGGCTGTCCCCAGCCCTGAAAGCAGGTGGCGGCGTGAAAGTGTCAGATGGTCCATACCCAGCATTACGCATGGACGCGGCTCACCCCTCAAAGTTTCTTTCGTCCACCCTCGTTTGCCAGAAGCTCACTGAGCTTGCTGCGCGCACGATAGAGCCTCGTTTCGACCGCTTTTTCGCTGATACCAAGCACGTCGGCTGTCTCGGCCTGACCAAGGCCCTCGACGGTTCGCAGGATCAAGGTTTCGCGCAGACGTGCCGGCAGCCGCACTATTGCTGCATTGACCCGCGCGAGCTCGGCGCGGTCGGCCGTCTGCACGTCTGGCGCGATAGCATCGTCGGGCATGTCATGGGCCGCATCGATCGGAGCTGTGCGCCACAGCATCGTACGCAGCCGGCGCCTGCGCCCCCAATCGCGGCATTTGTTGAGCGCAATCCGCCTGAGCCAAGTCAGAAGCGGCCGTGAACGATCGTAGCCATCGAGTGCCGAAAATGCGGCAATGAAGGTGTCCTGTGTAAGATCGAGCGCCTCTTGCGCGTCACCGGTCGAAGCACGGATGAAGCGGTAGATCGGCTCGCGGTAGCGGGCGAGCAGTTCCCGGTAGGCATCCTGCCTTCCGATGAGCGCCAGTGCCACCACCTCGGCATCGCTCCCCTCGGCAAGCGGGAGGCTCACTTCGTATCGGGGGCGAGAGCCTTGGCCACAGCCCGGTCAAATGCCGCGGCCTGATCGGGCCTTAAAACGGAGCGCATTTCGAAGAGGTGTTCGAGCGTTTCCTTCTGCATCTCGCCCATGACGTGGTGCGTGTGATCAACGGCTGCTGTGACTTCGGGGCCGTAGCCGTGCTCGGCCTCCATGGCTTCGGCCAAATGCGCATTGGCCGCCCTCATATCGAGCTCCAGCACCTTGCGGCGTATCGCAAAACGCTGCTCGATTGCCTCGATCTTCGCCGCTTGCGCTGCGTCCAAGTCGAGGTCGCCGTGCAGTAATGCATGTAGCTCAGTCTCGCTTTGCCTGCCATTGTTGAGCAACTTCTGACCCAAAAAGGTTCCCGCAAACGCGGCAATGAAGGCGACCACGATGAGCAAAGCCAACCACGCAGGTCTCGTCACGGATGAACATCCAGAAGATTCGAGGGTGCGAGAGGATTGTCGGAGGCAAACGGCGCGATCCCCTGCGCCTGTGCAGGCGGCCCGGTCACAAGCCCACCGGTGGTCAGGCCCAGCAACAAAGCAAAGGCCCCTGCTAAGAATGTCGCGCGCTTGCCAAACGATGCTTCGCGGCGTTGCGCGGCAAACCCTGCGATAATTGCATCGTCAATCAGCTCGAGGCCCGCAGGAACGGGCAAGCTTGCGAGTTGTCGCAGGGATGAATCAAGTTCGGACACAGGCAATCTCCGTGTTGCACGTGTTCTATACGCAAGCGATGCGCCCGCCCCTCAGAAAAAATGGATATCACTGAAGCGGTCGGATCGCAGAGCGTGATCGCCAGACGGCCTCGCAGCGCGCGGATAACCGGTTTCGGCAGGAGCGGCCATTCGTTTTTCAGCGAGCGAACGACCGACCCTGGTCGATAGCCGAAGGTCGATATTGAGCAAAAACGACGCCCATCTGATAGAATGCGCATCGCTCGCAAATGGCCGACCTTAGCTACCCTTGACGGACTCGTCCGGGCTGCACGTCAAGAATCTCGAGCGCGCAGGCCTGAAAGCTCGCCCTCCGGCTATGTCCCGTAAATTGAGGCTGTTCTGCGAAGCGTTGGGACAAATCGGGTTATTTTACTGTTTGCAGCAGCTGATTGTGTCCCGATTTAATACTAATTTACGCCAAGCGGTGAACGATTGAGTTTTTTTGCCTCGCGGGGTCACATTTTGTCTCTTTTTGGCCCGAAGCCACTTGGCAGGGAATGGGGTTACCGTCCTATTAGGCATGTCGCCTTGCGAAAATTCGCCGGGCGGCGCGATCATCTCAGACCGCGCCTGGATCAATCCGCCGTACGTACACCCCGTACGGCGTACAGGAGCGTACAATCATGCCCGACGAACCGAAGACGCCCGTGACCTACCAAGAGGTCGTCGAAGCCGTCGTTACCTCTTTGGCCGAAGGCAGGACCAAAAGCGAGATAACAGGTCGCCTCATTCGATCCAAGGTGGGAGACAGAGGAAGCCTGGAAACCCTGCTCAAGCACAGGGACAAGTATTTTGCCGAACTGGAGAAGCCCAAGGCCGAAGAGTTCGTCACCGACGAAGACCTTGCCGCGGTTCGGAGCGCCATCAACAGTATCGTCGCCCGACAATTGGATGCGGATCGTGCGCAGGCCGGTTTCGAGCGTGAAACATCGCGGGCAGAGATCAAGGCACTTCAGGCGAGGATCACCGACCACGAGGACGTCGCGGCAGAAAACGAGGGCCGCTGGAAAGAGGCGCAGGCCGCGGCAGATGCGGCCCAAGTTGTGCAATTGAGGCTCGAGTTACGCGCGGTTGAAGCCGAAGCCGCCCTGAATGAGGCTCGTAGAACAAACGAGGCATTGGCCGGGATGGTTGAACGGCTAGTCAAGCAGTCAGAGATCGCTCAATCTTCGGCCGCGAGCATCCATCGTGATGGGTCAGACGAAGTTGCCGATGCTGCCAAGGATGGACGGAGTGCAGGCCTTACGCCCGCAGGCCGTGACGTGCGAGCAGGCGATGATGACGAGAGCCCGGTAGAAAATTTCGACGATGCTGCGGTCTTCCCGATGGATGTAGCGCGCAATCCTATTGCCTCCGAAATCGACTACGACGCCGCGGTCTTCCCCTTGGATGAAGCGCGGTATCATGCCCCCTTCGAAGTCGACAAGGACACTAAGCCTGACTGAAATGGGCCGACTGTCCCAGTTTCGATCTAATTGTGTCGCCGACAGCGGGTGCGAAGGTGGCTGCAAAAAAGGGTGTCGAGTGGGGGAGTTCGGCTGATTGTAAACCCAGTTAAAACGATCGTCAGCCAGATGTACTGCTTGCCGTTGGGCTGATGGCGCTCTCCATCGCTAAAGGTCATTGGACCCCGGCATCGCAACCGGGGTCCAACGAAGTTATGCCGCTAGTCGCCCAGATCCCGCCAACTTGTCGAGCCACGCATTGGTCGGAAATCGATTGGCGAGCGCGGCAACAACCGCGTCGTCACCGGCATCCGGCAAGCCGACTGCCAATCCGGTCGCGATAAAGTAGCGCCAAGCCACCTGCGCGATCGTGCAGACGTCGGCCACCACCTGCTTTTCGACATGATCCCACGCGCCATGCCTCACCGCGCGCGAGATGTCCTTCGAAGGCATGGGCTTTGATGCCACGCCAATAGCCTCGCAGAATTCCGGCAGATGGACGTAGTGGCCGAGCGAACGGACAGCGCTCGCCAGATCCAGTCGCATGCGCGCGAACGGTGCCGGATCGCGCAATTGCGGCGGCAGGATCATTCCTCGCTCAATCGCGGCGCGCTTGAGACAGAGGAAGTCCTTCGATTCCCCGCCCCAGCTGACGAGCCGGGCATCCTGGAACGTCGCGCACATGGTGAAGAAGGCGCCGATGATGTCCGCTTCGGGGCGGTTCGAGATCACCTCGATGTTGGTGACGACAGGGCGATCCATGTCCGGCGAGATCGTCAGCATACACCATGCGCCGGCAACGATGCGATGGAACGGCCAGCGAACGAAGCCTTGCGTGGGATCGCCTTCCGCGATCTGGTAGCGTTTGAACGCGTCGATATCGTACTGGTATTCGAAATCGCAGACGATGACCCGCTGCCACGGACTGGGGGCGGATCGATCGGCGAGGAAGAGCGCGGCTTCTTCGCCGAGCGTGTTGGCCTGATGGCGAAAATCAGCATCCTGCTCGTCAGGCAGGGGATTGGTCGTATGATTGGTCATGGTAAAGTACTCCGGGCATTAAAAAGCCCGCATTCAGCGGGCGGAAGAATTCGAGATTGGGTGTCGCCGGGGCAGCCGGCGGGGCGCGTTGCCGATAGGTGGTCCCGATCATATTCAACCGAGCTCGGCACCGCGCCCGAGCGCCTTGATGGCCAGGCGCCCGATAAGTTCGGCCTCGGCAATGACCGACCTGTGCAACGTGACGAGGGGCAGGTCCTTCGCGTTTCGCATCATGCCGACCAGTTCGCGATTTCGATCGTCGCCCCGCGCTGCTTGCCTCATGGACCCCGCATGCGGATAATGGGCATCAACTGACGGGATCACGCTCCGACCAAAAGCCATGCGGATTGCTTTCAGATCTTCAGCCGGGTCGGCATCGCCCATCAGATCAACCTGATCAGCCAAGGCGAACGCCTGTTCGACAGCCTCATGCAACGACCAGAACACCAGCGGTTGCACGGCGGCGTGATGTGCGATCCAGTGCAGGGCTGTGCCATCCGGATCAGAATGTCCCCCGCACAGCCAGCTTGATGTGTGGGCTGTCCAGGTCCCGTTTTCGAAGACGAACCGAGCTGCTCCGACGGCTCGGACGTAAATCGTGTCGCCGCGATCGTTTGCATCGGCAGGACGCGTGCGCAGGCAGCACGCGGTGAACGTGTCAGTCATTTCGTATTTTCCTTTCAATTCCCATCCCTGCCTCGTTCCCTGGCAGAGAAGGTCAGATCACATGGCGCTGGGTCGCATGGCGGCGATGCTCGCGCGCCTTTCGGTCCGCTCGATAAGTTGATCGAGCCGGAAGACGGGGGCCGCCTCGCGGGCGTGTCGGAACAGCGGGAGATCGCGCAAATGCTTGAGGTGGGCGTACCGGCCGTTATCGTCATCGGCGAGCCAGCGGTCGAATGCGGCAAGCGGGTGTGCCAGTTTGCCCGGATCGGCATAGCGCGCGGCGGCATAGTGTAGCCACGCCAGCCACGTGATGGCGACGTCTTCCTCGCAGTACCGGAAGACCTGCTCCTCGCGGCCATCGGCGATCATCGCAGCAACACCATCGCCACTGCCCTGAGTCTTGGCGGCAATGCCGAGCGCCCTGCAAATGTTCGCGAGGCTCGGCCTGCCTGCGCCGCCGAAGCGGCCATAGAGCTCGGCGAGGTCGGCGTGGTTGATCGCCCAGCGCGGCGCCAGCCATGCTATGCGCAGGGCGTTGTCCGCGAACAGCAGATGGCGTGCGGCTGCGATCTGAAGCACGGGGATATCAAAGCCGCGGCCGTTCCATGTAACGAGCGTAGCACCTGCATCGAGCAGGCCGAACAGCTGCCGCAGGCCGTCAAGCTCGTTTGCGAACTCAACGGTGCGGATGTCGAACTCGTAGCTGTCGCCGACCTTCTTCTGGGTCAGCACACTGGCGCAAACAGCCTCGTGGAGCGGCCAGGGCGGGAACGAGCCGTCCTCGGTCTCGGGCGCCAGCGTCTCGATATCGAGCACTTGAATGTGATCGGTCTGGTAGCATTCTGGATGATGAAATTTCTGATACTTCACGAGTTCGGCCTCCGGCCCGAACCCGGCGAAGCGCAAGCGAGCACCTTGCCCCCTTTTCCACTCCCTCAACCGGGCTCACCGAAATCCTCTGATCCTACCCTATTCCATCATGATCGGTCGGAAGGCCAAAGCCGTTTGCGCGCGATATGTCATGCGCCGCGCGAGCCGCGCCTGTCTTGTTTTCAATTGGCGGTGGAAGCGGCACAAGGTCCGGATAAATTGTAACAAGGAACGCCTCAAGGCGCCTTGACCATTCCTTGCTGTCTCGCTCTGCCGGTTGCAGGCCACGAAGCGTGTCGAGCGCGGATTGGACCACGGGTTCATTCCGCCAGAGAAACAGTTTGTCTGCGATCGTCTTGTCGCAGCTTGAGAGGACATGCCAGCAGTGCTCGTCTCGAACCATCGAATCCGGGCGAGCGGCCAAATGCTCGACGATCACGCTCAATCCCTGAAGCTGTTCTTCATGTTCCGTTCGGAGCCACGTTTGTACCGATTGATCAGCGATATCATCCGGTCCCAGTTCAACGCGCTCGAGGAGATCGCGCGGTAACGTGAACTCATCAACCCGGCGGCCGACAAGACGTTTGCTTTCGTAGCGTCGCTGACCTTCGAAAAGCCACTCGATCCGCTCCAAGGGCCCCACATGGCGATCCACCCTCCTCCAATCAGCCTGATCCACCTTTTCTATCACCCAGAACCTCTTGGCGGCAGTGTCGTTTGGTGGGGTAAGCTCTGGCCCTGAGTCGCTCGGGAATGGATTGGACGCAACAGCAGACGCAGCAAATCGTCCGCTGCCAGCATTCGGGTCCTGCGCAGGATCGCTTGCATCTTGTTGAGTGTGTGAAATCCTTCGCGACAACTGATCGGACTGCTTGGCTCGCGAGCTCCTGTCACGCATCGCGCGCCGAAGTGCGGTATGCAACACTTCTGCTGTTGCTGCGGGTGGTGATATGGTCGGCGCTTCAGGCTGCTTGGCCGGACTCGGCTCCGGGACATCAGGAACTTTGTTAACCCCATCTCGTGCTGCCGCGCGCGCGATTTCGAGCATGCCAGGCTCGCGCAACAGCTTATGCAGATCGGGTAATGCCGTATCCCCCTTTGCGCTGATCACTTCCACCTTGCCGGTTTCATCGACGGTCACCACGCCGCTGATGAGGGCGTCTTTGACGGCAAAATACCTTTGGCGAAAGTTGAGCAGGGCATCCTCCGCAAACTTTCGCAAGCCATTGGGAATGGCCGCTATTTTCCAGTCGTCGCTGCCGATAAGTCGCACATGGAAGCGATCGCCCTCGACACGCCCTACCGCGTCGAGCTGGCCGACCAGTTTGATCGCCTCGTGGAACTTCATTTCGAGAAGTTCGCGGGCGGGTACGGATTCCGGTGGTGCCTGTTGCTGTTCTGTGGGAAGCCTTGACGGTATCTCGGCTGGCCGGGCGTCGTGATGTGATGCTGGCCTTTGGGCTACTTCCGCCGATCTATCTGGCTGCGTTTGTCCCGGATCGCTGGTTAGGGATGCCGAAGCCCCGCCCCGCTCATCCACCTTTGGCTGCTCGTGCGAGATGGCCGGGGCTCTGGCGGCAACTGGCACGCTTGACGTGGGCTTAACGCCCCGAGGCATTGCAACGCCCGCGTCCGGGGCAACTTCTGGTTGCCGCTGCGGTTGCAGACGGACAGGTTCGACCGGTGGCGGCACCGGAGCTGTGGGCGCAGGACCGCGCGCGGGTGCTGTGATCGGCTGATTGATGGAGGGCTGTGGTTCTGCGCGGGCCATGGTTGTCTGTTCGAGTGCTCGGCGCGCAAGCTCCTTCTCGGCAGCGAGACGTTCCTGTACGACCGACAATCGTGTCGACAATTGCAGCGATCTTGCACGCCATTGGGCGTGATTGCGCTGGATGGAAGGTAATGCCGATTGCAGCGCCGCATGCGCTTCGCCGAGCGCCAGCCTACCAGCGTGGATCAGGCTTTCGCCGGCCGCTGCAAGGCGGTCTGTCATGCGCGCAAGCCGGTTCTGACGGCGGTTCGCGTCCTCCGCCTGCGCCAGGACCAGTTCTGGGTTGCTCAAAATGACATCGCAGGCCTGTGCTGCGCGGATCCACGACCGCCGATCTGCCGGTTTGCAATGCGCCTGCACATCACCGCCGAAGTCGAGCTGTGCCAGCCTCATGATATGCTCTTTGTCTGCCGGGGTCGCTTGATGCACGACGATCAGGCCCGGCCCAAAGGTTGCCACCGGTTGCGAGCCTCGAGTGACATGCCACAGCGGCCCTGCCTTTCTGACCCTGACACCTCCCCAGATTGGAGGGCCGTTCCAGCGGGTGTGATGGACGGGGCCAACAAGTGTCGCGGTATCGTGCTTGAGATTCACCACCGGCAGCTTGCGGTCGTGGGCGATAGCTGGGGTGAGTGGCGGCCTGCCCCGCGCCCCTTGGCAGTAATGAAGTGCGCGTTGCAACCGTTCGGCCTGCCATATTCCCGCAGGTGTAGGCCGGTCTAGCAAGCGCTTGATGCGATCACGTATTGGGTCGCTGTCCATCGCTGCTGGCTTGGGAAGGTTCTGCTCCAGGCGTTGATCAGCATTATGCTGCATCCACCTCGCCTGAGCGCCCGGCATCGGAAGTAGCGCATCGGCACGATAATCCAGCGCCTCAGGAAGACGGATCGGTTGTAGTAAGCCCGCCTCGTCTGGTGCGTAAAAGCCGACACCTGTTACGAGCCCTAACCGTTCAGCCTCTTTCTGGGTTAGATGCGTGACACCAAAACGGTTGGCAATTTTCTTGGGTGGAGCAGCCCGGGCTATGTCGCTGGCCTTGAACCACTGGTTGTCCAATCCGATCATCGCACCGCTTCCCTTCAACTGATAGGAAATGCGGTCTGCCGCCAAGTGCGCGGCGAACATCTCGAGTGTTCCAGCTCTTAATGCTTGGTCAAAGCTCTCCCGGATGCGTCGCTGTATCGACGGCAATCCGGTTTCCTGTTCAAATGCTGCGGAACGAGCTTTCTGTGCCGGTTCCTTGCGAAGATCCTTGGTGACCTTGCGAAAATCAGCGTCGCGGAGCTTGGCCCCGTCTACCGTTCGGAAAACGCCCTCGCTGGTCGCGTGGAAGCCCAAGCCTGCCTCCGGCTCGAAACCAAACTCGTGGCACAGCTGCGCATTGATGTGTGCAAGGAGAACCTTGCTGTATCCTCGTTCGAGAATGATCTGGCTGCCGCTCGCATCGAGCGCGGATACAGCGATGTGTACGTGATTGTCGTCGGTGTCGGTGTGGACCGCGATCAAGGCCTTCTGCTTATCAAGGCCAGCAAGTTGCAAGAGACGTTTCGCCATACTGGCAAGAATCTGAGGGTCGGTACGCCCCCTGCGACTGATCATAAAGTGGTAAACGCTTCGGCCTTGGCCGCGCTTGGGCTTACGATCTTGCTCGCGTCGAAACTCGGCGAGCAAGGCTGGCTTTGAGGCGGCTGCGCAGTTGAGTGCCTCGAAGAATTCGGCGCGGCCGTGGGCTTCCGAGCCCACATAGTGCGCCAACATCGCATGATGGCTGAGGTCATGCCCGGTCAGGGACGTGAGGTAGTCCGCCAAGTCTCTCTTCGACCTCATTTCCTTGATTACCACCCCTGATCGGTCGGATGTCATTTGCGCATCTCGTCCCACAGGTTTTGAACCTCGATAATTAACCAGTCCAAGGCCTGCTGGAATTCATCTGCCGCTTCCTTGCTTGTGGGGTCATCACGGAACCGAACGAATTTTTTCGAAAGGGAATACAGGTGTCCCCAAAGCATGGCCACGTCCAGCCAGCTGACGCTGTTGGCGTCCCGTTTTGCGTAGGCGCGGAAAGCTTCACGCGTCAGTTCCGAAACCGTCATACCAAGTTTCTTCGCAGTCCATTCGATGTCCTCTTTCATATCGCCGACATCGACCGACAGCCTGCAACGGGCAGCCGAGCTTCGCTTTTTCCGGGTCATCGTGAACCCTCCCAGCCATGCGAGAAGCAACGCGCCGAGCAGGGCAAAGTAGATGGTGTCAGACACCATCCATCCTGTAGAATTATTGACCTATAGATTTTCCTTCTCTTGCCCCATGGAGGGGTGTGTCGGGGATCCAGCCTGAATGTTAGAGATGGTGCGGAATGTGTTGGTGCATGTGTCATACCAGCATTTTAGGCTGGCGAGGTTTTTTCAGGAAGTTCGCAAAGCGTTATTTCTGAAGGCCTGCCGAGTTTTGCACCCCGCTCGAACAGGTCCGGCGCTTGTTATCCCGAGACTTAAGGGTCAACTTTCCAATGGGAAACTTTCCTACCTGAGCCTCTTAATGGAGGCTCATCACGGATCGCCAGGTCACTGGAAGTAGGTGTTCGCATGCATCTTGCGCTTGTTAGCGCTGTGCTGCGCGTCAAACGAGACAACGCCGCTCACGTCGAAAACGAACTAGTTCAAGCGTCGAGATGACCGCTTTCGGCATCGCTGATATCACCTGCTGATGTCCGCAACTGGGTGGGGAGCGGAAGGGCGGCTTTCGAGTGATAGAACCCGATAGCTGCTGTTGATCGCAGGCGAGCGACGCATCGCCAATCGCCGCCAACCAAGACGTTCTTGAAGCCACGGCACGGCGAGAGTTTTTTCTCAAACCAACCTCTCCAGCTTGATAGATTGGACCGCAAGCTGAGGACATGTCGCAAGTTCTGGTCGGACGGACATGGACCGTTGCTGTGACCCGCCACTGCTAACTCGCTCGTCCCGGTCCCATCAGGATCAACCCTGCTCCGGCGAGACAAATTGCAGCGCCGATTACATCCCACCGGTCGGGTCGTGCGCCTTCGACACTCCAAAGCCAAATCAGTGACGCTGCGATGTAGACGCCGCCATAGGCTGCGAATGCGCGGCCCGCAGCGGATGTATCGACCAGCGTGAGGAGCCAGGCAAAAATCGCGAGCGACACCATGCCCGGCGCAACCCACCAGGCAGATTTGTCGAGCCGCAACCATGCCCAGAACGAGAAGCAACCGGCGATCTCCGCCAGCGCGGCGAGCGCATAGATGAGTCCGGTTTGCAGGGTTGGCATGGTTAGTGCTCGATCCGTGGCGATAGTGGGGCTGGGCAGACCATTGCCGGGTGTCGCAGCATCGTCAACGCGGTCTAGTGGATCCATGCACGCGAGGCCGAAGCGTCGGCGCCAAAGCAGCGATCTTCGATCACGTTGCGGTCAGCGTGCGCGGGGCGAGGGTCTCGATGATCTTGCAGTCGGCCACGGTCCCGTGACGGCAGGATCCGATGACCCGGTCCAGTTCGCCGCGCAGTGCGCTCAGATCGGCGATCTTGCGGTCGATTTCGGTGAGGTGGACGCGCGCGATTCCGTCAACGGCATCGCAGGATTGGGCCTTGTCATCCGACAGCGTGAGCAGTTCGCGCACGGCTTCGAGCGTGAAACCGAGATCGCGGGCGCGGCGGATGAACGACAGGCGCGCCAGATGATCATTGCCATAGGCACGGTAATTGGCACTTGTCCGGGCGGGTGGCGGCAACAACCCGATCTTTTCATAATAGCGCACCGTCTCGACCTTCGTCGCCGTGGCGCTCGCGAGTTCGCCAATTTTCACTGCCACTCCTTCGGGCTTGACCCTATAGTTGCTACAGGGTGTAGATAGAATGCCGACTCGCAGATTGTCGAGAAGGCAAAAAGATGGCTGATGATTGCTGCAAGGCCGCGTGCGGAACGACGGCAACTCTGAACGACCCGCGCTGGCGCAGGGCTTTGTGGATCGCGCTCGGCGTGAACGCCGGCATGTTCGCGGTGGAAATGGCGGCAGGGGCCGCTGCGGACAGCCGCGCGTTGCAGGCGGACGCACTCGATTTTCTGGGCGATGCCACCAATTATGCGATCAGCCTGCTGGTCGCCGGGATGGCGCTGGCATGGCGCGCGCGGGCGGCGCTGGCCAAGGGGCTCGCCCTCATTGGTCTGGGTGGTTGGGTCATGATCACAGCCGTTCTGGCGGCGCTCGGCGGAGCTGCACCCGAGCCTGAACTGATGGGAATCATCGGCGCGCTCGCGCTGGCGGCCAACACCGGTGTCGCCGTCATGCTCTACCGTTTTCGCACTGGAGACGCGAACATGCGCTCGGTCTGGATATGCTCGCGCAATGACGCGATCGGCAATATCGCCGTTATGGCGGCCGCACTTGGCGTGTTCGGCACCGGAACAGCCTGGCCCGACCTCATTGTTGCAGCGATTTTGGCGCTGCTCGGGATCAGCGGCGGCATTCAGATTGTCCAGCAGGCACGGCGTGAATTGCGGAGCGTTGCGGCATGAAGGTTTCCCGTTCGACACATATCGCGCTCAAGCCGGAGACGGTCTGGGCCGAGGTGCAGACGGCGGGCCTGTTGCAGCATATCGCTTGGCCGCTGGTGCGCTTCATCCCGGTCGATGACGCGGCGTTCGAGAGCTTTCAGCCCGGCGGGCGCTACCAGGCTAAGGTCCGGCTCTTCGGCATGATCCCCTTTGGGACCCAGTGGATTGTGACCTCGCTGCATGAAGCGAATGACAGCGAATGGCCCAAGCGATTGCGCGATGAAGGCAATAGTGCCCTCATCTCGAAGTGGGATCATTGGATTACGGTCGCGCCGGACAAGGACGGCGGGACGCGCTACAGCGACGAGGTCGAAGTTTCGGCAGGTGTCCTGACCCCGTTCATCTGGGCCTTTGCGCAAATCTTCTATTGGCACCGGCAGCGGCGCTGGCGGGGGCTTGCCAAGAGCCTGGCTGCGCGGCGGGTAATCGCGATTGAAATGGCGGCAAACCGTTCAGCGGTAGAAGCGGGCGACGACGATCGTGCGTGGCACCATCTGGAGCGGGTTCATATCGTTTCGCAGCCTTTTCTGGGTCCGCATCTCGCCAGTCATGGCGCCATGCTGGGGTTTGCGATCCGACGGCGCGATTGGAACGAAGTTCTGGGCCAGATGGTCCGGATCATTCTGGCCCCGCTCGGTTCGCTGACGGGCCGGTTGCCGGTGGGTAACACCGGGCGATCCAATGTAAGCGCGTTTGCGCCGATGCCGATACCTGCGGATCTGGCGGAAGCGTTGCGCCAGCAGGAACTAAGTTCGTGACATCGCAGCTGTCAGATTGCTTGATTAACCCCTTTTCAGTATTGCGGCGGTGATGGTGCGTGTGCTTCTTCTGTTTTGGCTGGCGGTTGGACTGGCATTTGGCGGCGCAGAATCGCCGTCGATGGCGCACGACGCTCTGCCCTACAGTGCTGTCCTTGCTGCGTCCGACGTAAGCGGTCATGCCGAAGCAGCGCATCGCGACCATGCTCCCGATGATGAAAATTCCCCCTGCCATGCCATGGTTCATCACCATTGCAGCGTGGGTCTTAATGCCGGCGCGCCGGTCATGGTCGAAAGCCTGTCGCTGGCCCGTGTCGCGATGCGGCCACAAGACAGCGCCATCCTGAGCTCTTTGGCGCAAGCCCCGCCGCTTCAGCCGCCTTCTGCCTGAACTTGCACCGTAACGGCGCACGGACCTGTGGGTTCGCGCACTGAACGCATGCCAAGTTCAGGAGTTTTTCATGCCCATATCCTTGCGCGCCGCCCTTATGGCTGCGGCGCTCGTCACTGCCTTTCCGGCCTTGGCCGAACCCATAACGCTCGAGACTGCAATCGAGCGCGCCATTGCAAGCCAACCGCGCCTGGCAGCCGCTGAGGCGCGTGTCGACGCTGCCGAAGCGCGCACGCGTCAGGCGAATGTCGGTCCCAATCCGCAAGTCAGCCTCGAGGTCGAGGATTTCGCCGGAAGCGGTCCGTTCCGCGGCTTGGACAGCACACAAACCACGCTGGCGCTTAGCCAACAGCTCGAGATCGGGGGTCAGCGAAGCGCAAGGCGGTCCGTTGCGGCAAGCGAGCGTGAGGTGGCGGCCCTTGCCCTGCTTCGCGAGCGCATTGATCTGGTCCGTGACGTTGAACTGGCCTTTGCCGAGCTGGCAGCGGCGACGGATCAGGCAACGCTGGCGCGCGACAATGCCGCGCAGGCGGCATCGCTTGCCAACACGGCGCGCATTCTGGTCGAAGCGGGCCGCGATCCGCCGCTCCGGCAATTGCGCGCCGAAGCGGCACTCGCCGAAGCGCGCGCCGCCGAGGTTGAAACATTCAGTCTCATGCTTGCCGCGCGTCGAAACCTCGCAGTGCTAGTTGGGTCAGATGATCCGGAACTGACGGCCGCAGTGGGCACCCCGCCGCAACCTCGACCAACGAACGATCCTGCCTTTATCGGCATCGACGAGCGGCTTGCCGAGGCGGAACGCCGCGTTGCTGCCGCGCGGGTAACGCTGGCGCAGTCGGCTGCTGTTCCTGATGTTACGGTAAGCGGCGGGCTGCGGCGTTTCAATGACGGGCGCGATACTGCCCTCGTTGCAGGCGTGTCGCTGCCGATCCCGATCCGTGACCGCAATCGCGGCGGGATCGAAGCGGCGCGGGCGGAACAGACCGCAGCCGAATTTCAGGCAGAGCGGGTCCGGGCCGAGGCGCGGCGCGACAGGGCGCAGGCACAAATGCTGGTCGAAGCTGCCGAGACGCGATTGGCCGCGCTTGAAGGGCCCGGCCTTGCCCAAGCCGAAGAGGCGGTGAGGCTGGCGCAGATTGGCTACAATGCAGGGCGCTTCTCGCTACTCGAATTGCTCGACGCCCAAGGCGCGCTGACCACGGCGCGACGTTCCATCATTGAAGCCCGGCTCGACCGGGCCCGCGCGATTGCCGCGCTCAATCGCGCCTACGCGCGCGAGGAGAACTGATCATGACGATTGACCGGAAAATGCTGGCTCTGATCGGCGGGGCCGCGATCATTGCCCTTGTGGGTGGCGGCGCGGGCTATGTGCTGCGCGGCGACGCAGCACATAGTGATGAAGCTGCCCAAAGCGCTGAGTCTGGCGGCGATGCCGATGCCGAGGCGGCGCCCGGGGAAGGCACCATCATGGTGACCGAAGCGCAGCTGCGCACAGCAGGGATCGTGGTTGCAGCGGTCGGAGAAGGCTTTGCCGGGGGCGAAGTGACAACGGCGGGCGTGCTGGTGCCGCCGACACAGTCGGTCGGTCATGTCACCGCACGCACGTCGGGCGTTGTCGTGCGGATCCTGCGCCAGCTTGGCGACCGGGTCGCGGTAGGCGATGCGCTTGCTGTCATCGACAGCCGCGAGGTTGCCGAGGCGCAGGGCGCCTCGGCACGCGCACGGCGCGCAGCCGAAGCCGCACGTACTGTTCTTGCGCGAGAGGAAAGTCTGTTCCGCCAACGCGTCACAGCACGTCAGGATTATGAAGCAGCAAGGGCCGCCTACGATGCGGCGCGAATTGATGCGCAGCAAGCCGAGCAAGCCTTGCGCGCGCTCGGCGCGGGAACGGGAGGAGGCACCACCCGGCTGATGACGCTGCGTTCGCCGGTCGCCGGCGAAGTGACGTCGGTGACCGTAACGCCGGGTGAATATGTTCCGCCCGAGCGCGAGCTGTTTCAGGTCGCCGATCCGCGCACGGTCTGGGCGGAGTTGATGATTCCCGCGCGCGATATCCAGCGCGTTCGGGTCGGCCAGACGATCATGCTTTCTGTCCAGGGAAGCGATCATCCGCACACGGGCAGCATCCGCTTTCTCTCACCCGCCGTTGATCCAGCCACTGGCGCGGCCAAGGCCATCGCCACCATCGACAATCGCGATGGCGACCTTCGGGTTGGCCAGAATGTCAGCGCGCGGGTTACGACGCCCGGGAGCGATGGCCAGCGGGTGCCAGTCGTGCCGCGCAGCGCAATTCAGGAGGTTGAGGGGCGCAGTGTTGTTTTCGTGCGCACGCCGCGCGGCTTTGTCGTGCGGCCGGTGACGGTGGGCACCGGCAGCGATTCCGCCGTGCCGATCATCTCGGGTCTGCGCGTCGGCGAACGCGTCGCGACCGTCAATGCCTTCGTCCTCAAAGCGGAACTCGGCAAGGCCGAGGCCGAACATGATCATTGAGAGGACGAACCATGATTGAAAAAATCCTCGCCTTCGCCGTCGAGCGAAGGGTGCTGGTGGTCCTCCTGACCGCCTTCGCCGCCGTTTATGGCGCAACCCAGCTTGTACAGCTGCCCGTCGATGCGGTGCCCGACATTACCAACCGGCAGGTGCAGATCAACGCCGTCGCGCCCTCGCTCGGGCCGACGGAAATGGAACGCCAGGTCAGCTATCCCATCGAGACTGCCATGGCGGGCATGCCCGGCCTCGTTGAAACCCGCTCGATTTCGCGCAACGGGTTTGCGCAGGTCACGGTGATCTTCACCGACGATACCGATCTCTATTTCGCCCGCCAGCAAGTGGGTGAGCGCTTGACGCAGGCGGCGGGCACATTGCCGCCCGGGGTGGATCCACAAATCGGACCGGTGTCGACCGGCCTTGGCGAAGTGCTGATGTGGACAGTCGACTTCGCGCATCCCGACGGGCGCGGGGCTCCGCGCGCGCGGACCGGGCAGCCGGGCTGGCAAAATGACGGCAGCTATCTTACGCCTGAGGGACAGCGGCTGACTACGCCGGAAGAACGGCTGACCTACCTGCGCACGGTCCAGGACTGGATCATTCGGCCACAGATGCGTCAGGTTGCCAATGTGGCGGGTGTCGACGCCATCGGCGGTTTCGTGAAGCAGTATGAAGTCGCACCCGATACGGTGCGTCTGGCCGCCGCCGGTCTTTCGATGACCGATCTCGTCGACGCGCTCGAACGAGGCAATGTATCGAGCGGTGCGGGCGTGGTCGAGCGCAGCGGGGAAGGACTTGTGGTTCGCGCCGATGCCCGTGTGTCACGCGGGTCTGAAATTGCCAATATCGTGATTGCCCAGCGTGGCGGGGCGCCGGTGCGGGTCGTTGATGTGGCGACCATTTCGTCGGGCCGCGAGGTCCGCACGGGTGCAGCCAGCGTCAATGGTCATGGCGCTGTGGTTGGCACCGCCCTGATGCTTGCAGGTGGCAACAGCCGCACGGTGGCGGCCGAATCCGCCGAAAAGCTCGAAGAGATCGGCGCGGCCCTCCCGCCCGGTATTGTCGTGACGCCGGTGCTTGATCGTTCGGTGCTGGTTGATGCGACGATCAGCACGGTGGCCAAGAACCTGACCGAGGGCGCGCTCCTCGTCATTGTCATCTTGTTTCTGCTGCTCGGAAATTTTCGCGCTGCCATCATCACGGCACTGGTGATCCCGCTGTCGATGCTGCTGGCGGCAATCGGGATGGTCAAAGGGGCTGTTTCAGGCAATTTGATGAGCCTCGGCGCACTCGATTTCGGGCTGATTGTCGATGGCGCGGTCATCATCGTTGAAAATTGCCTGCGCCGTCTGGCCGAGCGTCAGCATCATGAAAACAGGTTGCTCAGTCTGCAGGAGCGGCTTCACGAAGTGATGGTTGCTGCGCGCGAGATGATCCGCCCGTCGGTGTTTGGTCAGGCCATCATTATCTTGGTGTATCTGCCGCTGCTCGCGTTCGACGGGGTGGAAGGCAAGATGTTCGCGCCGATGGCGATCGCGGTGATGCTGGCGCTTGCGGCAGCGTTTATCCTGTCGCTGACCTTCGTACCAGCGATGGTGGCGCTGCTCGTGACTGGTAAGGTCGAGGAGAAGGAGCCGCGTGTGCTGGCGGCAACCCGGAGCCGCTATGAGCCCTTGCTCGACAAGGCGCTGGCCCGGCCATGGGTGGCTGTCGGCTCGGGAGCGGCGATTTTCCTTACCGCGCTCGTCGCCTTCACCAGCCTTGGTAGGGAGTTCATTCCGCAGCTCGATGAAAAGAATTTCGCGCTCCATTCAATGCGGATCCCGTCGACGAGTGTCGAGCAATCGGCCTCAATGCAGTTGCAGGTTGAGCGGGTGATTGCTGGCTTTCCGGAGGTAACGACGGTCTTTTCAAAGACGGGCACGGCGGAAGTTGCGACTGACCCGATGCCGGGCAATGTGTCCGATACTTTCGTGATCCTGCGCCCTCGAGACGAGTGGACCGATCCGTCTGAAACGAAGGCCGCGCTGATTGCCCGAGTGGAAGCCCGCCTGAACACGCTGCTCGGCAACAACTTTGAGTTCAGCCAGCCCATCCAGATGCGGTTCAATGAGCTGATTTCGGGCGTGCGCTCCGACGTGGCGGTCAAGGTCTATGGCGATGACTTTGAAACTTTGAATGCCACGGCGCAGCGCGTTGCAACTGCGCTGCGCGCGGTCGACGGCGCTTCGGATGTCAAAGTCGAGCAGACCGAAGGCCTGCCGGCACTGGTGATCGATTTCGACCGGGCCGCGATTGCCGCTTATGGCCTGTCCGTTGGCGATGTAACCGATGTGGTGCAGATCGCGCTCGGCGGCCGCGAAGCCGGGCTGGTGTTCGAAGGCGATCGGCGGTTTGATGTCGTGGTGCGCCTGCCCGAAGAACAGCGGCGCGATCTAGATGCGCTTGCGGCCTTGCCAGTGGCATTGCCATCGGCAGATGGCACGGCGCGGTCAGTGCAGCTGGGCCAGCTCGTTCGCTTCCGCATCGAAAACGGTCCCAACCAGGTCAGCCGCGAGAATGGCAAGCGCCGGGTGGTGGTGCAGGCCAATGTCCGCGGGCGGGACTTGGGCTCGTTTGTTGCCGACGCGCAAGACGCGGTTGCCAATGATGTGCAGATCCCTCCGGGTTTGTGGATCGACTGGGGCGGCCAGTTCGAGAATCTCGAGCGCGCCCAAAGCCGCCTCAGCATCGTGGTGCCACTCGTCTTTGCGGCGATCTTTGCGCTGCTTTACGCAGCGCTGGGATCGGCAAGCCGTGCGGCGATGGTCTTCTCCGCCGTCCCGCTCGCGCTGAGCGGGGGCGTGCTGCTGCTATGGCTGCGTGGCATGCCCTTTTCGGTCTCTGCAGCGGTTGGCTTCATCGCTCTGTCGGGCGTGGCAGTGCTTAATGGGCTGGTCATGATGTCGAGCATCCTGGCGCTGCGCCAGAACGGCAAGGGCGTGCTGGAGTCGGTGCGCGAAGGAGCGCTAATGCGCCTGCGGCCGGTGCTGATGACGGCATTGGTAGCCAGTCTCGGCTTCGTACCGATGGCGTTGGCGAGTGGCACGGGGGCAGAAGTGCAGCGACCGATCGCGACGGTGGTGATCGGGGGGCTGATCTCGGCAACCTTGCTGACATTGGTTGTCCTGCCCGCACTGGCCCGGCTTGTGCTCGACCGGGAAGCCCGAAACTTCCCCGACGATGAGCCGCAGGCTTTATTGCCCGCGACGGCGTAGGATGAGGATCAGATGCATAGGAAAATGGACCAAGAGAGAGACGATGAACCACAGCGATAAGCGATTTGCATCGCCGTTTTGCGAACGGTGCTTGAACACAGAGGAGGCAGGCTGATGGGCGCGAGCCATGATCATGGCGCGGGTGGTCACCAAGGGCACAGCCACGGTGCCGGTGCTAGCACCCGGCGCCTTGCCATCGCACTTGGGCTGACCACGACCTTGCTGATCGCCGAACTCGTCGGTGCCATTGTCTTTGACAGCCTGGCGCTGCTTTCCGACGCTGCGCACATGGTCACTGACAGTGCGGCGCTGGCGATTGCGCTGGCGGCGGTCAAGATCGGTCAGCGTCCGCCCGATGATCAGCGTACCTTCGGTTATCGGCGATTCGAGATATTGGCTGCTGCCTTCAACGCGATCCTGCTGTTTGCGGTTGCCGGATATATTCTGATCGAGGGGATTGGGCGGTTCTTTGCACCACAGCCCGTCGGATCGGTCGGGATGCTGATCGTCGCAACGCTCGGGTTGCTCGTGAACGTCATTGCGATGCGGATACTCGCCGGTGGCAAAGAGGACAGCCTGAACCTCAAGGGGGCCTATCTCGAGGTGTGGGCTGACATGCTTGGCTCGCTTGGCGTCATTGGTGCGGCCATCGCAATCTATTTCACCGGTCTCAACTGGATCGACCCGGTCGTTGCGATCGCAATCGGTCTCTGGGTGCTGCCCCGCACGTGGATATTGCTGCGCGATACCACGCATATCCTCCTGCAAGGCGTGCCGCGTGGGTTCGACCTCCAGGCCATCCGGGGTGCGATGGGCGAGATTAGGGGCGTCTCGGGAGTGCATGACCTGCACTTGTGGTCAGTGGCGGGCTATGACGCCAGCCTGACTGCGCATGTTGCGATTGGTGACACTGAGGATGCGGATACTGTGCGGCGCGACGTTGCAAAGATGCTGGAAGCGCGGTTCGCAATCAATCACGTCACGATCCAGACAGAAGCCGTGCCGTGCACTGATGCGGCGGCATTGCATCGCTGAAGGTCCCTTCACCCCTTCTGCATGGGTGTAGCATTACGCCTTCGCGCCAGAAAACGACTGCATGACAGATCCGGCCATTGGTTCGGCATAGAGCACTTTCCGACCGGTTCGAGCCTTGAGAATATGTGGCCGCTTTCGGGAAAGCGCAGGTCGTGACCGGACGGTACAAATGGGGTCGATAGCTGACGGACAGGAAATTTTTGCGAACCGGGCATAGCCGACGCAGCCCCTAAACGATCGCCGAAGCGGCTAGCTGGCGACTTAATGAGCTTTGCTAGCGGGGCGGTCACGCCCCCCTGATCACGTTCGCCGATCAGTCCTCAGCCCCGCCCGCATTCGGCCCTTGCAGCGGGATTCGTCCTATGTCACATGCCTGTGCACACGGCGTTCGCGGCGTGCTGCAACCCGCGGTTTTCCGGGCTTTGCGGGTGGTCGGAAGAGTGGACTCGCATCCTGTCTCCCCGACCATTTTGCCATCTCAGGGCGTCTTGACGGCTCGTCGGGCTGGATTTTGACAAAGCCCACACCGCTTTCAAAGGCCCAACATTGCATTCGCGAATGCAATGTTGCGAAGCCTGCCCGCCGTCAAGCGCTGGGGGATCAGCGGGGACAGCGTGTGAACCCACCTCGGCGATTGCGTGTTTACCTCAGCGGCAGGCCCCGGTGCGGCGCTGCCGGACGATGCGTGCGGCGCCGCTCGATCGGGCCGGGCAGCGCCAGATAGCGCAGCCGCTTGGCTTCCTTGCGTCCGCGCGTGACGGTGTCGAGAATCAGCGCGCAGCACAGGCTCAAGGAGGCAAGGATCATCGCGGCGGCCGCCAGCACTGCGGTCGGCAGCCGGAGCACCAGCCCGGTTTCGAGAAAGTCCGCGACCACCGGCAAGCCGAGGCCAAGCGATGCCGCCGCCAGCGCAAGCGCGATCAGACCGAAGAACTGGAACGGGCGCTCCATCCGCAGCAGCACCGAAATCGTCGCAAGGATACGCAGCCCGTCCGAAACGGTGCTGAGCTTGCTGACCGACCCTGCCGGACGTTCGGCGAACTTGGTCGGCACTTCGGCGGTCGGCATTTCGAGTTGGAGGGCATGGATGGTGAGTTCGGTTTCGATCTCGAAACCCTGGGCCATCACCGGAAAGGACTTCACGAAGCGGCGGGAAAAGACCCGGTATCCGCTCAGCATGTCGTTGAACCCGCGCCCGAAGGTCGAGCGC
This sequence comes from Erythrobacter neustonensis, assembly GCF_001663175.1. Lineage (NCBI taxonomy): Bacteria > Pseudomonadati > Pseudomonadota > Alphaproteobacteria > Sphingomonadales > Erythrobacteraceae > Erythrobacter > Erythrobacter neustonensis. The sequence continues at coordinate 2,195,062 of NZ_CP016033.1, read as the reverse complement.
ACGAGCGAGCTCAGCATCCAGTTGCCGAACTTGTGCGCGGGCCGGTAGGCACCGCAGGCAGCATCGGCGCGCGATCCGACCACCATGTCGAGGCCTTCATCGAGCAGTTTCCTGACCATCGCGGGCGCTGCCTCGGCTTCGTAGGTCTCGTCGGCATCGCACATCAAGTAGATATCGGCGTCGATATCGGCGAACATCCGGCGCACCACGAACCCTTTGCCCTGCCGCGTCTCGCGGCGCACGATCGCCCCCGCCTCGCGCGCAATCGCGCCCGAACCATCGCTGCTGTTGTTATCGAAGACATAGATCTCGGCGTCGGGCAAAGCCGCCTGAAACCGTGCGATCACGGCCCGGATCGCGAGCGCTTCGTTGTAGCACGGCAGAAGCACCGCGATGCGCGGATGCTGCGCGAGCGCGGCCTCTTCGATCTCGAAGATCTGGTGGTGCAGCATGTTCATGCCGAGATCCCTTCACGCTGCCCCATCGGCCGCTTCCCCTTCGCAAACGTCACGGGTCTGATGAAGAATATTGGTCAACAATTGGTGAACGCGGGGGCGTTTGCCGGCTTCGTGCGGGCTTGCTGGCACAGCGGGCGGCGGCACAATTTGTTAACCAATAAATGCAAGAGATTGCGGCACGCCACGAAGGGGACGGCCATGGAAATCGCAATGACCAAAATCGCTGATGCCGCGGGCCCCGACCGTCGTTCGGCAATCGACGCGCGCGGACAGCAGGTTGACGGCGCCATACAGCGGCGGCGGCGGCGTCCTGGCATCGTCGATGCCGACTGGCTGGTGCTGCGCGAATTGTCGCGCGCGATCGATACCCATGCCGCAAGGCTTGCAAAAATGTGCCGCAGGGTGATCGACCTGGGCTGCGGCGAACAACCTTATCGGGCCTACTTCGAACAGCGCGGCATCGCCTACCGCGGCGCGGACCTTGGCGATGGGAGCGAAATTGCGATCACGCCCGATGGCCGGGTGTTGGCCGAGACTGCGTCCGCCGATCTGGTCACGAGCTTTCAGGTGCTCGAACACGTGCGCGACCTCGATACCTATCTGTCGGAAGCCGCGCGCCTGCTTGCACCCGGCGGCAAGCTGCTTTTGTCGACCCACGGAACCTGGCTTTATCATCCCCACCCCGAAGATCATCGCCGCTGGACGCGCGAGGGGCTTATCAACGAACTCCAGTCGCGCGGGTGGAAAGTGGAAAGCTGGCAGGCGATCTGCGGACCGTTGGCGTGGACGACCATCGTCAGACTGACGGGCTATTGTTACGTGCTGCGCCGCGTGCCGGTGGTCGGCGCCGGGCTTGCCGGTATGCTCGCGCTGGTGATGAACCTGCGGGCTGCGCTCGAAGACGGGATCACGCCGCCGGCGATCCGCGACGATAATGCCTGCGTCTATCTGGTGCAGGCCCATTTTACGGGGGAGTGAGCGCACTTGTCTGGTTGGCGCAACCTCGTTTCCTATGGCCTGATCGCCGCGCTGTGTGCCGGGTTGCATCTTGCGATCCTGGTGACCGGCGATGCTTTGGGCCTGCATTTTACGGTGCTGGTCACAGCCTCTTTCGTGGTCTGCGTGATCGTCGGCTATCTCGGGCATTGCCGTTTCACCTTCGGGGTCGCGCCGCGGCTGGCCGAACTGGGGCGTTATACGCTGGCAATGACGGCCAATTATCCGCTGACCTTGGCGATTGTATGGCTGTTGCATGATCGCATGGGCCTGCCGATGCTGATTGCCGCACCCGCCAGCACCGTGCTGCTGACCGCCTACAACTTTCTTTCGAGCCGCTGGGCCGTCGCCCACTCACTCGCCCGCCAGTCCGACGGAGCAACGCAGCCATGACCGCCATCACCATCGGCGCTGTCGCCGATATTCTCGAACAGCACACGCCGCTGTATCGCAATCGCCCGCCAGTCTATCAGACCGTGATGCTGGCCGATCTTGCGCAGGTCTGGAAGGTGCATCATGCCAATCTGCTCGATGTGGGGGGCGGAACCGGGGTGATGGCGCAGGCGATGCAGGCCCTGCTGCCGGTCGACAAGGTGACCGCGATCGACGTCGTCGACCGCTATTTTCCGACCCTTTCGGTGGAAACCCGGGTGTATGATGGCGCGGTGCTGCCTTTCGCGGATGCAAGCTTTGCCGCTGCAACCATCAACAACGTGATGCATCACGTCGACCTTGATTACCGCGCGGGCCTGATGCGCGAGATCCGCCGCGTGGTGGATGGCCCCGTTTACATCAAAGACCATGTCGCGATCTCGAAGCTCGACCATGCCCGCCTTGCCGTCCTCGATGCGATCGGCAACATCCCGTTCGGCGGCCAGGTCAACGCGCGTTACCTGTCCCCTGCCGAATGGGATGCGCTGGCGCGCGAGGCCGGCTACCGCATTGCCGCCACCAGCAGCGGGACATATCGCAGCGGCATCATGGCGCGGATCTTCCCCAACCGGCTCGAGGCCGCCTTCCGCCTCGATCCTGCCTGATTGCGCCCGGGTCGCTCGATGCGCATTCTGACGGTTTCCTCGTTTTTCGAAAGCCACGGCGGCGGGCTGGAGATTGTCGCCGGGGCGCTGGCGCAGGCCTTGGCCAAGCGCGGGCATGACAGCCGCCATGCCGCCGCTGCGGTATCGCCCACACCCACGGGCGGCGGGGTGCAGCGCATCGCGCTGGCGGCGCATGATCCGCTCGAGGCGGTGACCGGCCTGCCCATGCCTTTGCCAAGCCGAAAAGCGAGACAGCAGCTCGAAGACGAGGTGCGATCCGCCGATGCGATCGTGATCCACGATGCGCTTTACGCCAATTCGCAGCTCGCACGCCGTTATGCGCGGCGGCATTCCAAACCGTGGCTGGTGATCCAGCATATCGGCGCGATTCCCTATCGCCGGATCGCGCTGCGGGCGGCGCTGATGGCGGCCAATCGCCTCGTCACCCGTCCAACGCTTCGCGCTGCCTCGCAGGCGGTGTTCATCAGCGATACCGTGCGGTGCCAGTTTGCCGATGTCGGCTTTGCGCATCCGCCCGAACTGATGTTCAACGGGGTCGAAGGCGAGCTTTTCCGTCCGCTCGCATCGGCCGAGCGCAAGGCACTGCGCCGCCGCCTCGGATGGCCCGACGCGCGGCCGCAGCTATTGTTCGTCGGCAGGTTCGTCGAGAAGAAAGGGCTTGAAACGCTAAGAGCGCTCGCCTCTTTGCGCCCCGATTGCGATATCGTGATGGTCGGCAGCGGGCCGATCGATCCGGCGGACTGGAACCTCCCGAACCTGCGCCTGCCGGGCCGCAAATCGCACGCCGAACTGGCCGAGCTCTACGCCGCTGCCGACGCGCTGGTGCTGCCTTCGGTGGGAGAAGGCTATCCACTGGTGGTGCAGGAAGCGATGGCAAGCGGACTGCCGGTCTATTGCGGGCTCGACAGTGCTCTGGCGGACCCGGACGCGACCCGGTTCCTGACCGGGATCGCGGTGGATCCGCTGGCGCCGGAAGCGACCGCGCGCAGATTTGCCAGCGCGATCGGCAAGGCGCCCCTGCCTGCCCACGACGAGGCGGCGGCGGCTTATGCGCGCGGCCGTTATGATTGGGATCGCAATGCAGCCTGGATCGAACAAAGGCTCGCCGCGCTGGTCGCCTGAGCCCGTTTCGCGTTCGGCCTGCCGCGCGCGAACGCTGGCGCTGGATCTTGCGGTCGAAATCTAGCGCGGCGATGGGGTGCAACCGGCAGGGATGATGCGGGGCGCGTCGTCGCTCGGCACCGCATGCAGCCCGAACCTTGCGGCCTCGGCATCGGTGAAGAGCGCGACCTTGTAGCGGCGGCACAGCGCGGCGAGCTGTGCATCGTCCAGCAGACCGGCAGCCATGCGCTTGGGCCGGTTGCGCAGCAGCGGGTCATTGCGGATCAGATCGACCGCATAGATGTGCTGCGGCGCATCGATCAGCACCACATCCACATCGCGCGCGGAAATCCACGCATCTGCCGCCCGATATGGCGCGGCGAAGGCGTAGGCCTGCCACGCCCGGATCGGCACCAGCAGCAAGGATACCGCCAGCGCCGCACCGACCATAGCGCGCGCGCGTGCATACCCCTGCGGCTGATCGCTCAAGCGGACAAAACCATAGGTCGCCAGCAGGCAGGCGCTGCCGAGATGACCGTGGAGATAGCGGTAGCCCCAGCCGTGCCCCTGAAACGCCAGAATGACGACGAGGAAGCCCACCGTAAGCGCGATCGCGCCCAGCATCGCCCGCCACACGCCCGCCATCCGCGCAAATCCTGCCACGGCGATCAGCATCAGCGGCAACAGCAGCGCGTTCTGCCAGGTCACAAACCGGATCAGATTGAGCATCATCAACGTGAAGTTGCCCGGATTGAAGTCGGCGACAAGGACCAGAAAACGGCTGAGTAGCAGCGCGGTGCCGGTTCCCGTGCCGCCGCCGCTGGTCGTCACCGCCGCTACACCCAGCGCGTTGTAGAGAATGCTGTCATAGGCGCTCCAGATCAGGAAACTTGCGGCAATGGCAAACGCCTGCAGCGCAGCGGCCGCACGGCGCTTTTCCAGCCACGCATTCAGCAGGAAGGGCGCGGCGAACAGCGGGAAGAACACCACCTGATGCAGCCCCACCGCCAACAGCGGCACGGCGGCAGCGGCACACTGCGCGCGCCAGTCGCTGCGCAGAAACAGCCACAGCCACCCGAGGTTCAGCGCCAGATGCGCGCTCATCGCGTAGGGTGTCATGCCGGTGATCAGCAACTGGCTCGAACTGACCATCAGCAACGCGCACAAGGCGGGCGCGTAAGGCGCCTCGGGCAGCAGCCGCCGCGCCAGATCGGCCGCGACCAGCACCGCAAAACCGGTGAGCAGCGGTGAAGCGAGCGGTCCGCCCAGATATTGCAAGGCGGCGTTGCCCGGCAGATATTCCGACGCCCACCAGCCATCGGGCGTGATCCGCGCAAAGATTGGCTGCAAGGCTTGCGCATAATCGCGCCATTCGGCGGGGATCTGCACCAGACCCGCTCCGTTGGCCAACACCACCCCGTCGGCCTGCGCCCAGAATTCGTCCATCGACAGCGCAAACCGGCCGAACACCAGCCACACGCCCGCCGCGCATACCCCGGCAGCGCCAAGCGCCAGCAGTGCCGGATTGACGCGCAACGCCGCGGCAAGAAACCGGTTGAGGCGAAGCGCCAGGCGATTATCCGCGCGCCACGCGCGCAGCCCCATGAAAGCAATCACCAGCCCGATCAGGACCGGCAGATCCTGTGTCAGGAAGTATCTGGCCGTTATGAACGGGATGTTCGCACCATTGTTCATCGACCACACCAGCGGCACGATCGTCGGCAAGACCAGAACCGTGATCACGAACAATGCACGCGAAAGGGCCTTGTCCAGAAGATCCCCACCCAGCCGCTCGGGCGGTTGCGACGCGTTGTTCATATGCCCCCGAATGCTTGCCTGCGGCGGGCCTAGGTGATCGTCGCAAGCTTGGAAAGTGCATGTGAACCGGTCCCGGCGATCGCAAGCGCGTGAAGGGCCTCACCTTTGCGCAAAGCGAGGCAATGTCGGGCGCGGGGAAACGCGAAGTTGTCGGCGCGCCTTCGGGCCGAGAATTGGCGTGAGAGGCAGAGTCCCCGCCGCTGCTCCGCCCTCGCTGCCTACGCGGCCCCTCGTCTCAAGCCGCGTTGGTCGCTCCGAGAATCCATTCGGGGATCGCTTCCTGCCGCAGATCGGCAAGCTCCATTCCTTGGGCGCGCACCGCATCGTAGCGGTCGCGCGGCGCATAGTCGGCGGGACGCTGCACGAAGACCTTGCCGCCGGCATCCGCCAGGATCGCAAGCCCGCGCACCCCATCGGTGCCGCTCCCCGTCAGCAGGCCGCCGAGCGCGGGCAATCCGGCACGCGCGATGCTGCCGAACAGCAGATCGGCCGACGGGCGGCAGCCGTTGACCGGATCGCGCTCGACCAGGCGCAGGCGCGGCGGTTCGCCCGCTTCCACGATCACATGGCGGGTGGGATCATGCGCAAGCCACACCTTGCCGGGCTCAAGCGATACGCCATCGACCGCGTCGCCCAATTGGCACGGCAGCGAATGGCGCATCGCGCGCACCGCGTTCTCGACTGCGGCAGGTTCGGCATCGAACACCACGATCGTCGGCGGACAGCCCGCATCATAGGCGGCAAGCACCTGGCGCGCGCTTTCGATCCCGGCCGCCCCGCAGGCCAGCACCACGATCCGCCCGTCCGAACGATAGCGGGCCTCGCCGCCCGCACCGGCATCGCCGCTTTGCCCGCCCGGTTTCAGCTCGCCCGATGCCGCCTTGACGACGATATCGCCCAACTGCCGCACGGTCGCATCGAACTCCTCGCGCGAGGTGTGCAAGGGCTTGGGGAAGCAATGCACCGCGCCCAGTTCAAGCGCGCGGCGCGCGGTGCCGGTGCCCGCCTGCGTGATGCTCGACAGCATGATCACCGGCATCGGGCGGTTGGCCATGACCTCTTCGAGAAACTCCATCCCGCTCATCCCCGGCATCTCGACATCGAGCGTGAGGACATCGGGTTTGAGCGTGTCGAGCTGATCGCGCGCATCATCGGCATTCTTGGCGGTGCCGCACACCGTCACACCCTTGGCATTGTCGAGAATATCGCAGAACAATGCGCGCATTGCCGCGGAATCGTCGACGACCATCACTTTCACATTGGCCATGTTCGCTCAGCCTCATCTTGGCGGCGCTGGCGGCCCGGCAGGGCGACGGGCAGCAGCCGCGAGCGCGGTTTGTTGCAATTAGCCCTAGGCGGCGATCCGCGAAGAAATTGGCGCTGCGGATCTAGGGGCTTGCGCATAGGCCCCGGTCGACGCGGATTTATCGATGCCGTCGCTATCCAGCAGCCTGCAATGCGCCCGTTTTGCTATTGTCTGTGCGGGCTTTGATCGGGAACCCGTGCAATGACGATTGAAAGGATCTCGCGGCTGGGCGCGATTGGTCTTGCGATACTTATCGGGCTGGTCGTGCTCGGCATCGGTCTGGGCGTGGCGCATATCCGCAATGGCGGCGCGCTCGATTTCAAGGAACAGCAATTGTCCGATTTCCGCGCGGACATCTTGCCGCCACCCGCATTTCTGGTCGAGGCTTTCGCCAATGCCAGCACGATCGCACTGCATCCTGCCACGCTTGGCGACAACACCGCGCGGCTCGAAAAGCTCGAAACGGAATATCGCACCGCGCAGGACAAATGGGCGCGAAGCACGCTCGACGAAGGGCTCAAGGTCGGGCTTGCACGGGATATGGCCAGAAACGGCGATGCTTTCTGGGCGCAGGTGAACACGCGGCTGATCCCGGCGGCGCGGCGCGGCGACGGGGCCGCGGTGCAGGCAGCGCATGCGCGGCTGCTGGCGATCTACGCTCGGCACCGCGAGGATATCTACGCGCAGGTCGGCGCCAGCGAAGGCCTGACCGAAGCGGTGATGGCGGAAAACACCGCGACGGGAATTGCGATCATGGCCGGCGCAGTGGTGGCGACCGGGCTGCTCGGTGCGGCGCTCGTATTTTCCTATCTGTTCGTGCGGCGCGGATTGTTGTGGCCGGTGTGGGAAACGGGCGAGACGATGCGCCGAATGGCAGGCGGCGATTACGACAGCAATATCCTCACCCGTCACCGCCGCGACGAGATCGGGGTGATGACCGAAGCGATCGAGACATTCCGCACGGCGCTCAAAGCCGACAGGGCGCGCGCCGACGAACAGCGCAAGGTGGTCGAGGCGTTGAGCGCTGCGCTCGACCGTCTGGCCGAGGGCGATCTGACCTATCGGATCAGCGGGATGCCCAAGGGCGAGCATGAGCGGTTGCAGGACGCCTTCAACACCTCGGTCGGCAAGCTCGAGGCGATGATCGGCGCGGTGCATGCCACGGTCGGCGGGGTGCGCACGGGCTCGGACGAGATTCGCGCCGCCTCCGAGGACCTCGCGCTGCGCAACGAACAGCAGGCCGCGAGCCTTGAGGAAACCGCAGCCTCGGTCGGCAGCACGGTCGGGCTCACCCGGCAGGCGGCCGAAAACGCCAGCGCCGCGCGCCATGCGATCGCCGAAACCCACGAACGCGCCGCGCAAGGCGGTGCGGTGGTGGGCAAGGCGGTGGCGGCGATGGGCGCGATCGAGCAATCGGCGCGCGAGATCACCCAGATCATCGCGGTGATCGACGGGATCGCCTTCCAGACCAACCTGCTCGCGCTGAACGCCGGGGTCGAGGCCGCCCGCGCGGGCGAGGCGGGCAAGGGCTTTGCCGTGGTCGCCAACGAAGTCCGCGCGCTCGCCCAGCGCAGCGCCGAGGCGGCGCGCGACATCAAGGCGCTGATCGACAAGTCGACCGGCCATGTCGGCGACGGGGTGAGCCTGGTGGGCGAGACCGGCACGCTGCTCGCCGAAATCGTCGCGCAGGTGGGCGCGGTGACCGGACAGGTGACCGCGATCGCCGAAACCGCCGCGGCGCAGGCGAGCAATCTCGAACAGGTCAATACGGCGGTCGGCAGCATCGACCGGATGACGCAGCAGAACGCGGCGATGGTCGAACAGGCAACCGCAGCAACGCGCAGCCTCTCGTCCGAGGCGGCACGGCTGGGCGAATTGGTCGCGCAGTTCCGGGTCAGCGGTGCGCAGCTTGCACCTGCCGCCAGCCCCCCCGCTCCAGCCCGTGCGCCAGCACCGGCCCCACTCCCCGCGCCCGCGCCAAAACGAAAAACACCCGCCCCCTGCAAACCCGCGGCATCTTCCAGCCTGCCGGTCAGCGGCAACCTCGCCCGGCAACCGGCCGCCGCCTCCGCGGCATTCGCCGACGACGACTGGAGCGAATTCTAGGGGCCCAGCCGTGTGCGGCGTCTCCACCCGGCTAGGGAGTTTTACCGAGGCCGGCGGCTGAAAATCCCAATTCTCCGCCCGCTAAGTATTCTTGCAGAACCCGGGAGCAGGTCCATCCCCATGTTGAAGCAGATCGCCGTCTCCGAACTCGAACTCGGCATGTTCGTTCACAAGTTCGAAGGCAGTTGGTTCGAGCATCCCTTCTGGAAGGCCAGGTTCCTGCTCGACGATGCGGAGCGATTGGCGACGATCAAGGCGAGCCGCATCAGCGCGGTGGTGATCGATACCGAACGCGGCCGGGATATCGTTCCCCACCCCGCCAGCGCCGCTGCCTACGAAGTGCCGGGCGCGAAGCCTCCTGCCTATGACGGCCCCGAACGGCGCATGCGCAACCTCAGACGCCGGGTTGCCGTGCAGGTGGCCGCGGACCGGCGCGTCTCGATGGAAGACGAACTCGCCGCTGCCGCCACCATCGCCGAAAAGGCGCGCGATAAGCTCAACAACGCCTTCATCGCCGCGCGCCTTGGCCGCGCGCTCGACGTGCGCAAGGTCGAGCCCGTGGTCAGCGACATCCTCGCCTCGGTCCGGCGCAATCCGCAGGCCTTCAGCGGGCTGATGCGCTGCAAGCTAAAGAACGAGCAGGTGTTCCGCCATGCGCTGTCGGTCAGCGCGCTGATGGTGGCGCTCGCCGACCGGATGAAACTGCCCGCGGCCGATATTCACAATTGCGGACTCGCGGGGCTGCTGCTCGATATCGGGGTAAACTATCTGCCGCATGCGGTCGAACCGCCGGGCGGGGATTACCGCAATCTGGGCGAGCCCGTGTGGCAGCAGCATGTCGTGCTAGGGCACCGTGCGTTGGTGAACGATGGCGGATTGCCGCAACTGGTGCTCGATGCGTGCCTCTATCATCACGAACGGATCGACGGGCGCGGTTATCCGCAACAACTGGCGGGCGACAAGATCCCGCTGATCGCGCGCATGGCGGCGATTTGCGACAGTTTCGACTTTCATCTGACCGGCACCGATCGCAGCCACGCGCTCGATCCGGCGGCCGCGATTGCGGCGATGCGCGACGAGCCCGGAGCCTATGATCCGGAAATCCTGCGCCTGTTCATCGAAACGGTCGGACTTTATCCGGTGGGCTCCTTCGTGGTGCTCGCCAGCCAAAAGGTCGCGATGGTGATCGATGAGGACCGCAAGGACCCGCTGCGACCCGTGGTGCAGGCGTTCTATTCGCTGGGTAGCGGCGAGCGCATCCTGCCGCACCGGATCACCTTGGCGCAGGGCAATGACAACGAACGGATCATGGGGATCGCCGATCTGACCGGGCTTGACCTGCCCGAGGATGCGCAGCTGCGCGAGCTGGTGTTCCTGAGCACCTATCGCAACGCCGCGCAGGGCTGATCCCGGCTATCCCAACCCGCGCCATTCGATCCATTCGCCATAGGGATGGCACAATGCGGCAAGCCGGCTTTCGCCGCGCTGCGCGGCGCCGTCCCACTGCGCCACCCGCAACTCGACCGCGCCGCGATCCGCGCGCCATTCGAGGCTGATCCGCGCCAGCGGGCGGCCGGGTTCGGCGCGCGCGCCCGCGAGCGAGAAAGCGAAATCGATCGCCGCACGCTCGGCTGCGCTGGCATATTGCAGCACCATCGAATGAAACACCGCGCGGCGCGTGCCGTGCGCCTGCGGCTCGGCAAAGCGTTGCAGCAGCCATGCGCTGGCAAGCCCGCTATCGACCATCGGCGGGTGGCACCGCGCAACGTCCAGTGCGGCGACGAGCCGCGCCGCGCGTGCCGCTTCGCCGGGCCACAGATAGGCCGAAAGGCTGCGGCAATCATCCGCGTTGGCGGGATCGAGCGGGTGCAGATCGACCCCGCGCGCGCCGATGATATCGCACGGTGCCATCGCCGCGGCCCGCCCGCGCCAATCGGGGGCGAGCGTGACGCGGGCATCGCCCGGTCCCACCCGCGCGGCGCCAGCTACGATCGCGTAGTGGGGAAAATTGAGATTGAGCCCGGCGCTTGCGCCCAGTTCCAGGACTTCGCAGGGCAATCCGTCCCTGGCAGCCAATTCGCCCAACACAGCCACCAGCCCGGCGACACGGGCCACTTCGTTGGTCTGGGTGGGGTGGGAAAGCCAGCGCGAAAGCGCCGCTGCGCGCTCATCCAGCACCCGCGCGAGCACGCGGTCGAGCTGCGCATCGGACGGCAGCGGGCCGGAGCCGTAAAGCGCGCCCAGCACGCCGCCATGATCGGACAGGGCAAAATCGTGCAGTCCGGCGGTGAGCCGGAAGATCACGCCATCGGATGCCAGATCGCCCGGCCAGCGCTCGATGATCGCGAAGATGGTGGCCGCCCGCGGTAGCACGCGCGCCAGCGCCTCCATCAGCGCGGCGGCGCGCGGCTTGCCGAAACCATGCGCCTTACGCGCTTCGATCCGCAATTGCCGGACGGCGCGGCCTTCGCTTGCCGGAAGTGTCGCCGGGTCATGAGGGTGGGAGAGGAAAGGCACAGATACCGCCGCGAATGATCGATGGGTCGGCCCCGCTTAGGGACGGGGAGCACAATATTTGCGCGCCCCGCGCCTAGGGAAAATCGCGCAGAGCCCGCACCGCGCCTGTCCCCGTATCATTACCGAGGCGGCGGCGGCGTCAGACTTAAAACCCGCTGAATTATCGCGAGCATTCCATTCGTGCCGGACCTTATCGGAGCCAAGCCAACATGCATCGCTGCACCGCTTTTACCGCTGCTCTTCTCGCCACCGCCGCTGCCGTCCCCGCCCACGCCCACGCCCACGCCGAAGACCGCGAAGCCGACGCGTCCGGCAACACGGTCGCAGCGCCCACGCCTGCGCCCGCGCCCGCCGGCAAAAGCTTCACCACCGGCGTCGCGAAGGGACGCGACCTGCTCGACACCGCGATTTCCGCCAGCGTGCTCGACGAGGCCGATCTGGCGCAATTGTCGGTCAGCTCGATCGCCGGTATCATGCAGAACATTCCCGGCATCCGTTCGGAAACCTCGGATATCGACGGCTATTCCGCGATCACGATCCGCGGGCTGCCGCTGGCGGCGGAAGGGTCGAAATTTCTGCAATTGCAGGAAGACGGCCTGCCCGTGCTCGAATTCGGCGATATCCAGTTTGCCGGCATCGACCAGTTCCTGCGCGCCGATCTGACCTTGTCGCAGGTGCAGGCGATCCGCGGCGGATCGGCCTCGACCTTTGCCTCCAATTCACCCGGGGGATTGATCAACTTTATCTCCAACACCGGCGAACGTGCCGGCGGCGTGCTGCAGGTGTCGAGCGGGGTCGGCCACGATCTCAAACGCATCGATTTTGCCTATGGCGGCCCGCTGGGCGGCGGCTGGCGGTTCCATGCGGGCGGGTTCTACCGTTCGGGCGAAGGACCGCGCAAAGTCGGGCTCAATGGATTTTCCGGCGGCCAGATCAAGGCCAACCTGACCCGCGACTTCGCCGGCGGCCATATCCGGTTCTATGGCAAGTATCTCGACGACCGGCAGCCCAATTACGGTGCGCTGCCGGTAACGGTGGGCGGCACCAATGCCGATCCCGACATCGGTTTTCTGCCCGGCTACGACATCCGTGACCGCGCCTATCTCTCGCCGCTCACCGCATCCTATACCGAGACCGACCGCAACAACGGGCCCAGCATCATCGACATGCGCGACGGGCTCGCTGCAAAGGTCGCCGCTTTCGGAATGGAAGCGCAGTTCGAGATCGCGGGCTTTACCGTCACCAACCGGTTCCGCTTTTCCGATATCAGCGGCGCCTATAACGACGCGACGCCATTCGTCACCGCACCTGCGCCCTTCTTCACCCGGTTCGGAGGCCCGGGCGCACGGTTGAATTATGCTGCCGGGCCGCTGACGGGCCAAACGATCACCGATGCGCGGCTGCTCGCGCTCACCGTGCGGCTGCATGCCGATCTCGAAAGCCTCGACAACACCACCAACGACCTGCGCGCCAGCCGCGTGTGGGACATGGGCGGCGGCAAGCTGACGACGACGCTGGGCCTCTACAACGCGAAACAGCAGATCCGGATGTTCTGGAACTTCACCAGCACCTTGCAGGACTTGGCCGGCGGCGGATTGAGCGCGCCGGTCAACATTACCACCGCCACCGGCGTGCCCGTCACCGATGCCGGAACGCTCGCCTATGGCTTTGCGGTGGGGCTGCCGTTCAGCATCTATCACAACCGCTACGACGTCGATTACGATGTGCTGGCACCCTATGGTTCGGTCAATTTCCAGATCGGCAAGCTGTCGGTCGGTGCAAGCCTGCGCTGGGACAAGGGCGATGTATCGGGCCAGGTCTTTGCGCCCGGCTTCGGCGATGGCCGCCCGTTGTTCGCAGCCGTCGATGTCAATGGCGACGGGCAGATCTCGGTCGCGGAAAGCCGCGTGCCGGTGCTGCCGCTGACCCGCCCCGCCCCCGTCAATTACGGGTATGATTACCTCTCCTATTCGGCCGGGGTGAATTACCGGTTCGCCGATAGCCTTTCGGCCTTTGCGCGGATCAGCCGCGGCGGCCGCGCGACCGCCGAAAATGCGATCGGCACCGAAACGCTCGACCCGCTGACCGGCCGGCCCAGCGATCCGGGAATCCTCGTCTCGGTGGTCAAGCAGGCCGAAGCCGGCATCAAATACCGCAAGGGCGATCTCAGCCTGTTCCTGACCGGCTTCTGGGCCTCGACCGACGAACGCAATGCGCAGATCACCGCAGACGCCAACGGGCAGGCCTTCGTCGCCCAGATCGACCGCACCTACAGCGCCAAGGGCCTCGAATTCGAAGGCGAATGGCGGCGCGGCGGCTTCAGCCTGGTGACTGGCGCGACCTATACCCGCGCCAGGATCGACAAGGATGCCAACGCCCCTGCGTTCGAGGGCCTGATCCCGCGCCATATCCCCGATTTCGCCTTTTTCGCGCGTCCTTCGGCCGATTTGGGCGCGGTCACGCTGGGCGCGGTGATCAACGGCACCACCGAAAGCTTTGCGCAGGACACCAACCAGCTGGTGCAACCGGGTTACGTCCTCGTCAGCCCCTTCGTGCAAGTCCGCCCTGCCCCCGGCCTGACGCTTGCGGTCAACGCCTTCAACATCTTCGACGAACTCGCCGTGGTTTCGTTGCAGGCTCCGGCGATCCCGCCTTCGGGCCTCACCAACGCACAGGTCATGAACGGCCGCACCGTCTCCGCCTCGCTGCGCTACGCGTTCTGACGGCGCGGCGGCGGCAAGACCTGATGGACGAGAGGACCCCGGCCCGTGCTTGAACGAATGAATATCCCCCGCCGGCTCGGCTTTGCCTTTCTGGTGCTCAATGTGGTGGCGGCCTGCGTGATGATCGCCTGCGCGATCAGTCTGGCGATGATCGCCTCGGTCACCGCGCGCAACACCGCCAGCCAGGAAGTGCTTGCCGATGTGCTCGCGCTCGAAACGTCGCTCCTGCGCCAGAACAGCCAGCTGCGCGGGTTCCTCGTCACCGCCGATGAAAGCTATCTCAAATCCTATTACGAGGGGCGCGACGATTACGACCGCGCATCACGCACGCTCGAAACCGCGCTGGCGGGATCGCCGCTCGTGAAAAAGGTCCGCACCAGCCGCGCCGAAACGCTGAAATGGCGGCGCGACTGGGGTGACAAATATGTCGCCGTGGTCAAGGCCGGCGGGCGCGACCGCGCGCAGGCGGCGATCCGCGCGGCGGGCAAGAAGGTGCTGGTGTCGGATGCCGTCAATCCCTTGCGCGATATCCGCGATGCCAAGCAGGCCGACATTGCAGCGCAAAGCGCGCGGCAGGCGGCGGTCATCACCAGCGCGTGGATCGCGCTGGGTCTTGGCGCGGCGATCCTGATCGGGCTTGCGCTGATGCTGGCGCGCGCCCTGTCGCGGTCGATCGCGCAGCCGATCGCAAGCCTCACCCGCGCGGTGACCGATCTGTCGCGCGGCAGCAATGATGTCGCCATACCCGGCACCGAGCGCAGCGACGAGCTGGGCGCGATGGCGCAGGCGATGCTGGTGTTCCGCGACGCGGCGCAGCAGCGCCAGATTGCGGTCGCCCAGCGCGAACAGGCGGTCGCGCGGATCGGCGAACAACTTGCCGCGGTCGCGCGGTCGGACCTGACCGTACGTCTCACCGACATGCCGCCCGCGTTCCAGTCGCTGGCGGATGATTTTAATGTCGCGATGCAGCGTCTGGCGAGCGCGATGGGCACCGTCAACGAAAGCATCGGCGCGATCGGGCTTACCTCTGCCGAAATCGAACACGCGATGACCGATCTGGCCGCCCGCTCCGAAGATCAGGCCGCACGGCTGCAAACTTCCAGCAGCACGATGGCCAACCTGTCGGCCAATATCGAAGCCAATGCCACGCTGGCGATCGGGGTCAGCGCGTCGATGCGCGACGCGCGCGAGGAGGCGACCAACGGCGGCGAGGTGGTGGGCCGCGCGATCCAGGCGATGGGCCAGATCGAGACCGCCAGCAGCGAGATTTCCGACATCACCGCGATGATCGACAATATCGCCTTCCAGACCAACCTGCTTGCGCTGAACGCCGGGGTCGAGGCCGCGCGCGCGGGCGAAGCGGGCAAGGGCTTCTCGGTGGTGGCAAGCGAGGTGCGCGCGCTGTCGATGCGCGCGACCGAAGCGGCCAGCGAAATCAAGAAACGCGTTGCGGCGGTCGGCGAACACGTCCGGACCGGGGTGACGCTGGTGCATGAAACCGGATCGGCGCTGGAAACGATCATCGCGCGCGTGGGCGATGTGACCGACGCGGTCACGCGCATCGCCGATGCGGTGACAGAACAGAGCATCGCCTTGCGCAACGTGTCGGACACGATCGGCGCGATGGACCGGATAACGCAGCAAAACGCCGCAATGGTCGAACAGACCAATGCCGCGACCAAGAATCTGAACCACGAAGCGCGGGCGCTCGCCGATACCTTTGCCGCGTTCCGCATTGCCGAGGATGGCGTCGCGGCCGCCCCGGCCCGCGCCGCCCGGCACCTGCCGGCGCGCGCGGCATAGCCCTGAGCGCCTAGGGATTTGCTCCTAGGCGCGGTGCAATCAGGCTTTCAGCGCTCGACCCTACAGTCGCTCTATAATCAGATACCCAAGGACGGACCCGATGATCAGCTGGTTCAAGAAACACGCTCCGATCCGCACCAAGTTCGTGGTTCTTGTCGCGGCCAATGCGGCGCTCGGGGCGGTCGGCGTGCTGGCGGCGTTGCTGGCCATGCAGCAGATCATCGCACCCGGCACTGCGGTGGCGATCGCGGCCGCCGCGATGCTGGCGCTGACCGGGGTCATGCTGCTTGCCAAGGCACTGATCACCGGTCCCTATGTCGATACCGTGGTGCGGATGGAAAAGCTGGCGACGGGCGATCTGACTTCGCCAATCCTGTTCACCGAATATCGCGACTGCGTGGGCCGGATGACCAAGGCGATGGAAACCTTCCGCGCCAATGCGATCCGCGTCGCCGAAGCCGAGGCCGATCAATCGGGCAAGGTCGTCGCTGTGCTGAGCGATGCGTTGGACCGGTTGTCGCAGGGTGATCTGACGTTCCGGATCAGCGGGATGGCCGATGGCGAGCATCGGCGGTTGCAGGATGCCTTCAACACCTCGGTCGGCAAGCTCGAGGCGATGATCGGCGCGGTGCATGCCACGGTTGGCGGGGTGCGCACGGGCTCGGACGAGATTCGCGCCGCCTCCGAGGACCTCGCGCTGCGCAACGAACAGCAGGCCGCAAGTCTCGAAGAAACCGCCGCCTCGGTCGGCAGCACGGTCGGGCTCACCCGGCAGGCGGCCGAAAACGCCAGCGCCGCGCGCCATGCGATCGCCGAAACCCACGAACGCGCGGCGCAAGGCGGCGCGGTGGTGGGCAAGGCGGTGGCGGCGATGGGCGCGATCGAGCAATCCGCGCGCGAGATCACCCAGATCATCGCGGTGATCGACGGGATCGCCTTCCAGACCAACCTGCTCGCGCTGAACGCCGGGGTCGAGGCTGCCCGCGCGGGCGAAGCGGGCAAGGGCTTTGCCGTGGTCGCCAACGAAGTCCGCGCGCTCGCCCAGCGCAGCGCCGAGGCGGCGCGCGACATCAAGGCGCTGATCGACAAGTCGACCGGCCATGTCGGCGACGGGGTGAGCCTGGTGGGCGAAACCGGCACGCTGCTCGCCGAAATCGTCGCGCAGGTAGGCGCGGTGACCGGACAGGTGACCGCGATCGCCGAAACCGCCGCGGCGCAGGCGAGCAATCTCGAACAGGTCAACACGGCGGTGGGCAGCATCGACCGCATGACGCAGCAGAACGCGGCGATGGTCGAACAGGCAACCGCAGCAACGCGCAGCCTCTCGTCCGAGGCGGCTAGGCTGGGCGAATTGGTCGCGCAGTTCCGGGTCAGCGGTGCGCAGCTTGCACCTGCCGCCAGCCACGCCTCCATCCCTGCCCGCACACCGGCACCGGCACCGGCACCGGCCCCGCTTCCCGCGCCAAAGCGAAAAGCGCCCGCCCCACGCAAACCCGCGGCAGCCTCCAGCCTGCCGGTCAGCGGCAACCTCGCCCGGCAACCGGCTCCGACCGCCGCAGACTTCGCCGACGACGACTGGAGCGAATTCTAGAGGCCGCCAGACCCCGGCCAGACCCCTTCTTGCCCTGTCCTGATGCCATTTCGCCCCCGCCTTGACCCCCGGCAGACCCCCTGAAAAACCGCAAAACGAGGCCAAAATGATCGCTCTTCCCCCAATTTGCGACCGCAGTGCGGCCTCTGCGCTCTATCCGGAAATCGCCGAAGCGCTCGGCCCGGCGCCGCTTGTGCTCGACGCCTCCAAGGTCGAGCGGATTGGGCAAGCCGTGCTGCAACTGCTTGTTTCAGCGGCAAGAACCGAAGGCGGCATCGCGATCCACCAACCCAGCCCCCCCGTCACCGCCGCGTTGCAACTGACGCGGCTCGATCATGTCGTGCTGGAAGGGGGCGAAGCATGACCGAAGACGACATCCAGCAAATCTTCTTCGTCGAATGCGAAGAATCGCTCGAAGCCACCGAAACGGGTCTGGCCGCCTGCCGTGATGGAACCCACGACGCGGAAACCATCAACGCGATCTTCCGCGCGGTGCATTCGATCAAGGGCGGCGCGGGCGCATTCGGCCATTCGGCGCTGGCTGCCTACACCCACGGGTTCGAAAATCTGCTCGGCGAAATCCGCGAAGGTCTGGTGCCGCTCGAACCCCCGCTGGTCGACCTGTTGCTGCTGGCGCTCGATTGCCTGCGCGATCACGTCGAGGCCGCCCGCGCCGCCGGCAGCAGCCCACCCGACGATGCCGAACTCCTCGCACGACTAGAGGCCGCCAGAGCCGGCGGCAGCGGGACGCCGATCGCCCCCAACGCGCCCGAGCCCGCGGCGCAGGCCGCCCCGGCCTCCGGTTTCGACGATCTCGATTCGCTGCTCGATGAACTCGCCCTCCCCGTCCCGGCGGCTTCTCCGCCCGCGCCGCCGCACTGGCTCGTCCATATCCGGCCGCACGCCGGCGCAATGACCAAGGGCAGCGAGCCCTTGCTTTGGCTGCGCGAGCTCACCGATCTCGGCGGTACGTGCGAATTGTGCGACATCGGTTCCATCCCCACCTTCGAACGCCTGGTGGTGGAGGAAGGCTATCTTGGCTGGACCTTCCGCATGCCGGGAACGGTCAACCGCGACGCTGTCGCCGAGATTTTCGATTTCGTCGGCGACGATGTGACGTTGGCCTATGATGGCGACGACATGCCCGCGCCGCGGCTCGCGACGGGCAAGCCCGCGCTGGCAGCACCGCGGTCCGACGAACCTCAACCGATCATCAAACCCGAAGCCGTCGTCCCCGCCTCAACCGTGCCGGCGGCGTCCGCCGCTGCGACCGGAGCCGCGGCGGCGGGCGGCGGCACTGCCAACCAATCGGTCCGGATCGATCTGAAAAAGCTCGACATGCTGATCGACGGTGTTGGCGAGTTGGTGATTGCGCAGGCGATGCTCGCCCAGCGGCTGACCAACGAGAACCTTGCGCATATCGAGGAACTGGCGCTGATCGACGGCCTGGTGCGCGATATCCAGGAACACGCGATGGCGTTCCGCGCCCAGCCGATCAGTTCGGTGTTCGGCCGCGTTCCGCGGCTGCTGCGCGAACTGGGGGCAAGCACCGGCAAGCACGTGAAACTGGAGGTCGCGGGCGAAACCACCGAGCTCGACAAGACCGTGATCGAACGGCTGAGCGAGCCGATGACGCACCTGATCCGCAACGCGGTGGATCACGGGATCGAAAGCCCCGAGGAACGCCGTGCCGCAGGCAAGGACCCCGAAGGCACGCTGACGCTGTCGGCCGAACAGAAGGCGGGGCGGATCATCATCCGCATCGCCGACGATGGCCGCGGGATCGACCGCGACCGGGTGCTGGCCAAGGCGATCGCCAACGGGCTTGTCGCCCCCGATGCGCAACTGTCCGACGACGATATCAACCTGCTGATCTTTGCCCCCGGCTTTTCGACCGCGGCGCAGGTTTCGAACATCTCTGGCCGCGGGGTGGGCATGGACGTGGTCAAGCAGAACGTGAAGGAACTTGGGGGTCGCATCACCATCGAAAGCCAGCCCGGCAAGGGCACCACCTTCAGCCTCGCCTTGCCGCTGACGCTGGCGATTTCGGACGGGATGATCGTGCAGGTCGGCGACCAATCGCTGGTGATCCCGCTGACCCATGTCATCGAAAGCCTGCGACCCAGCCCCGCCGACGTCAAGGGCATGGGCACGCGCGCACAGATGCTCAACGCCCGCGGCAGCTTCGTGCCGATCGTGCCGCTGGCGGTGCTGACCGGGGCCGATGCCGCAGTTACCAACCCGTGCGAAGGCGTGCTGGTTCTGGTCGAAACCGAAGGCCACGGGCGCGCCGCGCTGCTGGTCGATGCGATCACCGACCAGCGCCAGTTCGTGATCAAGGCACTGGACGCGCATTACCGCCAGATCGACAGCGTCGCCGGCGCGACGATCCTCGGCAACGGCAAGGTCGCGCTGATCGTCGATGTCGATTTCATCGCCAGCACTGCCGCACGCCAACACGCCGCCATCCCCTTTGCCGCCGCGGCTTGACCGATGCACACCGCGAGCATTGCAGCAGCGACCGAGAGCATGGTGCCCGGCGTCAGCCCCGCGATCTACAGCGAGGCCGACTTCCGGCGCATTTCCGGCCTGATCCATGCCGAAACGGGAATTGTCCTGTCCGATCGCAAGCGGATGCTGGCCTATTCGCGGCTTGCCCCGCTGGTGCGGCGCAGCGGCCTGACCAGCTTCGGCGCGTTTCTCGATACGCTGGATGGCGATGCCCGGCTGTTGACCGAAGTGGTGGCTGCGCTGACCACCAATCACACCTATTTCCACCGCGAACCGCACCATTTCGACCATTTCGAAACCACCGTGCGCCCCGATCTGGTGCGCCGGGCGACCGCGGGAGAAGAAGTCCGGATCTGGTCGGCGGGATGTTCCACCGGCGAGGAAATCTGGACGCTCTTGATGGTACTGCTGGGGGCAGATCGCGGTGCAGGCATGAGACTTGCCCAGTCGCGCCTGATCGCGCTGGCCAGTGACATTTCGATCAATGCGCTCGCCGGCGCGCGGGCGGCGACCTATCCCGCCAGCGCGCTCGAGGCCGTGCCCGAACCCTTGCGCCGCGCTTGGAGCATCGCGGCCCCCGGCTCCGGCAGCGAGCCGCGGCTTGGCATCGACCCTGTTTTGCAGGCGATGGTCCGCTTTCGCGAGCTCAACCTGATGGGCGAATGGCCGATGCGACGCCCCTTCGACGTCATCTTCTGCCGCAATGTGATGATCTATTTCGACGGGCCGACCAAGGACCGGTTGCTGACCCGTTTTGCGAACGCATTGCTGCCGGGCGGCTATCTTTACATCGGCCATTCCGAACGCGTCAGCGGGCCTGCCGCCGAACTGCTCGATCCTGTCGGGCCCACGATTTACCGCCGAAGGGAAGCAGCATGAGCATTCGGGTCCTGATCGTCGACGACAGCCCATTGATGCGCGCACTGCTGCAGCACCGTTTGGGGCAGCACAGCGATATCAGCGTGGTGGGCACCGCTGCCGATGCGAGCGAGGCGCGCGGCATGATCAAGGCGCTCGACCCCGACGTGGTGACGCTCGATATCGAGATGCCGGGGATGGATGGCTTGTCCTTCCTCGAAAAGATCATGCAGCTGCGCCCCACCCCCGTAATCCTGGTTTCGGGCGCGACCGAAGCCGGCGCGAGCGCGACCGCGCGCGGGCTGCAACTGGGCGCGGTCGGGTGCGTCGCCAAATCGCAGTTGCGCGTGCGCCCGAGCGAAATGGTCGACGATTGCCCGCTGGTGGACATGGTGCGCGAGGCTGCGCGGGTGCACCTGGTCCCGCATCCAATCCATCCGCGCGCCACCGCCAATGCCAACCCGCCCCAGGAACCAGGGTTGCGGCGCGGCGCTGGCATCGGCGCGGTGCAGCCGCAGGCCGGACAGCCGGATATCATCGTGATCGGTGCATCGACCGGCGGCGTCGAGGCGTTGCACACCGTGCTCGCCGGATTTCCCGCCGATTGCCCGCCCACGCTGATCGTCCAGCACATCAACGCCTGCTTTGCCGGAGCGATCGCGCAGTCGTTCGACCGCTCGGCCCGCCCGAAGGTGATGCTGGCAGAAAGCGACATGCCGCTTGAACGCGGGATGGTGCTGCTTGCGCCGGGCAGCGATCGCCACTTGCAGGTCGCCGCCGCAGGATCGCGCGGATGGCGCTGCGTCCTGCGCGAAGGCGATCCCGTCAGCGGGCACCGCCCGAGCGTCGACCGCCTGTTTTCCTCGCTCGCCAGCACGTTGGGCGCCAGTGCCGGACCGCGCGCACTGGGTGTGCTGCTTACCGGGATGGGTCAGGACGGGGCGCAAGGCATGGCGCAACTGGCCAGCATCGGCGCGCGCACGATCGCGCAGGATCAGGCAAGCTGCGTGGTCTACGGGATGCCGCGCGCCGCGATCGAACTGGGCGCGGCAAGCGATGTGTTGCCGCTCGACCGGATCGCGAGTGCGATCTTCGCGCCCGCTGCGCCGGCCAAGGCGCGGGCTGGTTTTGCATGACGGTCATGAGCCCCTTCTCGTCAGCCGCCGATGGCACGGGCGTTCCCGACATGATGCGCATGACCATCGTGCAGGGCGAAGCCAAGGCCAGCAGCGACCCGCGGATCGAAATGAGCACGATCCTGGGCAGCTGCGTTGCGACCTGTCTGTTCGATCCTGTCTCACGGGTCGGCGGGATGAACCATTTCCTGCTTGCCGAACCCCCCGCCCATGTGCGCAGCCAGGCCTTCGACAGCGATTACGGCCTGTTCCTGATGGAACTGCTGATCAACGAGATGCTGGGACTGGGTGCCAGCAAGAGCCGGATGCGCGCCCGGCTTTACGGCGGGGCCAACCTCAACCCCGATCTCAGCCCGATTGGCACCGCCAATGCCGTCTTTGCCCGCCAGTTCCTCGAACGCGAGCGCATTCCCTGCGTGTTCGAGGATCTCGAAGGCGTTCAGGCTCGGCGAATCCAGTTTCGTCCCGCCAGCGGACAGGTTCGCGCGCGCCTCGTGACAGCCGATGTCGCGCCTAAGGAAAAACCACTGGGGCGGCCGCAATCGGCGCTTGGGACGGTCGAGCTATTCTGACGTTCAAACGGAGCACATCATGCAATCCAGCAACACTGCCTCAATCCGTGTTCTCACGGTCGATGACAGCGCCTCGATGCGCGCGCTTCTGCTTGGCGCACTGACTTCACGCGGGTTCGCGGTCGAGCAGTGCGAAGATGGTCAGGAAGCGCTGGAATGGCTCGCCTCGAACGAAGTCGACGTGATCATCACCGATATCAACATGCCGCGGCTCGACGGGTTCGGGCTGATCGAGAAACTGCGCACCAGCGCGCTGCACGGCGAACGCCCGATCCTCGTGCTGACCACCGAAAGCTCGGACGAGAAGAAACAGCGCGCGCGCAATGCCGGTGCGACGGGATGGATCGTCAAGCCGTTCGACGCCGACAAGCTTACCGCAGCCTTGCGCCGCGTGATCCACTGATCCTGCCCGGGGGACACTTGCCATGCGCCACGAACTCATCACCTTCGGCATCGCCAACCAGCGGTTCGGCATCGACATCATGACCGTGCGCGAAATCCGCGCCTGGTCGCCCGTCACGCGGCTGCCGCGCGTGCCCGATTATGTCGCGGGCGTGGTCAATCTGCGCGGCGCGGTGCTGCCGGTGATCGACCTGGCTGCGCGACTTGGCTGGACTCCGACCGAGGCGACCCCGCGCAACCCGATCATCGTCATCGAGCACGAAGGCCAGATGCGCGGGCTGATCGTCCACGATGTCGCCGATATCGTCTCGATCGAAGCGGGCACGCTGCAGCAACCCGACGCGATGGGACAGGAAACCATCACCCATTTCCTCGAAGGAATCGCCCCACTGGGCGACGACATGGTGATGGTGCTCGATCTGTCGCGGCTGATGGCGGATGAGCCGATCGAGCTGGCGGCGTGACGATGCCGCACGCTCGATCCGCCGACCACGTGCCGCGCGGCACCGCGCCCCATTCGGCGGCGCTGCTCGATGCGATTTCCGCGCGGCTCGGCCGGTTTGCCGAGGATGCCGAGACCTTCGGGATCGTGCTGTGCAGCGATCCTGCGGTGGCCGGGAAGCATCTGGTGCAACTGCAACAGATCGACCGGCTTGCGCAGTCGCTGCGCGAAATGGCCGATGTGCTCGCCGCGCGCGACCCCGCTGCCGCGGTCGCCGCGATCCGGCTCGGCGATCTGCGCAATGCGCTCGAGCGTGTGGCCAGCCATTGAATTCACCCACCCCGGGGTCGCGCCCATTCGACATGCAGGAGTGCCGTTATGGCTATCGATCCGCTCAAAGAGCGCCTTGATTACTATGGCCTTGCCGATGTGCGGCAAGGTGTCCTGACCGGCGTGGGCCGCGCATTGAAACGGCGGCTCGACGAAGCGCTCGACGGGTTTTACCGGGTCATTGCCTCGCGCCGCGAACTGTCGGCGCATTTCGATAGCCCGCAGCAGATGGACCGCGCCAAGGCGATGCAGGCCGAACACTGGCTGGCGGTGTTCCGCGACGGGGTCGATCAGCGGTTCTACGACCGCGCGACGCGGATCGGCAATGTGCATGCCCGGATCGGTCTGGAACCCAAATGGTATGTCGGTGCCTATGGTCTCGTGCTCGACGAGTTGATCACCGCGATCATCGCACCGGGCTGGCGCGGGATGCTGCCGTGGCGGCGGGCGCAGGCGCGGCAGGTGGCCACCCTGGTCAAGATCGCGCTGCTCGATATCGACCTGGCGCTGTCGGGCTATTTCCACAATTCCGAAGAACGCGTGCGCCTGCTGGTCAGCGACAAGCTTGGCACCGCGCTGGCGCAGGTATCGGGCGGAGACCTGACCGCACGGATCGACGGCTTCCCGACCGAATACGAACAGGTGCAGCACAATTTCAACGCCGCGCTGGGAACCTTGAGCGAGACGCTGGGCCGGGTGATGGCAGGCATGGGGTCGATGAGCGCAGGCGCGACCGAGATCCGTTCGGCCGCCGACGATCTGTCGCGCCGAACCGAGGAACAGGCCGCCAATCTCGAAGAGACCGCCTCCGCGATCGCGTCGATCAACGCCAGCGTCCAGGAAAGCGCGTCGACCAGCGCGGGCGCGCGCAGCACGATCAACGCCACCACCACCCGCGCCACCGAAGGCACACAGATCGTGTCCGAAGCGGTGGGCGCGATGCAGCAGATCGAAAGCTCGTCGCAGGAAATCACTTCGATCATCGCGGTGATCGAAAGCATCTCGTTCCAGACCAACCTGCTCGCGCTGAACGCCGGGGTCGAAGCCGCGCGTGCGGGCGAAGCGGGCAAGGGTTTCGCCGTGGTCGCCAACGAGGTTCGCGCCCTTGCGCAGCGCTGCGCCGAGGCGGCGGACGAGGTCAAGGCGCTGATCTCGGCCAGTTCGGTGCAGGTCAATCGCGGGGTCGATCTGGTGGGTCGCAGCGGCGATGCCTTTGCCGCGATCACGCGCGATATCGCCGCGCTGTCGGGTGCGATCCAGACGCTTGCGGATTCGGCAGCGATGCAGGCCGAGAACCTCTCCCAGATCAACACCGTGGTGGGCGAACTCGACCGCTCGACCCAGCAAAACGCAGCGATGGCCGAGGAATGCACTGCCGCTGCCACCTCGCTCACGCGCGAGGCGGGCCTGCTCGACAGCGCGTTGGCACAGTTCGATGTTGGCGCACGCGGTCTGCACGCCGGCGCGCCGATCGATCTGCGGCTGGGCCGCGCGGCCTGATCCTTACTTGTTCTGCATGATCGGCGGCGCGGACGGCACGACGCCGCCGGTCAGGATCGCGCTTTCTTCGTTGGCGAGGATACCGGCAACCTGAGTCCACACCGCCACGTTCTGGCGAAGCTGGACGATGTCGATCTTGTCGAGCGTATCGTCCGGCGTGTGGTGCAGGTCGAAATAGCGCGTGCCGTCCTGCTGAAGATCGATCAGCGCGCCCTTCTGGTCCCGCACGATGTTGATGTCAGCCCCGCCGGTTGCGACATCCGTTCCAGCCGACACCCCGAAGCGCGCAACCGCGGCGGCGATCTTCTTGTGCAGCGCGGGGTTGGTCTCGCGGAAATTGCTGTCGAAGCGCCAGATCCTGTCCGCGCCGAAATCGCTTTCGAGGCCGACCGCGATCGGTTCGTCGATGTGCGCCTTGCTGTAGGCGACCGAGCCGAACAACCCGACTTCCTCTGCGCCCGCCATCAGCACGCGGATCGTGCGCAGCGGCTGACCGGCGCGCGCGGCATTGCGTGCGGCCGCCGCGATGATCGCGCAGCCCGCGCCATCATCGAAGGCGCCTGGCGAATTCCACCAGCTGTCGATATGGCAGGCCAGCAGCACCGGCGGGAGCGACGGATTGCGACCGACAATCTCGCCCACCACATTGCCGCTTTGCGTGCGGCCAAGGCGGCGAGGGTTCAATTCCAGCTTCATCCTGATCGGCTTGCCCGCAGCGCGCGCGAACATGCGTTCGAGATTTGCGGCATCGGGCAGGCTCAACGCGCCTGCCGGAGTGGGCTTCACGCCGTCGGGGAAGTCGGTGCCGCCGGTGTGGGGGTTGCGATGGTGATCGGTTCCGACCGATTTGATCACGGTTGCCAGCGCCCCCTTGCTCGCCGCGATCCCCGCGCCGACCCAGCGCGCCGGCCCGGCAAAGCCATATTGGCTGCCATCCTGGGTCCGCGACATGGCATGACTGATGAACGCGATCTTGCCCTTCAGACTGCCCGCGGGCGCCGCGCGCAGATCATCCACGGTGCGGAAATAGACCACTTCAGCTTCGATCCCGCCAACAGGCGTCGCGGCACTGTCGCCCAGAGGGAGCACCGCAAGATCCTGCGCAAACGGCGCGGTGATCCGCGCGCGGGCGATATCGCCGGGCACCCAGGTGTCCATCATGAACGGCTCGTCGGCGACATTGGCAAAGCCATTGGCCTTGAGCCATGCCACAGCCCATGCGCGCCCGCGCGCCTCGGCCTCGGTCCCGGCCTGACGCGGACCGACTTCGGTAGTGATGCCCTCGAGGAAATCCCAGGCGATCGTGTCACCGCGATGGGCCGCATCGGCCGCTTCGGCAAGCGTGGGCAGCGGGTTGGCCAGAGCGGGGATGGCGAGCGTCATCGCGCCGAGCGCGGCAAGGGTTCTGATCATGGGGCCGGTGCTATCGGGCGCAAGGCGCCAAGTCTAGCCGCTTGCCCTTCCTTCTCCCCTTCCCTATCTGCACGCCCAAACCGACAACCCAGATACCACGATCCGAAGGACCCATCCGATGGCCGCGCAATACGCCTATGTCATGAAGGGCATGACCAAGACCTTCCCCGGCGCCCAGAAGCCGGTGTTGAACAACATCAACCTGCAATTCTACCAGGGCGCGAAGATCGGCATCGTCGGCCCCAATGGCGCGGGCAAATCGACCCTGATCAAGATCATGGCCGGGATCGACAAGGACATCACCGGCGAGGCGTGGCCGGGTGAGAATATCACGGTCGGCTATCTCGAGCAGGAGCCCGAGCTCGACCCCACCAAGACCGTGCTCGAAAATGTGCGCGAAGGCGCGAAGGAAACCGCCGATCTGGTCGCGCGCTTCAACGAAGTCAGCGCGCTGATGTGCGAGCCCGACGCCGATTTCGACACGCTCGGCGCGGAAATGGGCGAACTTCAGGACAAGATCGACGCGGTCGATGGCTGGACGCTCGACAACCAGCTCGAAGTCGCGATGGAAGCGCTGCGCTGCCCTCCGGGTGACTGGCCGGTCAAGGACCTGTCCGGCGGCGAAAAGCGCCGCGTGGCGCTGACCCGCCTCTTGATCCAGAAACCCTCGATCCTGCTGCTCGACGAGCCGACCAACCACCTCGATGCCGAATCGGTCCAGTGGCTCGAAAACCACCTCAAGGACTATGCCGGCGCGGTGCTGATGATCACCCACGACCGCTACTTCCTCGACAACGTGGTCGAATGGATCCTCGAACTCGATCGCGGCTCCTACTACCCCTACGAAGGCAACTACTCGACCTATCTCGAGAAGAAGGCCAAGCGGATGGAGCAGGAAAACCGCGAGGAAAGCGGCAAGCAGAAGGCGTTGCAACGCGAACTCGAATGGATCCGGCAGACCCCGGCGGCACGCCAGACCAAGTCGAAGGCGCGTGTCCGCAAGTTCGAGGAACTGCAGAACAGCCAGGACAATCGTCAGGTCGGCAAGGCACAGATCGTCATCCAGGTGCCCGAGCGTCTGGGCGGCAAGGTGATCGAAGCCAAGAACATCTCCAAGGCTTACGGCGACAAGCTATTGTTCGAAAACCTGTCCTTCATCCTGCCCCCGGGCGGGATCGTGGGCGTGATCGGTCCGAACGGCGCGGGCAAGTCGACGCTGTTCAAGATCCTGACGGGCAAGGAAGAACCCGACAGCGGCACGATCGAAATCGGCTCGACCGTGCGCCTCGGCTATGTCGACCAGAGCCGCGACCACCTCGACCCCAAGAAGAACGTCTGGGAAGAGATCAGCGACGGGCTGGATTACATGACCGTCAACAAGCAGGAAACCTCGACCCGCGCTTACGTGGGCGCGTTCAACTTCAAGGGCGCGGACCAGCAGAAGAACGTCGGCAAGCTGTCGGGCGGTGAACGCAACCGCGTGCACATGGCCAAGATGCTGAAGCAAGGCGGCAACGTGCTGCTGCTCGACGAGCCGACCAATGATCTCGACGTCGAAACGCTCGCCGCGCTGGAAGACGCGATTGAGAATTTCGCAGGCTGCGCCGTGGTCATCAGCCACGACCGCTTCTTCCTCGATCGGCTCGCTACGCATATCCTCGCCTTCGAAGGCAACAGCCATGTCGAATGGTTCGAAGGCAACTTCGAAGCTTATGAGGAAGACAAGCGCCGCCGTCTGGGCGATGCGGCGGATCGTCCGACGCGGCTTGCCTACAAGAAGCTGACCCGCTGAGCGGGCGCCGGGTGGGCCTTGCCAGGCGGCAGGCTCACCCCCGCCTCTGCCCGACGGCCAATTTAATGCTTTACGAATTTTTAAGCAGAGCTACGTCATTCCCCAAGAGACAACATAAGTTGCAAAAAGGGGCACGGGGCATGTTCTTGGGAATCGAGGTGCCACTCGAAGTGGCATCGCTGGCGGGCGCAATCTGTCTGGCGGGCGGCATATGGGCCGGGCAGCGCGTGGCCCATCATCGCAGCGGTCAGCACCGCGGCCGTTCAGCCGAACTGATCCACGATCTGCTCAAACCCGAAACGCTGACCCGCACGATCGATCTTGCCGCGCGCCGCCACGCCATGCGCGCACGCTCACGCGCGGTGCTGCACGGGCAGGTCGAGCACCACTCGTCTTCTTTCCATGCTTCGGACCATCCGCTCCGCGAACAGGTGCGCGACCACATCGCGCAGGTGCTGCGCGCGGGCCTGCGGCAGAACGACCGGTTCGCGATAGGCAAGGGATACGACTTCACGATCGACGTTGCGGGCGCGGACGAGCGTGCCGCGGTAAGGATCGCCGATCGCCTGCGCCGCCGGCTTGCAAAGCTGCGTTTCGGGCATGACGGCGGTGGCGCGCCGCTATCGGTCCGCTTTGGTGTCGCTGCCGCCCACGCACCCGAGGATCGCACGCATCTCGCCGCGCTGGCCCGGCGCGCGCTGCGCGTCGCAATGGCGCGCGGGGAAGACCACGTCGTGCCCGCAAGCGACATCGAGGAAATCAAGCTGTTGCCTGCGCCCTCCCCGTCCGTGGTCGGCATCGCGGCAGCCGCCTGAGGCACGTTAGGGCGAAACCCAGCGCCCCTCCCACGCCGCCGCCGCATCCTTGCGCGCGAATTGCGCGCGCACATGCCCGGTGTGCGCAAGGTAAAGCCAATCGAGCGTCGTCAGCGTGATCTTGAGCAAGGCGAAGTTCTCGCGGGCGGGCAAAAGCTGGGCATCATCGGGTTCGGTCCGCTCGAACTCTGCCGGAAGGCCTGATGTCGGCACATCCGATGCCGCCCCCGGCCCTTCGCCAAGATAGCAGCGGCGCGCAAAGTTCGTGCTGGCCGCCCACGCGGCTTCGACCTCGTCACCCTCGCTTGCGATCACGCCCGTGCCACGTGCACGGACCTGGATCTTGGCGCCCTTGTCATAGAACAGCACCGCGACCCGCGGATCGCCTGCGATCACCTGTGCCTTGGGCGCGCGCACATCTGTGTGCAGGCGAAGAGTCCATGCGGCGGGGTCGAACGCGCGCAGCACCATCACCCGCGCATCCACATCGCCCGTGATGATCACCGGGGTATGCATCGGCGCCTTGCGATCGCGCGGTGCGCGAATCAGGCGGTTGCGGCAGTCGGCCAATGCGGCATCAAGCGTGTCGAACATGGGGCGCAGCCTTTGTCGGCTGCATTGTCCGCGTCAAGCTTGACCAAAAATATTCAGGGTAGGCGCAATTTTTCTGAACATCGGCGGTCCGGTTCATCCGCGCGACAGTCTGCCAGGTCTATTGGGGGTTCATCTCAGGAAGCCTGTGGTGGGCTGGCGAATTTTGGAGGCACTTGCCATGAATAGAATTTTTGCCCCCTTGGCTCGTACCGGCGGATCGCTGGTCGCGCTTGCTGCTGCCCTCACCTTTGCAATTCCGGCGCAGGCTGCCGATAATCCCGGCCAGCGTGACCGCCCGCGTGCAGAGCGGCAAGAGCCCCGCGCAGAACGCGCCGCGCCGCAGCGAGCCTACAATCAGGAAATGACCCGCCGCGTCCAAGCAGCACAGCAGGCACGGCGGATTGATCAGCGCAGCGAACAGCGTGCCCGGCAGGTTGACCGGCGCGCCGAACAGCAGGCCGTCCGCGTCGAGCGGCGCGGCGAGCAGCAGGCCGATCGGCTTGAACGGCGCGGCCGCGATGTCGCCGCCCGGCGGGTCGAACAGCGGGCCGAAGCCCGTGCCGACCGCATCGAGCAGCGCGGCGACGTGCGTGCGGGCCGGATCGAACAGCGCGGCGATCGCCGTGCCGAGCGGGTGCAGGATCGCGTCGTGACCGGCCGTGATGCATGGCAGCGCGATCGCCGCGATACGCGGGTCGAGCAGCGCGACGGCTGGCGCGACGGGCGCCGCGATGGCTGGCGGGACGATCGTCGCGACGATCGGCGGGCCGACCGTCGCAACTGGCGGCAGAATGACTGGCGGTGGGGTTACAACGGCCGCCAGGGCTGGGATAACCGCGATTTCCGGCGCTGGGATAATGGCTGGCGCAACAACCGGACCTACAACTGGTACGATTACCGTCGCAGCAATGTCCGCATTTTCCGCCCGGGCGCCTACTATGCACCGTTCCGCAATTACCGCTACAACCGGGTGAACATCGGCTTCTATTTGGACAGCCTGTTCTTCCAGCCGCGGTACTTCATCAACGATCCGTGGGCCTATCGCCTGCCCCCGGCCTACGGCCCGTACCAGTGGGTTAGGTATTATGACGATGTCCTGCTCGTCGATATCTACACCGGCGAGGTCGTAGACGCGATCGAGAATTTCTTCTGGTAGGTCTCCACCCGTAACAGAAGATACCCCGCCGGAGCGATCCGGCGGGGTTTTTCGTTTCTGCAAGACAGATTGGGTTCAGCCGCGCACCCGGCCGAACGGCAGCATCCGGAACAGCGTGCCGTCCTTGTCGATGATCGTATGCTTGAGCGCGCCCAGCGCGTGGACCACAATCAGGATCAGCAAGGTGGTTCCGGCCAGCGCGTGAAGCTCGAAAATCTGCTCGCCCAGCGCCTGGTTGATCGGCACCGGAAGCCGCGGCAATTCGAACAGGCCCCAGACGCTGATCCGGTTGCCGAAGCTCGACATCGCGATCCAGCCGGCGATCGGCATTGCCAGCAGCAGCACGTAAAACGCGGTATGGACGATCCGCGCCAGCGTGCGCTCCCAGCCCTTGTGGCCTGCGGGCGCGGGCGGCGGGGGGTTCATCAGACGCCAGATCAGCCGCACCGCGACCACGGCGAAGATCACCACGCCGATCGCAAAGTGGTTGGCCATGATCTCGCCCCGCGCCTCCCGCGTGGCCGCGCCTTCGGCGCCTTCGGCAATCCGCCAGCTGACAATGACAAGCACCGCGATCAGCCAATGCAGCAGCATCGCGAACCCTGTGTATTTCCCTGCAGCGTGATTGTGCATTCCCGTCCCTCCCATGATCGACCGATCCGGCAAGCCTAGCATCGCTCTACGCGGCTGCAATGGCGATACTTGCACGGCTGCAACCGATTGCTACCGAGGTCGCGATGACTGCGCATTCGCTCTCTGCTGTTCCCGATCAGGAAGCGCTGCGATCGCTTGGCGCGTCGGTGTGCGCGC